>CAZOSI010000120.1:1722-10070 GCA_964582485.1 uncultured Novosphingobium sp.
AGCCGAGCGGCGAAATGGTTCTTGGTCGGGCGAGGGCGAGCGCCATCAGCCTTCGCGTTCGAGGCGGACGCCGAACAGTTCCATCCGGTGGTCGACCAGCCGATAGCCGAGCTTTTCGGCGATCTGGCGTTGCAGCGCTTCCAATTCCGGATCGACGAATTCGATTACCTTGCCGGATTCGACATCGATCAGGTGATCGTGATGAGCCTCAGGTGCGGCTTCATAGCGTGAACGGCCATCTCCGAAATCGTGTCGATCAAGAATGCCAGCTTCTTCGAACAGGCGAACTGTGCGGTAAACCGTGGCGATCGAAATCTTGGGGTCGATTGCTGAAGCGCGCTCGTGCAAGGCCTCGACATCGGGATGGTCAGTTGCCTCTGACAGAACCCTGGCAATTATCCGCCGCTGCTCAGTGATCCGCAGGCCGCGCTGTGCGCAGAGGGCTTCGATATCGATGGCTTGGTGCACGAAATTTCCGTTCTGAAAAAGAAACGCCCGCCGATCATAGACCGGCGGGCGATTTCTTCAACCGAAAGCGGGCCGATCAGGCTGCCTTCTTGCGGCCCCGCTTCTGCCCGGGCTTGCGACCAAGGCCAATCTTCTTGGCAAGTTCGCGGCGCTTTTCGGCATAGTTGGGGGCGACCATCGGATAGTCGGCGGGCAGATTCCAGCGCGCGCGATACTGATCCGGGGTCAGGTTGTAATGCGTCATTAGGTGGCGCTTGAGCATCTTCAGCTTCTTGCCGTCTTCGAGGCAGACGATGAAGTCAGGCTTTATCGAAGACCGGACCGAAACGGCCGGCTCCGGAAGCGCTTCTTCAACAACGACTGCCTGGCCCAGTCCGGAAAGTGCGCCATAGACATTGGAGATCAACGCGGCGACATCCGCGACGGCGACGTCATTGTTGCTGACATGAGCGGCGACAATGTCCGACGTCAAGGTGACGAGCATTTCATTGGTATCGGCATGGGTTGCATCCATGGCCCTATTCCTTCCGTTAGTTTTGAACCCGATTTCGTTACATCCTGTCTTGCACCTGGTAGCGAGACAGATTGGGCCTAGGCGAGTCTCGTTAACAAAACAAGATGGCAATAGGCTTTCTCTACAGTAAATTCGCGACCATTCCGGAGTAATCGCGGATTGAAGCTGAATTATTTTATTTTTAAACAAAAGGTTATCGCGTCCAAACGGTTGCCATTTGCTGTGCGGTAGTAGTTAACCCGCGTGCCTATCGGCACGAAACCAAAGGCCCGGTAGAGCGAATCGGCTGGATTTCCGCGCCGCATTTCCAAAAAAAGTTGCTTTGCACCACGCAACAAAGCCCCGCTTTTAAGTTCCTCAAGTAAATAATTGGCAAGTCCCTTACGGCGAAATTCAGGTAATACTGCCAAAAGTAACAATTCTTCTTCTTCAAACCCTGTCCGGGACAGGAAAAAGCCAGCGGCCGACTCGCCAGCTTGGGGCTCACCGCCATGACACGCGACCAGTCTGTAATGACAATTGCCGATCAGCAAGGAATCCTCGACCTGTCGACGCGACCAGGCCTCGCCATATTCGGGGGCGAAGGCGGCGTGCATTACCGCCATGATCCGGTCGATGTCGTCGCGCGGCGCGGTCATGCCGTTCCGGGCAGCCGGGCATCGGGCGCACGGCCATAAAGCGGCGTGGTATCGGCAGCGAGCAGCGCGGGGTTGAGCGCCGCGAACTGGCGCGCATCGGGCCACAGCGGCAGGACCGTCCCTTGGCCGCGCGCAGCGAGCAGCGCCTCGGCCTGGCTGCCCGCAACAAGCTGGGCGCCGCCATGCGCTGCTGCGGCAGCCGGAGATAACGAGGCGAGAGGGGAGCTTGGCAGGCCAGCAGCATCGAAGTCCTGCACGAACCATTCACCGTGCCCGCCTGTGGTGCAGACAGTCACGGCTTCACCCGGGCGGGTCTGCTGCGCCATCGCTGCAATAAGCGCCAGGGTGGGATAGCCAACCAGCTCTGCTTCCCATGCAAAGGCAAGAGCTCGCGCGGCGGCAAGGCCGACCCGCACCCCTGTGAAACTGCCCGGTCCCAGCGCGACCGCGATCCGATCGGCCCGGCCCTTTGCCGGCAGCGCGGCAATCATCGGAACCAGGTGTTCGGCATGGCCCCGGCCAAGCACGCGGCAATCCCCGGCGATCAGTGTATCGCCGACAAACAGCGCGACCGAACAGGCCTCGGTCGCGCTATCGATCACCAGGGTTTTCATTCCCCAACGTCTAGCCGTTCAAGCCACTCGATTGAAAGTGTCGAAATCGGGGCGCGGGCTGCGGTCAAAGATGCTGGCCGGATCGCCATAGCCAAGGGTCGAAAGCATCACCGACTTGTGGTTGGGCTGGTCGGCAAAAAATGCGGCATCGACCGCCTCGTTCGAGAAGCCGGTCATCGGCCCGGTATCGAGCCCCTGCGCCCGCGCAGCCATGATGAAATATCCGGCCTGCAATGTGGTGTTGAGGAATGCCGACTTTTCGCGCAGCGCATCGTTCCCAGTGAACCACGACTTCGCATCGGCGTGAGGAAACAGCCAGGGCAGCTGTTCGTGAAACTGCAAGTCCATCGCCACAATTACCGAGACCGGAGCCGAACGGATCTTGGCGCCGTTTGCGGGCATGGTACAGGCGGCGAGCTTTTCCTTGGCCTCCTCGCTGGTGACCCAGACCAGCCGGGCGGGAAGCTGGTTGGCCGAAGTCGGCCCCATCTTCATCAGATCCCAGATTGCTTGCAGCTGCTCGGTGCTGACCGGCTTGTCGAGATAGCCGTTGTAAGTGCGGGCGGTGCGGAACAACTGATCGAGCGAGGCGTCAGGCAGCGACTGGGACATGGAGACTCCGGAATTCTGGCAGTGAAGGATCAGGCGGCGCGTACTTCGCTCACTTCGGGCACATAGTGCTTGAGCAGCGTCTCGATCCCGTTCTTGAGCGTGGCGGTAGAACTGGGGCAGCCTGCACAGGCACCCTGCATGGCAAGGAAGACTACGCCTTCGCGAAAACCGCGATAGACGATGTCGCCGCCGTCGTTGGCCACCGCCGGGCGGACCCGGGTCTCGATCAGTTCCTTGATCTGCGCGACCACATCGGCGTCGGCGGGATCATCGCCAAAATCCTCTTCCTCAGCCGGAACCACAATGCCCGTCGCAGTCGGCGCATGGAACAGCGGCGCATCGGTGATGAAATGGTCGAGCAGGATCGACACCACCTGCGGCTTCAATGCCGACCAGTCGGTGCCTGGGCCAGCGGTAACGGCGACAAAATCGCGCCCGAACAGCACCCCGGTAACGTCACCCAGATCGAACAGCGCCTCGGCCAGCGGTGATGCCTTGGCATCCTCCTCATCCCGGAAATCGCGGGTACCGGCATACATCACTTCCTGCCCCGGCAGGAACTTCAGCGTGGCAGGATTGGGCGTGGTTTCGGTTTCTATAAACATGAGTGGGGATGTAGGCACTAGGGCGGGGTGCGGCAAGGGCGCAGACCAACAGGTTCTTCCAACGCACTGTCCTGCTGGCTTGCGCCGAACTTCAGAGGCTCTTAGCGGCCTTGCGAGCTAGTGCACCTGTCGCCTTCTTCACCAGTGACTTGGCTGCTTTCGGAGCCTCTCCATCCAGAGCATCGCGCTTGATCACGTCATTTGTCAGAAAAATGCGCAACTCTTCATCCGTCACCTTCAGGCCATCAAACAGTCGTCGGAGTTCCTTCCTGACGCTGCTTACGACCGCATCACCCTGGAGCAGCTCAGCAATCACATATCGGTTCAGAATTTGCGCTTGTTTATGGTAAGCTTGGAGCGCGTCAGTCGAGATACTTTCGCGGCAAAGCATATAGAGTTTTGAAAGATCGTCTTGTGAACGGGCCGACAACGCCCCCATGTCAAACTGATATACTTCTTCCCAGTCGATCGGCTGGCCGAATTTGATTCGGAAGACCTTCCAAATGATACCATTGGTCAGCAGTACCCATTCAATTCCTTGGTGCGCACCATAGTTCACAGCTTGGCGAAGGTGATTTTCGTTCAAAGTGGTTCCCGCTGATTTCACTTCAGCAAGGTAGTGTACCTTTCCTTCGACTCGGATTGCTAAGTCACAGAAAGTACCACGGATTTGCTGCTCGCTGGTCAGCTCAGCATATTTGTCATAGCCAAAAATGTCTGTGAGCATGTCTTTGATGACAGTTACTGTGTCCGCTTCAGATATGTCACGTTCGGCCAATTTTCGGACAATAGGCTGATATCTCTTAAGTCCAGCAACTAAGCGGTCCTGCGTTTTCTTCGCAATCTTCATGATGTCCCCCGTCAGCGCTTCTCAGCCCACATTCGCACTTGAGATCGAATTTGCAAGTAGGCAGGTCCCACCAAAGCCATGGCGACTAGGACAAATCTGGCAGGCAACCTTCCAAAGCCGATCCCATGCCAGCCAGACGCTATTCACTGGCCCTTCACAAAACCGCTGCCTATAGTCCGCCCCCTATGCTGAAGCCTCTCCGCGCGCTGCGCGCTTTCGCCCTTGTTCTTCCCGCCTTTGCGATGATCGCCACCCCCGCGCTGGAGGCGGCGACGGCCAAGGGCAAGAAGCCGGTGGCGGTGCGAAAGGCCCCGGCAGCCGCGCCTGCGCCAAAGTGCGATCTTTCTGCCCCGTGGCTCTATCGCTGCAGCGACATTCCGATCGACAGGGAATGGCAGTTCGGAGAGCTGCCCAACGGAGTGCGATACGTCGTGCGCAAGAACGGCGTTCCGCCGGGGCAGGTTTCGATCCGGATCCGGATGGATGTCGGCTCACTCTATGAGCGAGACAGCGAAAGCGGGTTTTCGCACCTGCTGGAACACATGGTGTTTCGCCAATCGAAATATCTGGGCGACGGCGAAGCGATCCCGACCTGGCAAAGGATGGGCGCAACCTTCGGCAGCGATACCAATGCCGAAACCAGCCCGATCGCCACAACCTACAAGCTGGACCTGCCCAACGCGACCGAGGCATCTGTCGATGAATCGATGAAGCTCCTGTCGGGCATGATGATTGCTCCGGTGCTCAATGAGAAGAACGTCCGGACCGACGTGCCGATCGTTCTTGCAGAAAAGCGTGAGCGCGGCGGCACTGCAGCCAGGGTGTTCGATCAGACCCAGCAAACGCTGTTCGCCGGACAGAAGCTTGCCGTGCGCCCGGTGATCGGAACCGATGCTACCCTGAATGGCGCAAACTCTGCCAGCGTCACCGCGTTCCATCAGCGCTGGTACCGCCCGGAAAACGCGGTAATTGTCGTGGTTGGTGACATCCCGCCCGCGGCGATGGAAGCCTCGATCAAGAAGTGGTTCGCTGATTGGCAGGGTGTCGGTCCGCGCAGTCCCGAGCCGCCGTTCGGCGATCCGCTGGCCCCCAAGGGGGCGACTGGCCTCGCTCCGGTTGGTGAAACCCGGGTAATCGTCGAGCCGGAGATGCCGCGCTCGATCACATACGCGATCCTGCGCCCCTGGCGGCCGGTGCGTGATACCGTGGTCTATAATCAGGGGATCATGGTTGAATCCCTGGCCCAGTCGATCATCAACCGGCGGCTTGAGGCAAAGGCGCGGGCTGGTGGCTCGTTCCTGGTGGCACAGGTCAACAAGGAAAAGCTCGTCCGCTCGGCTGACGCTACCTTCGTTGCGATTACGCCGCTGGGACCGGACTGGAAAGCGGCGCTGCGCGATACCCGCAGCGTGATCGCCGATGCCATGGCCAAACCGCCGACGCAGGAAGAAATCGACCGCGAGGTCAAGGAATTCGGCGTTGCCTTCGAAAGCGGGGTGGAACAACGCCGCCTCCAGCCCGGCGCCCGATTGGCAGACGACATGGTCACTGCGCTCGACATTCGCGAAACCATCGCCTCGCCCGAAGTGGTGCTGGATATCTTCCAGCGGTCCAAACCGCTGTTTACCCCCGCCAATGTGTTGGCCAAGACTCGCGCGATCTTTGGCGGGAACGTGACCCGCGCGGTCTACGTTACGCCGCAGGCGGGTGAGGGCACGCCCGCGGCGCTGCGGGCCGCACTGGCCGCGCCGGTTGCCGCTAACGCCGGCGCCCGGCTGGCCGCGACCAGCATCAAGTATTCCGACCTGCCTGCGATCGGCAAGCCCAGCGCGCCGATCGCGCAGAATCCTGTCGGGCTGCTTGAAATACAGCAGCTGGACTATTCCAATGGAGTCAAGGTGCAGCTTTGGCCGACCGAAGATGAACCTGGCCGGGTTACGCTGAAGGTCCGCTTCGGCGCGGGGTGGCGCGCCTTCAACGCGGCAACTGCGCCCTATGCCACGCTGGGCGAGATGGCCTTGGTTGATTCCGGGGTCGGTCCGTTTGACCGTGAGGCGATGGACCGCGCCGCAACCGGGCGCAAGATCGGCTTTGACTTCGAAATCAGTGATACCAATTTTGTGTTCAAGGCCGATACCCGCGCCGCTGATCTGGAAGATCAACTTAGTCTGGTTGCCTCGAAATTTGTCAATCCGCGCTGGGATGCCAACCCGGTGCTGCGTGCCCAGGCGGCCGGCAAAATCAACTATGAAAGCTACGCTGCCAGTCCGCAGGGCGTGCTTGAACGCGATCTCAAGTTCCTGGAACGAGGCCGTGACCCGGTGTTCCGCACTCCGACCCCAGCCGAGATCGCCGCGACCACCCCCGAAGGGTTCCGCAAGGTCTGGGAGCCGCTGCTGAAGCACGGCCCGATCGAGGTTCAGCTGTTCGGCGATTTCGACAAGGCCACGGCGATCGCTGCGCTCAACCGCACCTTTGGCGCCCTGCCACTGCGCGGCGATCTTCCCGCCGGGACCGCCGGGCTCGATGCGCGCACGCTTGAGCCTTCCGCAAACCCGGTTCTGCTCTATCATCGCGGGCAGGATAACCAGGCTGCCGGGATCATCGGCTGGCCAACTGGCGGCGGCCTGGCGCAGGTTCGTGAAAGCCGCCAGCTCGAAATCCTCACCCAGCTGTTCCAGAACCGCCTGCTCGACAAGCTGCGCGAAAAGCTGGGTGAAGCCTATTCGCCGCAAGTGGTCAATTCCTGGCCGCTGGAGTTGAACGGCGGTGGCAATGTCTTCGCGATTGCCAACTTGCAGCCGAAATCGGTGCCGATCTTCTTCATTACGGCAGAGGAAATTGCCGCCGATCTGGCAGCCAAGCCCGTCACCAATGAAGAATTGGGGCGGGTAACCGAACCGCTCAAGCAGTCGCTGACCCGTGCTTCCTCGTCCAGTGCGTTTTTCATGTACCTGATCGAAGGCGGGACCAGCGACCCGGTGCGTTACCGTTCGGTTCGTACCCTGCTTGCCGACTATACCGAGACCACCCCCGAAGCGATGCAGGCACTCGCGAAGAAGTATCTTGCGCCAGGCAAGTCGTGGCGGGTCGCGGTGATCCCGCAAGGTCAGGTGCTGGCGGCGATGCCGGTACCGGCCAGCATTGCGGCTCCGGTTCCAACGGCTGGGCGCTAGGGCAAGCCAAGCAACAATATTACCCGATTACCCCGATCGGGTTTCCAAGTTTTGCATTTGCGGCGCAGTGCCGCTATGGGCCGCGCTTTGCCGGACCTGCGGCGGCCAAGTGGAGCAAGCAACGTGGCGAGTAACTGGACCCCTGAAAGCTGGAAGGCCAAGGAAGCACGGCATCTGCCGTCCTATCCCGACGCCGCGGCGCTCGACAAGGTCACAGGTACGCTCTCCAGCTTTCCCCCGCTGGTCTTCGCCGGTGAAGCCCGCGCGCTGAAGGCCGATCTGGCCGAAGTTGCTGCGGGCAAAGGTTTCCTGCTGCAAGGCGGTGACTGCGCCGAAAGCTTTGCCGAATTTCACCCGAACAATATCCGCGATACCTTCCGGGTGTTGCTGCAGATGGCGGTGGTGCTGACCTTTGCCAGCAAGCAACCGGTGGTCAAGGTCGGCCGGATGGCTGGTCAGTTTGCCAAGCCACGCTCCTCGCCAGTCGAAGTGCAGGGCGGGGTCGAACTTCCAAGCTATCTGGGCGACAACATCAACGGGATCGAGTTCACTTCGGAATCGCGTATCCCCGATCCGCAGCGGCTGATGCAGGCCTATTCGCAAAGCGCGGCGACGCTCAATCTGCTGCGTGCCTTCTCCACCGGTGGCTATGCCAACCTGCGCCAGGTCCACCAGTGGACGCTCGATTTCATGGGCCGAAGCCCTTGGGCAGATCGCTTCGCCGAAGTGTCAAACCGGATCGGTGAGGCGCTGGACTTCATGCAGGCCTGCGGGATTGACCCACATACCGTGCCGCAGCTCCAGGGCACCACCTTCTACACCAGCCACGAAGCGCTGCATCTGGCCTATGAGCAGGCGATGACCCGGCAGG
>CAZOSI010000121.1:0-9839 GCA_964582485.1 uncultured Novosphingobium sp.
GCGGGATGCTCACATTGCCATACTCCCGCATCCGCGCCTTGCCCTTCTTCTGCTTTTCCAGCAGCTTTTTCTTGCGGGTGATGTCGCCGCCATAGCATTTGGCGGTGACGTCCTTGCGCATGGCGCTGATGGTTTCGCGGGCGACTACCTTGCCGCCGATCGCGGCCTGGATCGGGATCTTGAACAGGTGGCGGGGGATCAGGTCTTTCAGGCGTTCGCACATGTGGCGGCCGCGGACTTCGGCGGCGTCGCGGTGGACGATCATGCTGAGGGCGTCGACCGGTTCGTTGTTGACGAGGATGCTCATCTTGACGAGGTCGCCTTCACGCAGGCCGATCTGTTCGTAATCGAAGCTGGCATAGCCGCGGCTGATGCTTTTCAGGCGGTCATAGAAATCGAACACCACTTCGTTGAGCGGCAGTTCGTATTGCACCTGGGCGCGGCCGCCGACGTAGGTCAGGCCGGTCTGCACCCCGCGGCGGTCCTGGCAGAGTTTGAGGATCGAGCCGAGGTATTCGTCCGGCGTGTAGATCGTCGCCTTGATCCAGGGTTCGTCGATCTGTTCGATCCGGCTGGGATCGGGATAGTCGGCCGGGTTGTGGAGCAGGATCTCGCGCGCGTCGTCGGTCTTCGATTTGCGCAGCTGGATGCGGTAGACCACCGAGGGCGCGGTGGTGATCAGATCGAGGTCGTATTCGCGGGTCAGACGCTCCTGGATGATCTCCAGGTGCAAGAGGCCGAGGAACCCGCAGCGGAAGCCAAAGCCGAGCGCGGCGCTGCTTTCGGTTTCGAAGCTGAAGCTGGCGTCGTTGAGGCGCAGGCGGCTAATGCTTTCGCGCAGTTTCTCAAAATCGGCGGCATCGACCGGGAACAGGCCGCAGAACACTACCGGCTGGACTTCCTTGAAGCCAGGCAGCGCCTGCTGGGCGCCGTTCTTGACCGTGGTGATGGTATCGCCGACGCGGGCCTGGGCGACTTCCTTGATCTGCGCGGTGATGAAGCCGATTTCGCCGGGGCCGAGTTCCGGCAGCTGTTCGATCTTGGGGGTGAAGCAGCCGACGCGGTCGATCAGGTGTTCGGTGCCGCCGGCCATGAATTTGACCGAGAGACCCTTCTTGATCACGCCGTCGATCACCCGGACAAGGATCACCACGCCGAGGTAGGGATCGTACCATGAGTCGACCAGCATGGCCTTCAATGGGGCTGCGGCGTCGCCCTTGGGGGCCGGGATGCGCTGGACGACGGCTTCGAGCACTTCCTTGATGCCGATGCCCGATTTGGCGCTGGTGAGGACGGCCTGGCTGGCGTCGAGGCCGATCACTTCCTCGATCTCGGCGCGGACCTTGTCCGGCTCGGCAGCGGGGAGGTCGATCTTGTTGATGACGGGGACGATCTCGTGGTCGTGCTCGATCGACTGGTAAACGTTGGCGAGCGTCTGCGCTTCGACCCCTTGCGCGGCGTCGACGACGAGCAGCGCGCCTTCGCAGGCGGCGAGGCTGCGGCTGACTTCATAGGCGAAGTCGACGTGGCCGGGGGTGTCCATCAGGTTGAGCTCGTAGAGCTGGCCATCGTCGGCGGTGTAGTTGAGGCGGACCGTCTGGGCCTTGATGGTGATCCCGCGCTCTTTCTCAATGTCCATATTATCAAGGACTTGCTCGCTCATTTCACGCGCGGAGAGGCCGCCGGTGAACTGGATCAGCCGGTCCGCCAGAGTGCTCTTGCCATGGTCGATATGGGCAATAATGCTGAAATTTCTGATACTTGAAAGATCTGTCATGACAATCCCGGAACCTTTGCCACGCCGTTAGCAGGCCCGCCCCGCGCTGTCACGGGTGGTACGCGGGAATCGTCGGCAATGGGCCGCAAACAGCCTCGGGTCAGAATAGTCCTTACTTTCCGCATCAGAGCTGGATTCAGCCGATCGCTCGCTTCGCCTCAACTCCCGTAGCTTTACCTATCGGTAACTTCTGCCAGCTATCGACAACCCTGAACCAAACTCGGAAACAGCGGGGCAGCGAACGGAAATGGCTGAAAAGTATAGCCAGCTACGGCGTTTGATGCGCGACAATTCCGGCAATGTTGGCCTGATTGTCGCGGTTTCGGTGATTCCGCTGTTGGCGTTGATCGGTGGCGGGCTGGACATGAGCCGCGCCTACATGGCGAAGACCCAGTTGCAATCTGCCTGCGATGCCGGAGTTCTGGCCGGGCGCCGCGCCATGGGCAAGACCGGCGTCTACGACACCAATGAAAAGGCCAAGGCGCAAAAGCTCTTCAACTTCAATTTCGATGCCGGGGCTATCAACGCATCCGGAGTTACATTCGTTACCGCCAGCAATGATCAAGGGCAGGTAACCGGCACGGCCACAGCCAGATTGCCGACCGTGGTCATGAAGATGTTCAACAAGGACAAGTTTGATCTTCAGGCGGACTGCATGGCAGAATTGCAGGTTTCCAATACTGACGTAATGTTCGTGCTGGATACCACAGGTTCGATGGGCGGAACGCGTATCGCCGGTCTGCGTGAAGCGGTGAAAGACTTCCACAGGACAATGAATGAAGCCGTAACCGCTGATGACACGCGTGTGCGCTATGGCTTTGTGCCCTATTCGACCACAGTCAACGCCAAGGGCTTGCTTGCGGACCCAACCACACCGATGCCGACCGAATATTTCAGCGACACTACGCAATATCAGTCGCGTGAGGCCCGGTTCAACACGCCGGTGCATGTTGGGACATCAACCGTGATCAGCACGGTTAATGAAACATATCCGTCCAAACTTAGCTCAACCAACTGCAACAAATATGGAAATAACACTTATCCGACCACGGGCTCCAATCCCGCGATCACGGGCACTGCCCCGGCCACGGTGACGCGGAGAGACTATACCTTTAAATCCTGGACCGGCTCAGGCTCCACCCGGACGTGCGTACGGACCGTAAAAACCACTCAAACCACCTACGTTACAAAGTATGCGTTTTCGAACTGGCGCTACAAGCAGGTGACGCTCAATACGTCGGTTTACAAGACCGGCGCGAGCGTGGCTATGGGCACAGGTATCACCGCGCCAAGCGGGTCAATCGTCGATCAGAGCGAGAATTTCACGTACGCCAACACCGCCGGGTACTATGATATGCTCACGATGGCGCAGCTGAACGGTAGCAGCATGCGCAATGTCGGCGTGACCAACATGACGTGGAATGGCTGTCTGGAAGAACGCGATACTGTTGACGATGCCGACTGGAGCCCGATCCCCGACAATGCATACGACCTTGATATCACGTCGGCACCAAACTCTGCCGAAACGCGCTGGCACCCCCAATGGGGTGGGTTGAATGGATTGACGTACTACCGGTCGAACCAGGCGTTTGAGGATTCCACCAGCAACTATTCGACGGTAACCGCCCCCTGTCCGGCGCAGATGAAGCTGTTTACCGAAGTTGAATTGGCAGCCGACCCGACCGACGTGCCAGCTTGGTTGAACACCTATCTCAACGGGCTAACTGCAACGGGTAATACCTATCACGATATCGGTATGATCTGGGGCGTTCGCCTGGCCAATCCGCGCGGGATATTCGAAGACAACGTTAACAAGGACGACAAGGCCGTTAGTCGCCACCTGATTTTCATGTCTGACGGTGAGATGGAACCATACATCTGGGGCTACAATGCCTATGGCATTGAAGTGCTGTCCAACCGGATTGCGCCCTTCGGCAGCGATACAAACACGGTTAAGGCGCGGCATACAACAAGGTACCTGGCCGCTTGCGAGGAAGCAAAAGCGCAAGGGATCACCGTCTGGGTGATTGCGTTCGGCACCACGCTCACCAATGACATGAAAGCCTGTTCGAGCGATGGCCGGGCCTATTCGGCCAGCGACACAACGGCCTTGAAACAGCAATTCAAATACATTGCTTCACAGGTCGCCAACCTGCGGCTGGGTCAATAAGCGATGGCTGGATTGAGCTCTCTCCGCAAGGCGCCGAACCTGGCATCTGACTCCAGTGGTGTAACCGTCGTAGAATTTGCCCTGATCGCACCGGTCTTCTTGCTGATGCTGTTGGGAACCTTCGATCTGGGTCAGGCGATCTATTTGCAAGGGGTCTTCCACGGCGCGGTGCAGGATGCGGGCCGCGATGCCGGGCTTGAATCGGGTGCAGCCAATCTAACCGCGATCGACAACCAGGTGATGCTTCAGATCAAGAGTGTGGCACCGGCCGGGGCCATAATTTCGTCTCGCCGTAACTACACCACATTCAATGATGTCGGCACTCCGGAAGATTTTGAAGATGCCAACAATAACAACGTCTATGACGACAATGAGTGCTTCACAGATGTAAACGGCAACGATCAGTGGGATTCGGACCGTGCGGCCAACGGCCTGGGCGGGGCCGACGACGTTGTCGTTTATACGGCAACGCTAAGCTATGACCGGATCGTACCAATCGGCGGCATGATGGGATGGAGCGACCGAAACACGATCTCTGCATCGACAGTGCTGCGCAATCAGCCATTTGGTAGCCAGGCAGCCCGACCGGAAAAGCAAGTATGCCCAACTTGAGGCGCTCATTTACCAAGCTATTTTCGCGTCTTGCCGGCGACCGTTCGGGCGTGGCATTGATCGAATTCGCCTATACGGCACCGGTACTGGCGCTATTGCTGGTCGGGGGCGTGGAACTCACCAACTTCGCCATAATTCATATGCGCGTTAGCCAGGTTGCCGTCTCACTGGCCGACAACGCCTCGCGCGCAAAGCAAAGTGTTGTATCCGGGGTGCCCCGGATCCGCGAAACCGACGTGAACGAAGTGTTCGCCGCAGCACAATTGCAGGCGGGAGCATTGGATTTGCAGGGCAATGGCCGGCTCATCCTATCGAGTGTCGAAACAAACGCTAATGGAGGCCAATGGATCCATTGGCAACGCTGCTTTGGCAACGCCAACTACGCTTCCAGTTATGGCCGGCAGGGAGATGGTGCCACTGGCACCGCAATTACCGGAGTTGGCCCTGCTGGCCGCCAGGTGACTTCCGAACCGGGTTCGGCAATTATGTTTGTCGAGGTCGTCTACGACTACCAGCCACTGTTGTTTTCGGATTACCTCCAAGGGGCTCGGGTTCGCAAGACAGCGGCCATGTATGTTCGAGACAATCGAGATCTGTCCGGAATCTACAACCCCTCTCCGGCTGCTGCCGTAAGAGCATGCCCATGATGTCGACTGGTTTCCGACTCTGCTAGAAATGGATCAAGTCAAATGAAACTGGTCTATGTCCTGCCACCAGTCTTGGCTGTATTGCTGGGGGTTCAGACCCTGTTTGGCGATGGAAAGGCCGTTGGCGTATTGACCGAAGGTGACGGTGCGCCGAGACAGTTCGCGCAGGCAATTGACCAACCGAATGGCAAGCCAAACCCCGCCTCAGGAAAGGGTGCTGCCTTAAGCAAGGCCAGCCCATGGGGTGTGGATCCCGGCGCTGAACCACTGCCAGATGGCTTCGCCGACCAAGCCAATACAGATAGCCAGGAGAGCGGTGAGGACGACCACGAGGGCGCCTTGAACCCAAGCGGTGGCGGTGGATCCCCGCCCCCGATCATCAATGCTCCGCCGCTGATGCGGCCGCAACTGAGCGCTTCCGGCGCTTTGGTCAGTCCGCCAAGAGTTGAGCTTATCGAACGCTGAATCTGAGTTTCTACCCGATGCCCAGCCGACCACCGGATCGCAAAGCCAAACGGATTGGCAAAGTTAGGCCACCTTCACCTTAGACTTGCCGGAATCGATCTGACCGAACTTGGGCAGGGACATCCCCATCCCCGACTGCTGCATCAATTGCATCGGATGTTGGCCCGCAGGCAAGGGCTGCAGCGGCATCCCAGCTTGTGCCAGTACATAGGGCGAAACGCGGTGCCGGGTGCAAAGTCCTCCAGCCCCGTCGTCAACCAGCTGTTGCTCGAATTCCAGGCCTTGGGTTGCCCCCGCCGAACGGCGGACCATCGCAACAGCCAGCTGACCTTCCCCGAAGTCAACCACGAACGGCGTGCCGATCGGCACGTCAAGCAAACCTTCAACCATGCAGCCCCCGCGTGAGAGGTTGCGCATGGTCGCTTCATAACGGTGATCCTCATGGATCAGCCCAACCTTGCGCAGCACGGTGCGCCGTTCGGGGCGGTATTTGCTAGGCCCTTCGGGTTCAATCAACCATTCGCCGCTGAGCAATGCTTCGGCCACGTCCCCCGGCGAAACTGCGGCGGCGTAGATGAAGCCCTGGATCTGCGTAACCCGCAGTTTGCGCATCGCCTCAAGCTCGTCGTGGGCTTCGATCCCTTCGGCGGTCGTGTCCATGCCAAGCGCATCGGCAAGGCTGACGATCGAGGCGATGATCGCGGCGTTGCGGTTGCCTTCCTGGGTTACCCCGCTGATGAAGCTCTTATCGATCTTGATCTTGTCGAACGGCGCATGCTGCAGATAGGCCAGCGAGGAATAGCCCGTGCCAAAGTCGTCCAGCGCGAGACGCACCCCCAGCAACTTGAGCTGGTTGAACATTTCGGTCGTCGCGGCTTGGTCGCCAAGGAAGATGGACTCGGTCAATTCGAGTTCAAGCCGCTCGGGCGCCAATTCGGCATGGGCCAGTGCTTGCGCAACCACCGAAGCAAAGCCGGCATTGCCGAACTGAGCAGCGGAAACATTGACCGAAACACGGACCCCGCCCGGCCAGGTTGCCGCTTCAGCACATGCTCGCTTGAGGATCCAGTCGCCCAGAGCGCCGATCAGGTTGGCTTCCTCGGCAATTGGAATGAACACCGATGGTGAAATCTCGCCCAGTTCGGGATGAGTCCAGCGTGCCAGTGCTTCCAGCGAAACCACCCTGTTGGTCTTGGTATCGATGATCGGCTGGTACACCGCGCGCATCTGATCATTGGCGAGGGCATCGCGGAGATCTTCTTCAATCTGGCGGCGGCGCTCTGCTTCGGCGTGAAGGTCGCTTGAATAGAACCGGAACTGGCCGCGCCCGCCGCCCTTGGCGGCATAAAGCGCCAGGTCAGCCGAACGGACCAGCTCTTCAGCGTTGATCCCGTCATAAGGCGCAATCGCGATCCCGACCGATGCCCCGATCACACAGCGGCTGCCTTCGATCTGGTAAGGCTGACTGATCATCGTGATGAGTGTCTTGGCGATTTCGCCCAGGCGGCCTCGGTCGTCGATGTCCGGAAGCATGATCTGAAATTCGTCGCCGCCAAGCCGGCCGATCTCGCATCCTGCATCGGTGACAATGCGCTGGATACGGCTGGCAACCTGTTTTAGAAGCTCGTCACCGGCCGGATGGCCAAGTGTATCGTTGACTGCCTTGAAGCGGTCGAGATCCATCATCATCACCGCGCAAGAGCGCTTTGCCGATTGGTAAGCGGTAAGGGTGGCTCCCAATCGCTTGCCCATACGGTGGCGGTTGGCCAGGTTCGTCAATGAATCGTATTGAGCCAGCCGCGAAGCATCCTTCTGGCTTTGACGGACAGCAGTGACATCGCTGCCATTGCCACGATAGCCCAGGAATGAACCGTCAGAGGCAATTTGGGGCCGTCCGGAAATGGACCACCAAATTTCCTTACCCTCAAGCGCAGCCCGGACCTGCAGGTCAGAAAAGGTCTTGCGGGCCGAAAGCATGAGCGGCAGCGTCCGCTCGATCGTGTCTTCTTCATCGCGGTCGAGGATGAACAGGCTTTGCACCGATTGCCCAAGAATCGCATTGCGGTCGCAGCCCAGCTGCTCAGCCACGCAGTTGGAGATATAGGTGATCTTGCCCTCGGCATCGCTCGACCAGAACCAGCCCAAGCCTGAAGTTTCATAGTCGCGTAGCAGCAATATCACTTGCTGCAGTTCCTGGCCACTAAGCGGGGGTTGATCGCCGGGCACGCCCGCATTCCTGCCGTTCCCCAGCAGGTTGCGAAATCGGCCCAAGGCAGAACCACCCGTCATTACCAAGAATTCCCGGAATACAAGCTCAAGTGGCCCATCCACTTTCTTGATCCCAAATAGGCAGACATGGTTTCTATTTGGCTAATGCGACGAAAAATTGAGGCTTCCCAGGTCATGCAGCGACCCCCGTATCAAGGCGCAGCAAAGGGTTACGTACCCGCTCTGCGCTATTCCCGGAAATCAGGGCGATCCGGCCTGAATCATCAATCTCCAGCGAAGAGGCAAACTCTACGCCCATCCGGTCTTGCTGCGACCAGCGCGCCGTTGCGGTAATGATCTGGCCCTCGCCCAGCAGGATCGAAAAGATCGTGCCGGGCGGAACGTTCCACAAGCCTTCGACCATCGCACCGGTCGCCGAAATGTTGCGGATCGTGCACTGGTAGTGCTGTCCGCCATGATCGAGCACGACCTTTCGCAGCATGGTGTGTCGGACCGAACGGGCCGCTCGCGGCCCCTTGGCAATCGCGGTCAACCCGGTCTGGAGGCGTTCAGTGGCCGCTTCGCGATTTAGGGGCTTTTCATAGATGAAGCCCTGAACGTGGCTGCAGCCGAGCATGCGAACCAGATCGAGCTCATCGAGTGTCTCAACGCCCTCGGCGGTGGTTTCCATCCCCAGAGCTTCTGCCAGGCTAACGATCGAAGCGATGATCGCGCCATTGCGACTGCCCGTGATTGTGGCACCGCGCACAAATGACTGGTCAATCTTGATCTTGTCGAACGGAGCCTTTTTCAGATAGCCGAGCGCCGAATAGCCGGTGCCGAAATCGTCGAGCGCAAGCCGCACACCGACTCGCTTGAGCGCGGCGAACATCGCGTCGATACCATCATCGTCACTGAGGAAGACGCTCTCGGTGATTTCCAGTTCAAGCCGGGCAGGATTGATCTGGGCTGACGCCAGCGCGTTGGTGATGATTGAGGGCAAGGAGGGATTGGCGAATTGCAGCGGCGAAACGTTGACTGCAACACGTACGCTTTCAGGCCACTTGGCAAGATCATGGCAAGCCGTGCGCAGGGCCCATTCTCCAATCGGGGCTATCAGGCCGGAATCCTCCGCCACAGGGATAAATTTTGCCGGCGAAAGCCAGCCCTTGGTCGGATGGTTCCAGCGCAGCAATGCCTCGAACCCAGTGATCCGCTCGGTCACTGTGTGGATCACAGGCTGATAGTAAAGCTCCAGCCCGCCCTGGGCCAGGGCATCGCGCAAGTCCTGTTCCAGCTGGCGCCGTTCCTCGGCATCGCTGTGAAGATCGGCAGCGTAGAAATGATGACGGCCACGCCCGCCATCCTTTGCCGCATAGAGCGCGAGGTCAGCGTTGCGGATAAGCGATTCAGACGTAACTCCGTGCTCCGGCGAAACCGCAACGCCAATCGACGCTCCGATTACAACCCGGTGGCCCTCGATTGAATAAGGCTCTGAAAGATCGCGAATGACTTGCTTGGCAAGCGCAGCCATTTCCTCACGCCGGTGCCGGCCGGGCAGAATAATCTGAAACTCATCACCGCCAAGCCTGCCGACCCGGCCGTGTTCGCCGATAGTCCGTTGCAGTCGACGGGCGACCTGGATCAGCAGGTTATCGCCGGCCGGATGGCCCATGGTATCGTTGACCTGCTTAAATCGATCGAGATCCAGCAGGAAGACCGAGCAGGCGCGATGTTCCAGATTTGGCGCGTTGAGGATTTTCTCCAATGTCTGCGCCATCTGGACCCGGTTCGACAGGCCGGTAAGTGAATCATAGTGCGCCAGCCTAGAAACCTGTTCTTCAGAACGGCGCTTTTCGGTCAGGTCATGGCCCGACCCTCTGAAGCCAAGGTGATTGCCAAAGCCATCGTAGATTGGTCGGCCGCTGACCGACCACCAACGTTCGTCGTCCCGAATTGC
>CAZOSI010000122.1:0-9765 GCA_964582485.1 uncultured Novosphingobium sp.
CAGATCGGGTTCTTCGCGGCGTGGAGATCATAGAGCGCCGGGCGGCGGGTGGGCTGGGCATGCTCACCGGTGGCCAGCCCAGCGAGGGCCCCCATCGAAACCGGCGCATAGGGCGGGCGGAAAGTGGTGAGGCCAGCCTCGGGCAGCGCCATCCCCTCGCGCCGCGCGATCCGGTCCAGCGCGGCCATGTTGCCAGTCTTGCCCTGATCGGTCGCCATGCCCAGCGTGGTGTATCGCTTGAGATGCTCGACCGAGCGATAGCCCTCTCGCCAGGCGAGATCGAGATCGGCCACGGTCACGTCGTTCTGGAAATCGACAAAGGCCTGCTTGGTGTTGCCCGCCGCGCCCACGGTTTCAGCTGGCTGCGGCTCTGCAGCAAGACCAACCGTGCGCACGTTCCAGCGGCTCTCTCCGGGTACAAAGGCCTGCGCCGCCTCGTCCCAGTCGAGCTTGCCGCCGGCCTGCATGTGCAGATGCACCACCGGGGTGAACCCGCCGGCCATGCAGACCAGATCGCACGGGAAGGTCTCTTCGCGCCCGGCGACATCGACATTCAGCGCGGTAACCCCGCGTTTGCCGCCCTTGGCCGCCACGGGCACGGCGCGGTTCAGCACCGCAAAGCCGCTGTCCGACCCGGCGGGTGCGGCGCGACTGTCGAGCACGACCACATCAACCCCGGCAGCCTTCAGCGCCTGCGCGGTCAGGTAGCCATCATCGTTGGTTGTCGCGACCACGGCCTTGCGCCCCGGCACCACGCCGAAGCGGTTGATATAGGTCCGCACCGCCTGGCTCAGCATAACACCCGGAAGGTCGTTGTTGGCAAAAGTCAGCGGACGTTCGATCGCGCCGGTGGCCAGCACAACTTCGTCCGCGCGGACATGCCAATAGCGCTGGGTGAAGCCATTTACGGGAACCTGCCCCGGTTCGACCAGCTTTTCCGACAGGCAGATGAACTGATCGTCCCACAACCCGCTGGCGCTGGTGCGGGTCAGCACTTTGCCGCCAGAGGTGCGCACTTCGGTGGCGATTTCACCGGCCCGTTGGCGGGCGGGTCTGCCGTCTATCTCTTGCGGATCGCGCAGCAGCGAAGGGGCAAGTTCGGCGTCCTGTTCAACCAGGATCACTTTCTTGCCGCTGCGCACTGCATCGCGCGCCGCGATCAGGCCAGCCGGTCCGCTTCCTACCACCAGCACATCGCAGAACGCGGCCCGCTGGGCGTAGTGATCGGGATCGGCCTCGGTGGGTGCAGGTCCCAGCCCGGCGGCGCGGCGGATGAACCATTCGTAGAACAGCCACAGCTTGGGCGGGCCGAAAAAGGTCTTGTAATAGAACCCCGCCGGCAGCGCCTTGGACACCAGCGAGAGCGCGCCGCCAAGGTCGCTTTGCAGGCTCGGCCAGCGGTTCTGGCTGGTCGCGACCAGGCCTTCGTACACAAAGAGGTCGGTCGCGCGGGTATTGGGTTCGGCGCGGCCGCCGGTGCCCACGGTGACCAGCGCATTGGGCTCTTCAACCCCGGCGGAAAGGATCCCGCGCGGACGGTGATACTTGAAGCTGCGGCCGACCAGCTTGATCCCATTGTCGAGCAGCGCGGCGGCGAGCGTTTGCCCGGGGCGGGCCTTCAGCGCGCGGCCATCAAAGGTGAAATTGATCGAAGGCTCGCTCATGGCAAAGCCTCCGGCCCGATCGGCTTGACCCATTCGATCGCGTGGCTCACCCGGTCGCGCCGGATCAGCATCCAGCTGCCGCAACCGTTACTGTGGCGCCACACTTCCTCTTCAAGCCCGCGCGGGTTGGCGCGGGTGAACAACGCGGCGACTGCGGCGTCCGGCTCGGCATCAAGCGGGACAACCGAATCCGCCGTGCGTTCATAAGTGAACTCGGCCTGGGCGCGCATTCCGCAGTGGGGGCAGGGGATCAGTTTCATGTCAGCTTCACTAAGCCCCTACCCGTTGGGGAGGGGTTGGGGTGGGGGTACCACGCCAGCGTCGAGCCCCCACCCCTCGATCCCCTCCCCGCTTGGGAGGGGAGGAAGGAGGGGGCGAGAAGCGTGATTGATCCATCCGCATCAGCGATGGTTCGGGAAGGGGCCGGTGCCGTTTTCATCCACCGGTGAGCCGCGCTCAAACCGGTCGAGGCTGAACGGCTCGACGATTTCGTGGGGACGGCCATGGGCCAGCGTATCGGCGAAGAGGTAGCCCGAGCCCGGCGTGGCCTTGAACCCGCCGTAACACCAGCCGCCGTTGATCCAAAGGCCATCTACCGGCGTGGTGCCGATGATCGGGCTGCCGTCAAAGCTCATGTCGGTCACCCCAGCCCAGCAGCGCAGCATGCGCAGGCGCGACAGTGCCGGGATCAGTGCCAGGCCTTGCTGCACCGCCAGCTCCATCGTCACTGGCTGGCCGCGCTGGGCATAGCTGGGCCAATTGTCCGGATCGCCGCCGAACACGATCCCGCCCTTGTCGCTCTGGCTGATGTAGCAGTGCAGGCTTTGCGTCATCACCACGGTGTTGACCATCGGCTTGACGCCTTCGGTGACCATCGCCTGCAAGGTCTGGCTTTCCACCGGCAGCTTCAGCCCGGCCATCGCCGCGACATGGCCCGTATGGCCCGCTGCGCAGATCGCAACCATGCCGGCATTGATCCGGCCCTTGCTGGTCTCGACGCCCACCACCCGGTTTCCGTCCATCACCATGCCGGTGACTTCGCATTGCTGGATGATATCCACCCCGCGGCTATCGGCCCCCCGGGCAAAACCCCATGCCACGGCATCGTGCCGCGCCGTGCCGCCGCGCCATTGGATCATGGCGCCTTCGATCGGGAAGCGGGCATCGCGTGAGAAATCGAGGCACGGCTCGATTGTCTTCACCTGATCGCGGGTCAGCAGTTCGGCATCAATCCCCTGCACCGCCATGGCATCGCCCTTTTCGGCCAGCCGGATCATGTCTGCATCCGAATGGCCCAGCGTCAGTGCGCCGCGGGGGCTGAACATCACGTTGTAGTTGAGATCGTCCGACAGGCCTTCCCACAGCTTGAGGCTGAATTCATAGAACCGGCCCAGCGGCTCAAGCCGGTAGTTCGAGCGCACGATCGTGGTGTTGCGGCCCACATTGCCGCCGCCGATATAGCCCTTCTCGATCACCGCGACATTGGTGATGCCGTGAACCTTGGCGAGGTAATAGGCGGTGGCCAGCCCATGCCCGCCGCCGCCGATGATCACCACATCATAGCTGGGCTTGGGATCGGGATAGCGCCAGGCGGGCTGCCAATGGCTCTGCCCGTTGAACGCGCCGCGCAGCAATTGAAGGGCGGAGTATTTGCCCATCAGAGCGGCAACCACCCCTTGGTGGTGCGCCAATCCGCTTCAATCCCGTCAAACCGGCTGAGCGCCAGCTTGTCGATATCGGTAAAGCTGCAGCGCCCTTCGGTGACCAGATCGTGGATCGCATGCCCGCTGGCGGGAGACAGGCCAAAGCCGACGCCTGACATGGTGCAAAAGGTCACGTTCTCACGCCGGTCGATAACCGGGCGGCCATCGGGGGTCATCTCGATCACGCCTGCCCAGGACCGGATCACGTTTAGATGCGCGGCATTGGGGAACAGTTCCGCCAGTCGCCGGGCAAGGTTGCGGGTCAGCGGGGTTGAAGGCTTGGTCTCTGGCCCAAGCTCGCCAAACTCCACCCATTCGTGCGGGCCGCCGCCATAGGCGAGGTTGCCGCGCAGGGTTTGTCGGCCGTAGAGCCCGTTGCCGTCCACACCGCCCAGCTTCATCATCGGTGCAGGCTCGGTGACGATCATTTCGGCGCGCGCGGCGGCGAGCGGCATGGTGATCCCCAGCTGGCCGAGCAGCGCGGCGGTCTGCGGCCCGGCGGCGATCACCACACCGTCGCATTCAAAGGTGCCAGTTGCGCATTCCACTGCGGTAACCTTGCCGCCTGCGCTCCGGAAACCCGTGGCCGGCGAATGCTGGAAAATCTTGCCGCCCAGATCCTGGATCGCCCAGGCATAGGCCTGCACGGTGCGGTGCGGGTTGGCGTGGCCGCCGAAACGGTAGTGGATCCCGCCCAGGCAGTTATCACCCGCCAAGGGCACTGCCTCGCGCACTTGGCTAGCATCGAGCAGATCGACCCGGTGGCCCAGCCGGTTGTTCATCTCGGCAATGTAATGGTACTGATCGAGCTGGCGCGGAGTGACCGCCATGACGATCCGTTCCGGGCTGAATTCGGTCGGATAGCCCAGCAGCTCGTCCATCTGCGGCCACAGCCGCTGCTCTTCCTTGAACAGCGGGCTTTGATAGTGTGAGCACCCGCCGCCGTTGCGGCCCGATGCTTCCCAGCCGACCACGCCCTTGTCCAGCACGGTAACCTGATAGCCGCTGCGTGCCAGCCACCAGCCAGCTGACAGACCCGAGGCGCCGGCGCCGACGATAACAACCTTCTGCCCGCTCACAGCGCCATCGCTCCGCCCAGCCGCCGCCGGTTCTCTTCTTCATAGGGCGTGCCGATGTCGGCATAGGGGACCCACTGGGTGGGAATGCCCATCCACACATCCCAGCCGGCGCGCATTTCCTCGCTCTCTTCCCAATCGGCGATGACCTTCAGGGGTAGCGGCCGCACCGGAGCACGGTGGGTGGCGAGCGGCACCTCAGCCAGCGCGCACTTGGCCTCGGCGGCCAGGATCATCGCTACCTGATCACGGCAGCGGCGGCCCTGGCACTGGCCCATGCCGGTGCGGGTCAGCCGCTTGACCTGGTCCTGATTGGGCGGGCCATCGGCGAGCAGGCTGGAAAGCGAGCGCTTCTGCATCGCCGGGCCGCGTTCCAGATAGCGCGGGGGCTGCACGCCGGTAAGGTCGGCCAGCGTCATTTCCTCGCACTGGCAAATGATCGTATCGCCGCCGCAGGCCCCGCCCAGGACCTGAATCCAGTCCTGCCGGTAGGCGGCATGGTCAAACCCCGTGTCAGGCAGACCGGCGCAGAGGCCGACCGTTTCCACCGCATCGTCGCCGCCCGGAATCCAGCCGCCGCGCTTTGCTTCAAAGCGGCGCGCGCCGTGCATGGCATCGACCAGCTCGATCATCGGTACCAGCCCGATCGCCATCACCACGCTGTCACAGGCCAGCGTCTCGCCGTTCGAAAGCACCAGCGCCTCAACCCCGTCGATCCCGCCCTTGGCTTCGACCGGATAGGCGGCGCACAGGATCGGAATTCCGGCCGCCTGAACCGCGCTCACATCGCCCTGTGGCGCATCGCGGACTTCGATCACGGCTGCAACCTCAAGCCCCCTGGCCTTGGTCAGCAGCGCCGTTTCAAGCCCCAGATCGTGCGAACCCACCACCACGATCCGCCGCCCGGCGAAAGCGTCGTAGCGTTCCAGCAGCATGGCGAGCGCCTTGGCACCCATCACGCCGGGCTGGTTCCAGCCAGGGAAGGCCAGCGGCAAGTCGCGCGCGCCGGTGGCGATCACCAGCTTGTCAAATCCGACCAGCCACGAGCGTTCTGCATCGGCGAGGCCGACAACTTGGCCCGGCAGGCTGCCCACCAGCGGCCCGTTGCGATAGACCCCCCAGGCTGTGGTGGCGAGATGGACGTCGATCCCGGCTTCGAAGGCGGGCTCCAACCACGGCATGTTCATGAACACCGTCTCGACCATCCGCTCGCGGTTCTGGACGGCGGTGGTGGCCCGGCCACCGAAGAAGAACGGGACATCGGTGCCGATCAGAGCGCCTGCAACCGGGTTCTCATCGACGAGTAACACCCTTTTGCCATTGGCCGCGGCATTGAGTGCTGCTTGTGTGCCGCTTGTCCCACCGCCAATCACCACAGTGTGATAGTGCTGTGACGGTGCGGGAAACTTGCCGTCGATAGCATGGGGATCGTGTCCGCGCTGGCTCATACCGCCTCCAGTGCCTGGGCCAAATCGGCAATGATATCATCGACATGCTCAAGCCCGACCGAGAGTCGGATCGTCCCGTCGGTGATCCCGCTCGCCAACCGCATGTCGCGTGCCACGGCATAGTGGGTGGTGCTGGCCGAATGACAGATCAGGGTGTTCGATCCACCCAAATTGACCGCCATCTTCAGCAGCTTGAGGCTGTCCAGCATCCGAAATGCCTCAGCCTCGCCGCCGTGCAGGTGGAACGAAAAGGTCGATCCGGCGCCCTTGCACTGCCGCTCGAACACCGCCCGGGCCGGGGTGCCTTCGGGGGTGAACCCCAGGTAGGTAACGCCGGCGACCTTGGGGTGGGCCTTCAGCCATTCGGCGACCTTTAGAGCGTTTTCCATCGCCCGCTCGGTTCTGAGGGAAACTGTCTCCAGGCTGCGCAGCACCAGCCAGGCGGTATAGGGATCGAGGTGGCTGCCCCAGACGAGGCGCTGCAACTTGAGCGGCTCGATCAGGTCCTTACGGCCCGTGATTGCGCCCGCCAGCAAGTCTGAATGGCCCGCGCAATACTTGGTCAGCGAAGTGACGCACAGGTCCACCCCATGCTCGAACGGTCGCTGGTGGAACGGGCCGAGCAAGGTGTTATCGACCATCACGATCGGCCGCCGCCCCTGTGCTGCCTCAACCCGCCCGGCGATCTTCACCAAAAGATCGAGGTCAACCAGCGCCGCGGTCGGATTTCCGGGGCTTTCCGCGGCAAGCAAGGCGACCGGCCCCTTGGCCATCGCCGCTTCGCAGGCCGCCCACATGTTGGCTTCATCACAGCCGTCGGTCCAATAGGCCGAGTGGCTGCCGAACTGGGGCATGATCTCGTTGAACAGGCCATCGACGCCCGAATAGAACGGGCGCCCGTGAACTACCCCTTCGCCGGGCTTGAGATAGGCTAGCGCCACTGCGGTGTGCGCCGCCATCCCGCTGCAATAGGCGAGAGCCGCCTCGGTTCCATCAATGGCTGCGAGCCGTTCCTCCAGGATGTCCAAGCCCGGGTGACCCAGCCGCGAATAGATGTGCCCGCTGCCTCCGGCTTCCGGCCCGTCGCCGTCGAAATAGGCGCGGTGAACATCCTTGGCGGTCTGGGCCGAGGGATAGGTGAAGGTCGCCGTCATGAAGATCGGCGGTTTGGCACTGCGCAACGCGGCCTCGGGATCCCAGCCGTGGGAGATTGCCAAGGTTTCGGGGCGATACTGCGGAGGTTTCTGATCAGGCATGGGCGTCAACATAGTCCTTGGCGCTCTGGCAATACCAGTCGGCAAAACGGGTCACCAGCCGCTCTGCTTCAATCGAGTAGGGGCCGGGGCGATAACCGGGGCTCAGTACGCCGCGGTGGTTGTTTTCAGCCAGTTCCTTGTCCTGCAGGTTGGTCTTGAGCCACAGTTCCTTGAGCGCTGTCACGTCGTAGTCGCTGCCTTCTTCTGCATCCTTGTGGACATACCAGCGGCTGAACACATGAGTTTCGCGCGGGCCGATTGGCATGCAACTGAACACGAAGACGTGATCGCCAGTGGCATGTGCAAACATATGCGGGTCAATCGCCCAACGCAGCGAGCCGACATTGCCACCGTTCAGGCCGGTCAGCGGCTTGGAGCAGAGCGGCTGGCCATCCATGCTGATCGAACTGCAGCCGGGATTGAGCGCAAATCGGGCCAACTGCCACCAGGAACCTTCGACACCCACATGTGGCAGATTCAATGCGTCCATCGCTGAGACGAATTCCTGATCGGTGGTATCCTGCGCCTTCTGGACCGGGAAGCTCTGTCCCAGTTCGGGGTGCCCGGTCGGGCAGTGATAACACTCACGGGCGTTTTCCATCACCAGCTTCCAGTTCGCCTCTTCGACCATCAGGTCGGTTGCGGCGAGTTTGAGGTCGGCGAAGTTTAGCGGACCGGCATAGGCGGCGAAGTTGCTCCCGAAGCTGTCGAAGAGAGGCGGCTTGTCGGCCAGACAGATGAAGATCGCCCCCGCTACAAGGCGCAAGGGCACCGACCGCAGGCTGTGTTCGGCCTTGTCGAATTGATCGGGCATGCGACCGGCGGCCAGCAGCGAACCGTCGAGCTCGTAGGTCCAGCGGTGATAGGGGCAGACCAGCTTGGGAGCCGAACCATAACCGGACTGACACAGGATCGAGCCGCGATGGCTGCAACTGTTGTGAAACGCGCGAATCTCGCCCGAGCGGTCGCGCACGATCAGCACCGGCCACTTGCCGATGTTCAGCGCCAACCGGCTGCCGGCAGATGGCAGTTCGCATTCCAGCCCGGCCATCAGCCAGGACCTTGCGTAGATTGCGTCCAGATCGAAATCGAATGCGCGTTGATCGGTGTAGAGCCCCTGCGGCAAACTGTGATCGGGCTTTCGGGTGGCCAGCAGAGTGGCTGCCCAGGACAGGTCGTTCATTAGGGCCTCCAGACAAGGCAATCGTGTGGGCAATTCCCGCTGGTGAGAACAATTGAATTTTCGCATAGCCCTATCTCATGCAGAGGGTCTATTCAGGCTCAAACTGTTCAGGGCAGGAGGGTATCATCGCCGCAAAATCGGCCATCAATCGCCGGTGGCTTCCGCTGAATGCCTTGCGGGCATTCGAAGCGGTGGGCAAGCATCTGAGTTTCACCGGCGGAGCGGCGGCGCTGTCAGTCTCGCAAAGCGCGATGAGCCGCCATGTCGCAGCGCTTGAAGATCTGCTTGGTCAGCGCCTGTTCGATCGTGAGGCCGGGCGCCTTGCGCTTACCCCGGCGGGACAGGAACTGCTCGCAGTGGTGGGCAAGTCGTTTGAGCGGATCGAGCAGACCATGAACGCGATCCGCGACGATTCTGTGCCGACCCGGGCGATGCGGCTGCATGTGCCACCCAGCCTGCTCAACCAGCTGTTCATCCCGATGTTGGCGGAATTCCATCGCGACCATCCCGAAGTGCGGATCGACGTGTCGAGCGCGCACACGACCGGCCTGCCCGAAGTCGATCTCGACATGGCGATCGTCTATGATCGGCCCAACGTAGATGACCGGATCACCGACCTATTGTGGATGGTGCGGGTGGTTCCGCTCTGCTCGCCGGAAACTGGCGCATTGGCCGCAGATAAGGATATGGCTGCATTTCTGGCTGAGCAGGAGCTGCTCCATATCAAGCTGGATGGGCAACCTCGCGACCTGCTGTGGGGCGACTACTTGCGCCGCCAAAGCATTGCGATTCCCAGTCATGATGGCCTGGCATTCGACACTGCGATCGCGGCGGCGCGGTATGCTGCGACCTCGGGCGGGGTGATGCTGGGCGATTTTGACATGTTCGCCGCCGAATTGGCTTCGGGCCAGCTGATCGCCCCTTTCGATGCGGTGATCGAGGATGGCTATGGCTATTACCTCAAGCTCCACCCCGACGATCTGGCCGACCCGGCTATTGCGGTGTTCCGTTCCTGGCTGATCGGCCGCTTCGCAAATTTCAGGGAGCGCTAAGCCTCAGTAATTCGCGTCGGCCATCTGCCCCTTGCGGCGCTTGATATAGGCTTCCAGCTCTTCCCTGACGCCCGGATCGAGCGCGGGGTCTTCGTGTTCGGCCAGGGTCTTTTTCCAGGCCTCGTTGGCGCGAACCTGGATGTCCTTTGCGCCTTCGGCATCCCACTGTTCCCAGCTGGCATAGTCGGCCAGCGGCGAGCGGTAGAAGGCGTTCTCGAAATTGGCCTGGGTGTGGGCGCAGCCGAAGAAGTGCTTGCCGGGCCCAACCTCGCGGATCGCGTCCATTGCCTGGCCGTTCTCGGATAGGTCATAGCCTTTCAGCAGGACATGCATCATGCCCAGCTGGTCGCAGTCCATCATGAACTTTTCATAGCCGGTGACCA
>CAZOSI010000123.1:0-9761 GCA_964582485.1 uncultured Novosphingobium sp.
ACCGATCAGCACCACCGGCTGATCCGGTGAAAGCACATCGGCCAGCCCGATCAGATCGCCGGCGATCGCCTGCAAGGTATAGGCCTCTACCGGCTCTGGCTTGTCCGACCCGCCATAACCGCGCACGTCGATCGCGCAGGCGGTGAAGCCCGCTGCCGCCACCGGGGCAAGCTGGTGCCGCCACGAATACCAGCTCTCCGGAAAGCCGTGGACCATGATCGCCAGCGGGCCGCTGCCCTCGATGGCGCAGCGCAGGGTAACATCGCCGGTATCGATCTGGCGGAATTCGGGCATCGGTTGCTCTCCCAAACAAAACGCCCCGGACCTTGCGGGCCGGGGCGCTTTCTGTCCAGTCAGGATCGGATGGGGATCAGTGATGATCCTTGTCGTCGATCACCGGCAGGGTTTCGAACTGGTGGAACGGCGGCGGGCTCGACAGGGTCCATTCGAGCGTGGTCGCGCCTTCGCCCCAATAGTTGCCTTCCGCCTTTTTGCCCATGGTGAAGGCATAGATGATGTTGAGGAAGAACAGGCCGACCGAGGCCAGCGTCACGGCATAACCCCACGACGAGATCGTGTTCCAGTATTCATAAGCCGGGGCATAATCCGGATAGCGGCGCGGCATGCCCTGCATCCCCAGGAAGTGCTGCGGGAAGAAGATCATGTTCACGCCGACGAAGAACACCGCGAAGTGCAGGTATGACAGCGCTTCGGAGTGCCAGCGCCCGCTCATCTTCGGGAACCAGTAATAGAAGCCCGCGAACAGGCCGGTCACGGCGCCAAGGCTGAGCACGTAGTGGAAGTGTGCCACGACGTAGTAGGTATCGTGCAGGTTGTCATCGATCCCGCCGTTGGCCAGGACCACGCCGGTCACGCCGCCGACGGTGAACAGAAAGATGAAGCCCAGCGCCCAAACCAGCGGGCTGCGGAATTCCAGGCTGCCGCCCCACATCGTTGCGATCCAGCTGAAGATTTTGACGCCGGTTGGCACCGCGATCACCATGGTGGCGAGTGTGAAGTAAAGCTTGGTGTTTACCGACATGCCAGAGGTGTACATGTGGTGCGCCCAGACGACGAACCCGACCACACCAATCGCGACCATGGCATAGGCCATGCCGAGGTAGCCGAACACCGGCTTCTTCGAGAAGGTCGAAACGATCTGGCTGATGATGCCGAAGGCCGGCAGAATCATGATGTAGACTTCGGGGTGACCGAAGAACCAGAACAGGTGCTGGTAAAGCACCGGATCGCCGCCGCCCTTGTAGTCATAGAAGGTGGTGCCGAAGTTGCGGTCGGTGATCAGCATGGTGATCGCTGCGGCCAGCACCGGCAGTGCCAGCAGCAGCAGGAATGCGGTAACCAGCACTGACCAGACGAACAGCGGCATGCGGTGCAGGGTCATCCCCGGCGCGCGCATGTTGAAAATCGTGGTGATGAAGTTGATCGCGCCCATGATCGATGCCGCACCGGCAAGGTGCAGCGAGAAGATCGCAAAGTCGGTCGCCGGGCCCTTCGAGCCATAGGTCGACAGCGGAGCATAGGCTGTCCAGCCGATCCCCGCGCCGTTGCCGGTGGCATCGCCCGGGACCAGCGCCGACATCATCAGCGACATGAAACCGGCGACGGTCAGCCAGAACGAGATGTTGTTCATCCGCGGGAAGGCCATGTCGGGCGCGCCGATCATCAACGGCACAAACCAGTTGCCAAAGCCGCCGATAATCGCCGGCATGACCAGGAAGAACACCATGATCAGGCCGTGAGCGGTGATCAGCACGTTCCACAGGTGCAGCTGGGAATCGAAGCTGGCATTGGATTCGCCAAGCATCGCCGCAATCCAGCCCAGATGCTGGATCCCCGGCTGGGCCAGTTCGAGGCGCATCAGGCCCGAGATCCCGCCGCCGATCACGCCGGCGAAGATCGCGAAGATCAGGTACAGCGTCCCGATGTCCTTGTGGTTGGTCGACATGAACCAGCGGGCGAAAAAGCCCGGCTTGTGGTCATGGTGCTCCGCGTGATCTGCGTGAGCCTGGAACTGGTCGGCGGTGGTAGCCATGTCAGCGAACCTTCTGTTCGAAAATTTCTAGGGGGCTCAAGCGGCGGGCTTGGCCGCAGGTACAGCAGCAGCGGCCGCCGGGGCTTCGGGGGCCCCGTCGATCTTGCCGCCTTGCTCAAGCACCCAGCGGTTGAACTCGTCACGCGGCAGCGCTTCGATTGCGATCGGCATATAGCCGTGGCGAGCGCCGCACAGTTCCGAGCACTGGCCGTAGTAGACGCCCGGCTCGTTAACGGTCAGGGTCTTTTCATTGATCTTGCCCGGAACCGCGTCGATCTTGAACCACAGTGAAGGCACGGCGAAGGCGTGAATCACATCCGCACCGGTCACCTGCAAGCGGATCGGCTCGCCCACCGGGACAACCATCCGGTAGTCAGCCGCCAGCTGCGACGGCTCTCCGTTGGCTTTGGCCTTGTCCTCCGGCAGCATGTTCGAAATCACTTCGATATCGCCGTTGTCGGGATACTTGTAAGTCCAGTACCACTGGTTGCCAGTGGCCTTGATGGTTACCGCCGTTTCCGGAGCCGGTTCAAACTGCTTGTTGATCAGCGCGACCGACGGCACCGAGATTCCGACCAGGATCAGGATCGGAATCCCGGTCCAGGCGACTTCAAGCATCGTGTTGTGCGCGGTTTTCGAAGGGACCGGATTGGCCCGGCGGTTGAACCGCGCGATTACGTAAAGCAACAGGAACAATACAAAAAATGAAATGATGGTGATCACCGGGAGGAGGATCGCCTGGTGCATGAACAGCGCCTGCTTGCCACTGTCGGAATACTGATCCTGGAAACCGTAAGCCCCAGGTATCGGCTGACCCTTGCCCTCGGTCGGCTTCATCGGGACATATTTGCCCGGAGCGACCTTGAACTTGGGATCGTTGGGATCAATCTTCGCAGCGTCGGGGGCCGGCGCCGCAATCGCGGTGGCCGGGGCGGCCGCAGCGGCATCAGTCGCTGTGGCGGCGGCCGCGTCAGCTTTCTCGGTCGCCGCCGCCGGAGCGGCAGCGGCCATTGCCGGTGCGGCGAACAGCGCCAGCGAGAGCCCTAAAGCCTGAATCGCGCGTCCCGCGGTGCGGGCAGTCTTGCCGAATGTCATCGTCCCTCTTGCTCTTGCTATCTGTCCCGGCCGGTGGAAGCCTTGCAAATTGCCCCTTCCCGCCCCCATGGGAGTTTCGGATTCACCGGGCCTATACGCGCGCTTGCGAGGCACCTCAAGCGCCTCTAGGGGAAAATTTGACAATGCCGGTGAACAGCTATTTTCCGGCGCTTCGAATCAACCCGAAAGGCACCGTAAACCATGCAGGATGAAGAGGTTCTGGCCGAATTCCGCGCTAGCAAGGCTTTGCTTGAAGGTCATTTCCTGCTCAGTTCCGGCCGGCACAGCGCGCATTTCCTGCAATGCGCCAGAGTGTTGATGGACCCGATGCGGGCCAGCCGCCTGGCCGCCGCCCTCGCCGCGCGAATCCCCCGCGAATTGAAGAAAGACATAGCAAAAGTCGTCTCTCCGGCGATGGGAGGGCTGATTATTGGCCATGAAATGGGCCGTGCGCTGGGGCTAGAGGCAATGTTCGTCGAACGCCCCACCGGCACTTTCGAACTGCGTCGCGGCTTTGCCCTGGAGCCTGGGGAAAAAGTGCTGATGGTCGAGGATGTTGTCACCACTGGCCTGTCGGGCAAGGAAGCGATCAAAGCGATCGAGGAAGCCGGCGGCGATGTGATTGCCGCCGCAGCGTTGGTCGATAGATCTGCCGGGTCGGTCGACATGGGGGTTCCCTTCTTCCCGCTGATCGCCATTAACTTCCCGACCTATGCAGCCGATGAACTGCCCCCCGAACTGGCCAACAGCGAAGCCGTGAAGCCGGGGAGCCGCGCAAAGCCGTGACGATGACCCGCCTCCGCCTTGGCGTGAACATCGATCACGTCGCCACGATCCGTAACGCGCGCGGCGGGGATCATCCCGATCCGGTCCGCGCGGCGGAGATCGTTGCTGCTTGCGGCGGTGATGGGATCACTGCGCACCTGCGCGAAGACCGCCGCCATATCCGCGACGAGGACCTCGCCCGGATCCAGGCCGCGACCGATCTGCCGCTCAACCTGGAAATGGCCGCAACAGAGGAAATGCTGGCGATTGCGCTGCGCCACAAGCCGCACGCCGCTTGCATCGTGCCCGAACGGCGCGAGGAGCGCACCACCGAGGGCGGGCTCGATGCCGCCGGGCAGCACAACCGGCTTTACCCGATGGTCCAGCGCCTCAGCGATGCCGGGATCCGCGTCAGCCTGTTCATTGCGCCTGACGAGCGCCAGATCGAAGCGGCGATGATGCTGAAGGCTCCCGTGGTAGAGCTCCACACAGGTGAATATGCCCATGCGACGGGCGATGCTGTCGCCCACGAACTCCGGCGCCTGACCGACATGGCCGCACTCGCCGCCAAGAACGGGATCGAACCCCACGCCGGCCACGGGCTGACTTACGAAAACGTCCAGCCGGTTGCCGCGATTCCGCAACTGGCCGAACTCAACATCGGTCACTATCTGATCGGCGAGGCGATCTTTTGCGGATTGGAGCCAGCGGTGCTGAGAATGCGTGAACTGATGGATGCGGCACGGTGAGCAGGCAATTCACGTTTTTCCTATACGGCCCATTCTCACAGTGGCATCCAAGTCCCTTCTTGATCGAGGGCTCCTATTATAACTGTGTTGAGCAGTTCATGATGGCTGAAAAGGCACGCCTATTTGGCGACTTGGATGCGCTTGAGGCCATTCTTCAAGCCAAGGATCCTCGCGACCACCAAGCTATCGGTCGCCGCGTGCGTGGCTTTGACCAAACCCGCTGGGATAACGCAAAGGAGCAGATAGTCAGGCGCGGTAACGAAGCGAAATTTGCTCAGAACGAACACCTTGCTAAGCTGTTGCTAGAAACCACAGGTACCGATTTGGTCGAGGCCAACCCAAATGATACTATTTGGGGAATTGGGTTGGCTGAAAATCATCCTGATGCACAGAATCCCAAGCGCTGGTGCGGACAAAATAAGCTCGGCAGGATTTTGACCGAGCTACGAGATAGGTTGCCGGCAACCAAATCGGATAGAGTGGCATGATCCTCGCGATCGGCTCAGACCTCTGCAACATCGAGCGAATCCAGAACTCGCTGACCCGCTGGGGTGAGCGGTTCGAGAACCGGGTGTTCACCGAGGTCGAGCGCGCCAAGGCGGCGCGGCGCCCATACACCAAGGCCGGAACGCTGGCCAAGCGCTTTGCCGCCAAGGAGGCCTTTTCCAAGGCGGTCGGCACCGGGTTCAAGGCCGGGGTGTTCATGAAAGACATCGGTGTGGTCAACCTGCGCACCGGCGCGCCCACCCTGCAGCTCACCGGCGGCGCTGCCGCCCGGCTTGCCGCGATCACGCCCGCAGGGCATGAGGCGGTGATCCATCTGACGTTAACGGACGACCACCCATGGGCCCAGGCCTTCGTGGTAATCGAGGCCCGCGCATTGTGAACGAAGTGAATTCCCAAGTTTCCAACCCCGAAGTGGAAGCATCCGCCGTGCAAGACTTGCCCGCTGCGGACGTATCAGACGACCCGCACAGGGACCGGATCGACTGGCTCGGCGAAATCCGCGGCCTGGCGCTGATGCTGCTGGCGGTGCTGGCCTTCCACAGTTTCATCGCCAAGCCGTTTTACATCCCCTCGATCTCGATGATGCCGAACCTGCTTGTCGGAGACCGCTTGGTCGTCTCCAAGTTTCCATATGGCTGGAACTGGGCCTCGGCCAGCTTTCACGTATTGCCGCGTGGCACCTGGCGCGCGCTGCCCGGAACGCCAGACTATGGCGACATCGTGATCGCCGTCCCGCGCAATCGTAACGACGATCTGATCAAACGCGTGGTTGCCCTGCCCGGGGACCGGATCGCGGTGGTGAATGGCCAGATCGTGCTCAATGGCAATCCGGTGCCGCAAGCGGTCGAACCCGATCTGCAGATCCCGGCCGATCCGGAGTTGATGTGCAGCGACCGCAAGCCGGCCTACCATTGTTACAGCGAATTCGAGATGTATCGAACCAAGCTGCCCTCCGGTCGCGAGGTAATCGAGGTGCCGACGTTGCGGGAAACCATGCCCAACGGTGCAACCTATCTGATCATCAAGGACCGCAGCGACTTCACGGTCGACAATTTTGCCGAGATCACCGTACCGGCCGGTCATGTGTTCCTGATGGGGGACAACCGCAACCATTCGGCCGACAGCCGGGTTCCGATCCAGGCCGATGGCCTGGGTGGGCCGGTGCCCCTGTCAGACGTTGGCGGGCGGGCCGAATTCGTCACTTTCTCGCTTGATGGCAGCCAGAGCTGGAACCCGCTGACCTGGTGGAGCGCCTTGCGTTCCGAAAGATCCTGGACCAGCTTACGGCCTGTTCACCTGACTGAGGACAAGTAATGGCTGAACCCGCCGCCAAGCCGCCCCGTCCGCGCCGCACCGCCAAGGCAGCGAAAGCAACGCCGGTTGAACTTCACGCCGGACCGACCGACATCAGCGACACGCTGATCCGAAGCGAGGCCAAGAAGGCCGCAGTCTGGATTGGCATGGCGGCGCTGCTGGGCTTGACAATCTACCTGGCGCAGCCGCTGCTGGTAATTTTCGGCGGCATGGTCTTTGCCGCGATGATCGACGGCGGGGCGCGGCTGCTGGGCCGGGTCCTGCCGATCGCGCGAGGCTGGCGGGTGACCATCGTCCTGCTGCTGTCACTGGCCTTCATCAGCTGGACCGCGATGTTCACCGGCAGCCAGATCGCTGCCCAGGCCGCGCAGCTACCCGGGATTGTCGAAGCCCAGACCCTGCGCGTGCTGGAATGGCTGCGCGGTCACGGCGTACAGTTCGACATGCAATCGGCCGAGGGGCTGATCGACAAGGTGGTCGGCGGCGTCGGCCAGATCACCAGTGCGGTCGGCGGTGTGATCGGCGGCTTCACCACGGCTTTTCTGATCGCGGTCATGGCGATCTATTTCGCCGCCGAACCGCAGCTTTACCGGCGCGGTTTCGCCTGGTTGCTGCCGCAAGGACAGCGTGCCCACTTCGAAGGCACCGCGATGATCATGGGCCGGACCCTGCGGCGGCTGCTGGCCGGCCGCCTGCTCGGCATGGGGGTCGAAGGCGCGGCAACCTGGGCCTTGCTCGCTGCCTATGGCGTGCCGATGGCGGCGCTGCTGGGCCTGCTGACCGGCCTGCTCGCTTTCCTGCCCAATATCGGCGCACCGATTTCGGGCGCTCTAATGATCCTGGTCGGGTTTTCCGGAGGGGTCGAGATGGGCCTGTTCTGTGTCTTCGTCTACGTCGTGGTCCAGGTGGTCGATGGTAACATCATTGTTCCGATGATCGCCAAGAAAACCGCCGATCTGGCACCCGCGCTGGTCCTTGGGGCGCAGCTGATCATGGGTGCGCTATTCGGCCTTTTGGGTCTGATGCTGGCCGATCCGCTGGTGGCGATGATCAAGGTTGCGCTGGAACGGCAGTCGGAAAAGAATGAAGGCGCCTGAGCTGTGGCCCGCAAGTTTCTGTATTTTATTGCCTTCTGCATCATCCTGTTTATCGCCGGACGGATTGCCCTCGCGTTTTATCCGGAACAACTGACCCGGCTGAGCTTCACACCCAGCGTGAAGTTCGAAGCGCAAATACCGCTAAAGCCAGGCGCCTATGCCGATGCCAAGATGTGGTTCGCCCGCCCCGGTGAACCCGGCGAAGGGTTGACCCAATGGAGGCCCGATGGTCTTGCGGCTAACACCAGTGCCGCCCGCATCGATGCCGCAGTCTTCTTCGTTCACCCGACCAGCTACCTCAAGAAGGACCACTGGAATGCCCCGCTGAACGATGCCGACGCCAACCGGATCGGCACAATCGTCGTACGCGGGATTGCCAGCGTGTTCGGTGAAGCGCGCGAGGTATGGGCCCCGCGCTATCGCCAAGCTACGTTCGGGGCCTTTGTCAGCGACGCAGCCGAAGCGAGGCAAGCTCATGACCAGGCCTATCGCGACGTGGCTGAAGCATTCGATGCCTTTATCGCCGCTCAGCCCGCCGATCGCCCGATTGTGCTGGCCGGGCACAGCCAGGGCTCATTCATCCTCAAACGACTGCTGGCCGAGAAGGTTTCCCAAACTCCTCTTACGAAGCGGATCGCCGCAGCCTACGTGATTGGCTGGGTGGTCGACAGCAATCGCGACTTGCCGATGATGGGCCTGCCAGCCTGCGGGCGGGCCGACCAGTCCGGCTGCGTCATCAGCTTCCTGTCTTTCGCCGACCAGGCCGATACGGCGATGATGCGCGCTGCCTATGAACGTTTCGCGGGCAATGGCGCTGCCGGCGGCTCGCCAGCCTATCTTTGTTCAAATCCGCTCACCGGCGGGATTGGCGGCACTGCACCGGCCAGCGCCAACCCGGGCGGGATCGTCCCCAACCTGACATTTGAGAAGGCCACCCTGACTCCGGCACTAGCCGGGGCAAGTTGTGCGCCCGACGGTTCCTTGCGGATCGGCGAAGGGCCGGACATGGGGCCCTTCGTGCTGCCCGGCGGCAATTACCACGTTTACGATTACGCGCTCTACTGGCTGCCCCTGCGCCAGGATTTCGCCCGGCGGGTTGCGGCATGGCAGACGGCGCGCTGATCACCGCCAGCGCGATGGACTACCGCGCCGCCCTGCCTCAGGCTGGCGCGCTGATGGGGCTTGATCTTGGCACGCAATCGATCGGCACCGCCTTTTGCGACGCTGGCTGGCGCTTTGCGTCGCCCGGCAAGACTCTAAAACGCGGCAAGTTCGGCGCCGACCGTGTGGCGCTGGCTGCCCTGGCGCTGGAACGCTCCATCAAAGGAGTGGTGATCGGCCTGCCGCTCAACATGGACGGCAGCGAAGGGCCGCGCAGCCAGTCGAGCCGGGCCTATGCCCGCAACTTAGCAGCGGCGCTCAACTTGCCGGTGCTGCTGTGGGACGAGCGTTGGTCCACCGCCAGCGCCGAAGGTGCCTTGATTGCACAGGACATGAGCAGGGCCAAGCGCGCCGAACGGATCGATTCTCATGCCGCCGCAGTGATTCTGCAAGCGGCGATTGACGCGCTGGCCGGGGGTTTTGCCTGAACCTGTCAGGCTACCAGTTCAGCCCGCCGCGCCCGCGCTTCCATCGTTACCAACCGACTGCCCGATCCCTCAGCCTCACGCCAGACGGCATCGCGGGCCGCCGGATCGCATTCCCGCGCCGCTAGCGCGTCCCAGGCAGCAAGCCGCATCCGGTCACTTGGGTGGCTGCATGCAAATCGTTCGGCCAGGTCCAGCGCTTCCTCGCTGCCCAGCCCGACCGCGACCTTGATCAGCGCCTCGCTCGGCCCGGGACTGAGGATCGCCGCGACCTGCCGCCGTTCAAGGTCGAAGCGGTACTGATCAAGCCAGCCTTGCGCTCCGTGGGTGTGCATGATGTTCAGCGAAACCGAGAGTGAATCAGCCGGCAACTGGGCGTGAACATCCAGATGGGCGCGATAAAGCATGATCTTGCCCTGCTCGAGACGCGAGCGTTCGATGAACCGCAACGACGGCACGGCTTCACCTCGGTGGCCGACAACTGCTTCGAAATCGTACTCATAATAGTCGCTCCAATAGCCCGGCCCGAAATAGCCCAGCGTCAGGAAGCTGAAATTGTGATCGTGTGGCATTTCCAACGCAAAGCTGCTTCCTC
>CAZOSI010000124.1:0-9724 GCA_964582485.1 uncultured Novosphingobium sp.
TGTCCGAAATCCCGGCGGTGTTGACCAGCAGGGTCTGATTGACAATCCCAGCCATGTCAGCCGCAAAAAGTCCAATTTCCTGGTTGCCGCGCATCACCAACTGCTCGATCCCGGTCACCAGACCGGAGCTGACCAGTTGATGCCAGTCCAGCGAGAACGTGCCATTGGGGAGAACCAGCGTATCGCTGCCATTGCCGCCCGAAACCGAATAGAATTGCAGATCGCCCAGCTCGATCCGGTCATTGCCATCGCCGCCAGAAATCTGATCGCCGCCCTGGCTGATGATCAGATCGTCGCCCAGTTCGCCGTAGAGGCCATCGTTGCCCGCTCCGCCCGCGATCCGGTCATTCCCGGCACCACCCAGCAGCAGGTCGGCTCCGCCCGCACCGTTGAGGATGTCCGCGCCCTTGTTGCCCAGCACATAGTCGGCCCCGGCCGATCCTTCGAACCGGTCGTCGCCAAAACCCATGTCGACCAGTCCGTTGATCGTGCCTGCCGTGGTATCGAGAACATCATTGCCTTCACGCATGTCGACCAGGCCGTGGACCGCGCCGGCATTGGTGAAGACGTCGTTGGTGAATTCCAGGATTACCGCGCCGTTGATCGTACCGCCGGTCAGGTTGTTGACTGTGATGAAGTTGTGCAGTTGTGAATAGCCGGTGATTGAGTAGGCGCGGATCGCGATGTCGGCGGTAATCGTGCCGCTGTTGTTGATCGTGCCGGACTCTCCGATGCCTGACGGGAAAATATAGGTCGCGATCCCGATGCTGTAGTTTTCGATCTGGCCGGAAACCGGATTGGCGATTGTCTGGACAGTGATCGTGCCGTAATTGCTGAAATTGTTGCGCCCGGCTATATCGACGCCGATCGCCGAAACCCCCTCGACTAGAATCTGTGCGCCCGCACTGTTGAAGGCATTGTCGTTGCCGTTGCCAAACTGGAAGCCGATCGCTTCTCCGGCAGCGCTGCGTACTGCGATCAGGCCGTCGTTGCGATAGGTCGCCACGCCGGACCGCCGGCCCGCCAGACCAACCGCATAGATGTGTCCGAATACAAACAGCTGCCCGGTATTCTGGAGCGTCCCGGAACCAGGCCCCAGATCAAGGCTGTCATAGATTCCGAATGCCCGGCCCGCGGTGCTTTCCACCACCACCAGGCCGTTGTTGATGACATCGCCCCCGGACCGGCCCCAGCGGAATCCGACATCATCAACTTCACGAACCCAGACTTCGCCATTGTTGATCAGGGCGCCGGTATCGGTTGTCGTGGTGAAAGCGCTGCGCGTGCCTGGAACCCAGGCCATGCCGCTGGTGTAGAGCACAGTGCCGCTCGTCACAGTATAGCTGGAACCGATGTTGATCGTTGTCGAAGAAGAGGGGGTCGCGGGCCATGGCTGCGGCAAGGCGGGAATAATGGACGGCATGCGCGACTTCTCCGTACAGGATTCTTAGTCAAAAGGACAATTACACCTGAAGAATTTTTTCAGCAACTGAATAGACTTGGCCTGCTTGCAGCCGGAGGGGCAGACATTATTCGTTAGCCTAAATACGATTGCGACGTTGCCGCTCAGAGCAAAAAGTCGGTACCCGTCAGCGCCTGCCCGGCGTGGCCGACCAGCACGATTTCCATGTCGGCGGCGCCATCGCCGTTGAGGTCGATCTGGACCAGCGTATCGCCGCCGCTGTCGGCATAGCGCAGCTGGGCACTGCCGGTCGCGCCGAACGCAGCAGTGCCTATGAAGCTGAGCGCCTGCCGCCCGGCCGTGTTCGGATCGGCATCAAGCGCGCGGAAATCGAGTTTGTCCTCACCATTGGTGAAATCGAGGACCCGGTCTGCGCCCACGCCAAGCCCGCTGTCGGTCGTGAACAGGTAACGGAACTGGTCCGCCCCCGTGCCGCCGGTCAGCTGGTCGGCGCCGCCGAGGCCCATGATCTTGTCGTTGCCGCCATCGCCAAAGATCGAATCCGCCAGGTTGCCGCCGCGAATCTGGTCGGTTTCATCGCCGCCAAAGGCAATGATCGACGCGTCCAGCGCTGCCTTGATCACGTCGACCCCACTGGTGCCGTTGACGGTGGTCACAATGCTGCTGGCAAAGCTCATCTGCGTGGCGAAGAAGTATTCACCCGCCGTCATGTTGACCGTCAGGCTGCCGGTTCCGCTGAAGGCCGCATTCACTGCCAGCCCGGCGTTGAACTGCGCGCCGGTTAGGGTGAGGGCGGCACCGCCGAACAGTTCCACTGCCTCGATCCCGGTCAGCGAACCAAGCGATACGGTGCCATTGATTGCCAGTGTGTCGGTCCCGCTTCCACCATTTATGAAGCTTCCAGTCCCGGTCGCGCCGACCACCAGCCGGTCATTGCCCGATCCGCCGTACAGCGTGTCCACGCCGCCGCCACCGATCAGCGTGTCATCGCCGCCATAGCCAAAGCTCAATTCGCCGGTCGCGGTTCCGGTCAGCGTATCTGCGCTTTCGCTGCCGTAGAGCGATTCAAAACCAAATGTTTGCCAAGTCTGATCATAGTTGCCGGTTGTGGTGTCGCCGTTAGGGTCGATCCAGACAGAGATGAAATCTCCGTCGGCAGTGGCCGCCAGCGAAAACCCGTTCTGCAAGGCATATTGCCCGCCGATGTGCTGCGGCGCATCAAGCAAGGCCGTGCCGTTAGCGTCAAAGCGCATCAGCTTCGGACCAGTCAAAGTCATCCACTGCACCACAAAGCCACCGTCTGGCAGCCCGATGACCGAAACTTGCGCCGAACTGGTACCCGGATCGGGATCAATAATCTGCGGCGCGCCCAGCGGAACCCCGCTCGCATTGAACAGCTGGACGTAGGTGTTGAAATCCGGATAGGTCGCCGTGCCCGACCAAGCGACGACCATGCCGCCGCCGGCCAGCAGGGCCAGATCGGGCGGCGGTACGGTCAGCGCATCGCTGCCGACTTGCTGCGGGGTACCAAGTGCGGCCCCGCTCGCATCAAAGCGTTGCAGGAAATTGCGTGAACCGGAGGTTCCCGGGATAGTCTGCGCATAATCCAGCACGTACCCCCCATCAGGGAGGGCAATCGCCGACATGAATGTTGCCCCGGCTGGTCCGGAAATCGCGGTTGTTCCCGCGTCCAGCACGGTGCCATCAGCCGCGAACCTGCGGACCATGACGTTGTATTGCGCCGATCCGCTATCGTAATGGCTGTTGATTGCCAGCAGATCGCCGTTCGCCAGAGTTATCAGCTCTGCCGGCCCATCGCGGGTTACAGCGCCGGGAATGGCCAGTTGCGGCGCTGCGGCAGCGTTGCCATTGCCATCGAAGAACTGCAGCGAAAGCCCGTTGTTGCTACCGAATTCGGCCGACCACCCGACGACAAAGCTATTGCCACTGGTGGCCGTGATGACCGGACTTGAAACTGTTAATTGGTTGGTCAGGAGCTGCTGGGTCTGGTTGATCACGGCGCCGTCGGCATCGAGCACCCGCACGATGATGGCATTCTGGCTTTCGTACGCATTAAGGAAGGGATTGAACACCTGGACCTGGTCTCGCCAGACCAAGGCAAAGCCGCCGTTGGACAGCGCGGTGACATCAATCGTTCCACCTTCGCGCGCAATTTCGGAATGCACGGGATTGGCACTGAACCGCACTTCATCAATTGCGTTGGTGACTTGCACTGTCACTTGCTGGTCGATCTGTTGGCCGTTGCTGCTGAGCGCCCGCACCGTCACGGTAACCGCGGTTTGCGTTTCAAAATCGAGCCAGCCATTATCCGCTACTACCAGCTGATCGCCGACAATCCCGAACGCGCCGCCGCTGCTGTCAGATACGATTGTGTAAGTCGTGGCGTCATTGGTCTGATTTGTCGCCAGGCTGGCAACCGCTGTTGCGCCGAGCGCGGCTTCGGAGACTGATAAAGTGCCGGTCACGGAGAGGTCCGCCAATCCGGCACTGGAAGCATAACGTTGCAGATAAATGCCGTCGAATGACCCATCGGGCGATTGATAGACCAGTGTGAACCCGCCACCAGTGGCCGCGGCCAGCGCTGGTGTGGATTGGCTTCCGGTGGTGGTGGTGCTGGCCCGGAATTCTTCGCCCTGCGGCAGACCAGCGGATGAATAGACCTGAGCGTAGACTCCGGTTTGCGACCCGTCATGGACAGCGGAAGTCCAGCTGACGACGAAGTCGTCACTATCGAGCCGGGCAATCGCCGGGGCGTCCTGACGGCCATCCGCAAAGCTGTTGACGATCGTTTCACTGCCAATCCGGGTCCCGCTGGCGTCAAACCGTTGCATGACGATGCCAGTTCCGCCCGGGCGATCCTGGTTTACTGAAGTCCAGACGATGCCGAACCCTCCGCCAGCCAGTGCCGTAACCGCAGGCTGGGTCTGGTCGGCCAGTGTTGTAAGATTGACAGCGATTTCGCCGCCCAGCGCCGTTCCCGATGCGTCGTACTGGCGCGCGACAATTTCGCCGCTGATAAATCCGTCAGGGCTCTCGCTGCGCCAGACGACGACGAAGCCGCCACCGTCGAGCACCGCGATGGCCGGATCGGACTGGTTGGCAGTGCTGCCGACATTGACCTGGACTTCAGCCGAGACTGCGATGCCTGCGGCGTCAAAACGCTGCATGAAAACGCCAAGACCGTCCCCATCCTGACCGAGGTTGGTCCAGACGACCACGAAACCGCCGCCGGGCAGAGCGGCGATCACCGGGGACTGTTCGGCACCAGCCATGGCTGCGGCGACCTGCACGGGCGCTGCGGCGGCGCCAGCGGCGTCGTAAATCCGCACATAGACCTCGCGGGCAGCTCCGGAGGACGGCTGAAAAGAATATGCGATCGCGTAGCCGCCGCTTGAAAGCGCGGCGACCGCCGGTTCATTGCAATATCCACCCGTTCCATTGGTGACGAATGTTTCTGGTCCAATCGGGCTTCCCGCAGAGTCATATCGTTGGGCCTTGATCAACGAGTCCGATTCGAAAACAACCAGACTGTCGCCATTCGCCAGCCTTACGATCTGCGGCGTGCGCTGTTGTCCGAAATAGCTGAACTGGCCGCCATTGACGCGGATTTCAGTGCCAATCGCCTCAAACAGATCCGGCATTCACGCTCTCCGCCAGTCAGTCGCAAAGGTCTTGAAATAGTCAATTTGCAAGATCACGACGCAACAAAAAACTGAGATAAGTCCCGATATTGTCAAGGTAACCTGACACTGGCTCGTGCGCAAGCTTGAACAGATATTCCTTACGCAAGGCAGCAGCTTGCTGCTTGTCCAGGTCGAAGTGCCGAAGTCCACCGGCTTGAACTCGGCCGCTGGCAGGCAATTGATCGGGGTACTTGCTCCTGTCGAACAAATATGGAACAACGCGCCGGGCTGACTGATCAAAGGTTCGGCTGGCATTCGGCTCGATTCATCCCCACATGCAGGCACCATGTCACTCACCCACATTACCGTCCGGGGCGCCCGGGAACACAACCTCAAAGGCTTTGATGTCTCGCTGCCGCGCGACAAGCTGATTGTCATCACCGGTCTGTCGGGTAGCGGCAAGAGCAGCCTGGCGTTTGATACGATCTATGCCGAGGGGCAGCGGCGCTATGTCGAGAGCCTCTCGGCCTATGCCCGCCAGTTTCTGGAGATGATGCAGAAGCCCGATGTGGAGCATATCGACGGTCTGAGCCCCGCGATCAGCATCGAGCAGAAGACCACCAGCCGCAATCCGCGTTCCACCGTGGCGACAGTGACCGAGATCTATGACTACATGCGCTTGCTGTGGGCGCGGGTTGGCGTGCCATACTCGCCTGCCACCGGCTTGCCGATTTCGGCGCAAACGGTCAGCCAGATGGTTGACCGGGTGATGGCGCTGCCCGAGGGGACGCGCGCCTACCTGCTCGCGCCAGTCGTGCGCGGGCGCAAGGGGGAGTACCGCAAGGAACTGGCCGAATGGCAGAAGGCCGGCTTTACCCGCGTGCGGATCGACGGCGAGTTCTATTCGATCGAGGAAGCCCCGGCGCTCGACAAGAAGTACAAGCACGACATCGAGGTGGTGGTTGACCGGATCGCGGTGCGTGAGGGGATCGAGACACGGCTGGCGGACAGCTTCGAACAGGCGCTCAAGCTGGCCGAGGGGCTGGTCTATCTCGACCTGGCGGATGGCGTGGTGCCGGGGCGCGAGGAGGAGAAGGGGGGCGCTATGAAGGGCGCCGGCCTGCCTGACAACCGCATCGTCTTCAGCGAAAAGTTCGCCTGCCCGGTCTCCGGTTTCACGATCGAGAGCCTTGAACCCCGCCTGTTCAGCTTCAACGCGCCGATGGGTGCTTGTCCTGCCTGCGACGGGCTGGGCGAAAAGCTGCTGTTCGATCCGCAGCTGGTGGTGCCCAACGAAGCGCTCAGCCTCAAGCAGGGGGCGGTGGTGCCCTGGGCCAAGAGCAACCCGCCTTCGCCTTACTACATGCAGGTGCTGTCCAGCCTCGCAGCCGAGTTCGGCTTCAGCCTCGATACGCCCTGGCAGGATCTGCCGGTCGAGGTGCGGATCGTGATCCTGCATGGCACCGCCGGCCAGCCGGTCAGCCTGACCTTCACCGATGGCAAGAAGAGCTACACGGTCAAGAAGGCCTTCGAAGGCGTGATCGGCAATCTCAACCGGCGTTTGCTGCAAACCGAAAGCGCCTGGATGCGTGAGGAGCTGGGCAAGTTCCAGACCGCGCAGCCGTGCGAAACCTGCGAAGGCAAACGCCTCAAGCCAGAGGCGCTGTGCGTCAAGGTGGCGGGGGAAGACGTCTCCACCATCACCATGCTGTCGGTCGCGGCGGCGGTGGCATGGTTCGGGGAACTGAACGATCAGCTCAGCCCGCAGCAGCAACAGATTGCTAAGGCGATTTTGAAGGAAATCAATGAACGCCTTGGATTCCTTAACAATGTCGGGCTCGATTATCTGAACCTCAACCGCACTTCAGGTACGCTGTCCGGCGGCGAAAGCCAGCGCATCCGCCTCGCCAGCCAGATCGGCTCTGGGCTTTCGGGCGTACTCTATGTGCTCGACGAACCGAGCATCGGCCTGCACCAGCGTGACAACGACCGGCTGCTCGAAACGCTCAAGCGGCTGCGCGATCTGGGCAACACCGTGATCGTGGTCGAGCATGACGAAGACGCGATCCGCCATGCCGACCACATCGTCGATCTCGGTCCCGGCGCGGGGGTGCATGGGGGAGAGATCGTCGCGCAGGGCAGCCTCGCAGACATCCTCTCGAGCGAGCTCAGCCTGACCGGCCAGTACCTCTCCGGCGTGCGCAAGATCGAGGTTCCGAAAAAGCGCCGCAAGGGCAACGGCCACGCGATCACCGTCCACGGCGCGCGGGCCAACAACTTGCAAAACGTAACGGTCAGCATCCCGCTCGGCACTTTCACTTGCGTGACCGGCCTGTCGGGCAGCGGCAAGAGCAGCCTCACGCTCGACACGCTCTACGCCGGGGCCGCGCGCGTGCTCAACGGCGCGCGGGTGATCGCAGGCGCGCATGACAAGATTACCGGCCTCGAAATGTGCGACAAGGTGATCGAGATCGACCAGTCGCCGATCGGCCGCACCCCGCGCTCCAACCCCGCGACCTACACCGGCGCCTTCACCCAGATCCGCGACTGGTTCGCAGGCCTGCCCGAAAGCGCCGCGCGCGGGTACAAGGCCGGGCGGTTCAGCTTCAACGTCAAGGGCGGCCGGTGCGAGGCGTGCCAGGGCGACGGGCTGATCAAGATCGAAATGCACTTCCTCCCCGACGTTTACGTCACCTGCGAGGAATGCCACGGCAAACGCTACAACCGCGAGACGCTGGAGGTGAAGTTCAAGGGCCACTCGATCGCCGACGTGCTCGACATGACGATCGAGGACGCGGAAGAGTTCTTCAAGGCCGTCCCCCCGATCCGCGACAAGATGCATATGCTGAACGAGGTGGGGCTGGGCTACGTCAAGGTTGGCCAGCAGGCGACCACGCTCAGCGGCGGTGAGGCGCAGCGGGTCAAGCTCGCCAAGGAACTCAGCCGCCGCAGCACCGGGCAGACGCTCTACATCCTCGACGAGCCGACCACCGGGCTGCACTTCGAAGACGTGCGCAAGCTCTTGGAAGTGTTGCAGCGGCTGGTCGATCAGGGCAATTCGGTGGTGGTGATCGAGCACAACCTTGACGTGATCAGGGTGGCCGACTGGATTATCGACCTGGGCCCCGAAGGCGGGGTGCGCGGCGGGGAGATCGTCGCCGAAGGCACGCCGGAACAGGTGGCCAAGGTCAAGGGGTCGTTTACCGGGGGCTATCTGGCGCCGATGCTGGGGCGTTAATCGCCCGCTCCGCGCAAACCCCTAGAACGCTCCAAAATGGTCCCACTACCGTTTGACATGCGGGGCCATTGATTCAACATATCCTCAATGTTGAAGGCAGCCAGGTGCGTTGAACATTAAGTTGAGTGGAATGCATTGAGTAAAACGGGATCGGATCGAAACTAGATCGGCGCGCCGGATCAACATCGCGCGCCGAACCTGCCCTTCGCCGGGCAATCCGTGATTTGGACAATTCTTATGGAAAGCGGCGCCGCTGTCGGCGGAGCCGCGCGGGTGGGCTATGCGCTACGAAACGGGACGGAAATTACAGGGCGAAGCGAGGCAAGCACCGCGCTATCCCCCGCGCCCTGTCTCGCGCCGCCTGGCCTCCGCCGGTAGCTGAGCCTTGGGTGCTTCGGGTCGCACCTCGGCAAAGCCGGCGGATCGGTTGAACGGCCTGATCCGCGAACGCCGCCTGCGCGCGCGGCTGTTCGGCGAGGGGCTGTTCGCCGATCCCGCCTGGGACATGCTGCTCGATCTGGCCCGCGCCCGGATCGAGTGCCAGGGCGTCTCGGTCACCTCGCTGTGCCACGCCTCGGGCGTGCCTGCCACCACCGCGCTGCGCTGGATCCGCCTGCTCGAACGCCGCCAGCTGATCGCCCGCGAACATGACCGCCACGATCGCCGCCGCTCGTTCGTGGTGCTGACCCCGGGCGCGGTCGAGGCGATGGAGCGCTATCTGGCCGAGCTGGGGTAGCGGCGCAAACACGGAAACCGACCATCAGGCTGCACTTCGAAGACCTGCGCAAAGGCCTGAAGGTGCTGCACCGGCTGGTGGATCAGGGCAATTCGCTGGTGGACCTGGGGCCCGAGGGCGGAGAGGGCGGTGGGGAGATTGTTGCGGTGGGGACGCCGGAGGTGGTTGCGGCCAACAAGCGAAGCTACACCGGTGGGTACTTGAAGACGCTACTGGCCCGCTCGTCCTGAGCTTGCCGAAGGATGCTGGCCCGCAAACCTGAATCCCCCACCCCGCCGGGGAGGGGTTAGGGGTGGGGGAGCGTGGCCGCCAGGCCGCGCGTCACCGCTGGCGTGGAACCCCCACCCCAACCCCTCCCCACCGGGGAGGGGGGAGCTGCACCCTAATTCGGCTTGGGCGAAGCCTTCGGCGCAGCCGTCTCGGTTACGGTCGGGCCGGGAACGGGCACCACGACGACCTCGGTCGAAGTGGCCCCAGGCACCGGCACCGCAACAACCTCGGTCGCGGTCGGGCCGGGAACCGGCACCAGGGTCGTGGTGGTCGCTTCGGCGGCGGGATAGTTTGATTCCTGCTTGCACCCGGCAGTCAGGAGAAAGGTGCAGGCCAAGGCAGCGATTGTGGCAGTGGTACGCATATCATTCCCCTCAAGCTGGGCGCAGGATGGGCCGCTTGGGATAATGCGC
>CAZOSI010000125.1:0-9711 GCA_964582485.1 uncultured Novosphingobium sp.
ACCGGTATAGACCGAGGCCTTGGCCAGGTCTTCCCGCGCGGCGACTGACAGCACCTTCCACACCGGCACACCGAACGAGGTCCGAGCCTGTGCGACCCGCTCCGGGCTTTCGCCGCCATGAAACTGCAACGCGTCGAGCGGGACAGCGGCCAGCACCTCGGCCAGCAGCGCATCGTCGGCATCGACGAACACCCCGACGCGGATCAACTGCCCCTCGGCCCGGCGCGCCAACTCCCCGGCCAGGGCCGGGTCGGCATGGCGCGGCGAAGGCGGGTAGAAGTTGAACCCGACATGGCTCGCCCGCGCGGCGATTGCCGCGTCGAGCGCCTGCATCGTGGTGATGCCGCAGATCTTGATTGCGGGGCGGGCCGTCATGACCCGCCGCCTAGCTTGCCTTGGCTCAGGGTGCCAGTTCGAACTGCACGGTCACGCTAACCTGCGCCTCAACCTGACCAGCTGCAATCGGGCTGGACGAGGCATCAGCCATCTTGGCCATCGCATAGACCGGCTGCGGCGGAGCAAAGCCGCCGCCTTCACTGATCGAGACGATCCGCACCACGCGCAGTCCGGCCGCCTTGGCGTAAAGTTCGGCGCGGGCACGGGCGGCTTTCATTGCGGCGGTGCGCGCTTCGTCCATCGCCGCGCTGGGATCGGACATTTCGAACGATGGGCCGTTAACCTGGTTGGCGCCCGAGGCGACCAGCGCGTCGAGCACCTTGCCAAAGCCCTTGATATCGCGGCTGCGGATATTGACGCTGTTGTTGGCCTGATAACCGATGATCCGCGGTTCCTCCGTCACCTGCCCATTGGGGCCAACCACCGGCTGGCCATAGACCGGGTTGAGGTTGATCTGGCTGGTCTGGATGTCCTTGTCGGCAATCCCGGCTTTCTTCAGTGTGGCGATCACTCTGGTCATCGCGGCGGCATTGGCAGCCAGCGCTTCGCTGGCGGTGCCGCCCTGGGTAACGACTCCGGCATTGAAGGTGGCGAGATCGGGGGTGCGCGCCGATTTGCCGTCGGCTGAAAGTGTCAGCAGAGACGATGCGGCGGCAATTGCGGGCTGGTCGGAATGGGCCATGGCAACTCCGGGCAAGGCGAGAGCAAGGGCGAGGGGGGCGAGTGCGAACTTGAGCGATTTCATGATGCTATCTCCAGCTTCTGCAGTGCCGCCTAAACCGCAATGGCTTGCCCGGACCTGAACCCGGGCCGGTTCCCTACAAGGTCCCTTCAATTGCCCGCGCGGCCGCTGCCGGATCCTCCGCCCGGGCGATCGGCCGGCCGATCACCAGAACTGATGCCCCGGCATCGCGGGCCTGGCGCGGGGTTACTGCGCGCTTCTGATCGCCCAGCTTGGCATCGGCCGGGCGCAGCCCGGGAACCACCAGATACCCGTCGCGCCACATTGAGTGGACCGCGCCAACTTCTTGTCCGGAGCAGACAATTCCGTCGAGCCCCGAATCGCGGGCCAGTTCGGCGAGCCGCATCACCTGATCGTGCGGCTGCCCGGCCATGCCGGTGGCGGCCATGTCGCTTTCATCGAGGCTGGTCAGCAGCGTGACGCCGACAACCTTGCAACTCTCTCCCGCAGCAGCCTTGGCATCTTCCATCATCGCCCGCCCGCCGCTGGCGTGGACAGTGACGATTGCCGGTTCCAGCACGTGGATCGCTTGCATCGCCCCGGCAACGGTATTGGGAATATCGTGCAGCTTCAGGTCAAGGAAGATCGGCAGGCCCAGCTTGTGTACTTCGAGCACGCCGTGGTGGCCATGGGCGCAGAAGAACTCGAGCCCCAGCTTGACCCCGCCAATATGAGCCTTCGCCTTTTGCGCGACGGCAATCGCCGTGTCGAGCCGGGGGAAATCGAGCGCGAGGTAGATCGGGTTGGTGCTCATGGCAGGGGGGGCGGTGCTTCCGGAGTTGCAGCTTCAAGCTGGGTGGATGCGGGAATTTCAGTCGGGACCGACTGACTGGCAGATTTGACCGAGTTTTCAAGGAAGCTGATCCGCCGGGTCAGGCGCCAGCGTGCGCCCTTGTGCAACAGCCACATCGGCAGAAATCCGAGGACCATCGCGACGATCACGATAAACCCGACCGGCCATTCGAGATGGACATAGTTGCCATCCTGCAGCGGCCACAGGTTGAGCGGAACGGTCTGCCAGTTGATCGCGATGAAAGCGACCAGAGCGATGGTGAAGACAAGCAGAAGTAACGTGCGGATCAATTGCATGGCGAACCCTCCATTGCGATCAGGGCTTTATCGGAGCGATGCTAGGCAATGTCGGGGACGAAGGGAAGGGCCTCGAAAGAAAGGCGTCGAGATCAGCGGCAGAACGATCGGGTGTCTCCTCCATCGGCAGGTGGCCGACCCCCGGATAGACGATCTTGACCGAACCCGCGATCCGCTGTGCAAACCAGTCCGCACCGCTGGCCGGGATCAGTTTATCTTCGGCGCCCCACAGGATCAGCGTCGGCACCTTGATCGCGGCAATCCCTTCGACGTTGCGGTTGCGGGTGCCGTATTGGGCGAAGCGGGCGCCGGTGGCGGCGCGATTGCCCGGATAGCGGTTGAGCTCCCAATAGCGGTCGATTGCCTCGGGCGTGACGATCGCGTGGTTCGAGACTGAACCGTGGAACGACTTTTCGAACACCGAGCGCGGGGTGATTACCAGCGCCAGCTTGTTGAGGCCGGGAGTGCGGGCAATCCGGAAACCGATCGGCAGCTGCTTGTTGGGATCCTCTGGCGGCCCCGCGGCATCGACCAGTACCAGGTGAGTCAGCTTGTCCGGGTGAGCCAGGGCATATTCCCAGGCGACGTAGCCACCCATCGAATTGCCGGCGATGGCTAAGCGGGTGACGCCCAGCTTGTTCATCAGGGCGTCGAGCGTGCCGACGAAGGCGGCGGCGTCATATTGCCCGGTCGGATTGGGCCCGGTCAGCCCGTGGCCAATCTGATCCAGACTGATGATCCGGTACTTTGTTCCGAGCCGCGCCACCCAAGGCTCCCAGGTGTGGAGCGAGGCGTTCGATCCATGCAGCAGGACCAGCACCGGGCCGTCACGGTTGCCTTCGTCCCGAAAATGCATGGTCAGGCCGCCGCCGATATCGACGAATTGCGAGGCCTGCGATGCGTACTTGGCCCGCATCGCGGCGGGATCGGTATCGGGAGTGTAGCCGATCGCGAACAGGGCGATGACGGCGACCAGCAGGAGGCCGCAGATCCATTTGAAAGCTCGCTTCATTGGCCATCTCCCATCGGCATTATCTACCCCAAACCGTCACCCTGAACTTGTTTCAGGGTCCATCTTTCGACACGGACCGAAACTCTATCGGCAAGCCCAACGGCACTGCCAATTTTCGAACCCCGAACTCTGAATGTGCGGCACGATGGATCCTGAAACAAGTTCAGGATGACGAACTAAGAAGGACTGCAGACTACCACTACTCCCCGAACACCCGCTGGAAAATCGTGTCGATCGCCTTGAAGTGGTAGTCGAGGTTGAACTTCTCTTCGAGCTCAGCCGGGCTCATCACCGCGCTGACCTCGGGATCGGCCTTGAGCAGTTCGAGCAGGCTCAGCTGCCCGTCGCTTTCCCACACCTTCATCGCGTTGCGCTGGACCAGGCGATAACTCGCGTCGCGCTCCAGCCCGGCCTGGGTCAGCGCCAACGGCACCCGCTGCGAGTGGACAAGACCGCCCATCTTGTCGAGGTTCTTCTGCATCCGCTCTGGGTAGACCAGCAGCTTGTCGATCACCCCGGTCAACCGGGCGAGCGCGAAGTCGAGCGTGATCGTCGCATCCGGGCCGATGTAGCGCTCGACCGAGGAGTGGCTGATATCCCGCTCGTGCCACAGCGCAACGTTCTCTAGCGCCGGGGTCACAGCCGCACGCACCACACGGGCGAGGCCAGTGAGGTTTTCAGTCAGCACCGGATTGCGCTTGTGCGGCATCGCTGAAGAGCCTTTTTGCCCGGGTGCGAAATACTCTTCCGCTTCGAGCACTTCGGTGCGCTGCAGGTGACGGATTTCAATCGCGAGCCGTTCGATGCTGCTGGCGATCACGCCCAGGGTCGCGAAGAACATCGCATGGCGATCACGCGGGATCACCTGGGTCGAGACCGGCTCGACCGTGAGGCCAAGTTTTTCGGCGACGTATTCTTCGACCGAGGGGTCGATATTGGCAAAGGTGCCGACCGCGCCGGAAATCGCACAAGTCGCCACTTCAGCGCGGGCCGCGACCAGCCGCGCCTTGCAGCGGCTGAATTCGGCATAGGCCTCGGCCAGCTTCTTGCCGAAGGTGGTCGGCTCGGCGTGGATCCCGTGGCTGCGGCCAATGGTGGGGGTGTACTTGTGCTCCAGCGCGCGGCGCTTGATCGCGGCGAGCAGCGCGTCGAGGTCTTCGAGCAGCAGGTCGCTGGCCTGCGCCAGCTGGACCGAGAGCGTGGTGTCGAGCACGTCGCTGCTGGTCATGCCCTGGTGCATGAACCGCGCTTCGGGGCCGACCTGCTGGGCCACCCAATCGAGGAATGCGATCACGTCGTGCTTGGTCACTGCCTCGATAGCATCGATCGCGGCGACGTCGATTGCAGGGTTTGTTGCCCACCAGTCCCAAAGTGCCTTGGCCCCGCTCGGCGGAACCACGCCAAGTTCGCCCAATTTTTCGGTGGCGTGGGCTTCAATCTCGAACCAGATGCGATAGCGCGCTTCCGGCTCCCAGATCGCGGTCATGGCAGGGCGGGCGTAGCGGGGGACCATGTTCGACTCCGTTTGGGCTGTGCCGCTGCCGCTAGGGGGAGGGGGCGGCAAAGGCAAGCGCGCCCTGCCTGCCAATCTGTGACTATTGCCTGCGGAACCTGACAAACTTTACAGGGTGCAGGGCAGCGAAATTGTGCCGGGTCACCCTGTGTCAGTTTCCGTCGGCCCGGGCTACGTTGGTACTTGCGCTGCGCCGCCGGGCGGGCACCGTGAATTCCGGGAGCTTGCCCGTGTGACATGGACCGGATGCTGCCATATCTGATCAGTGTAGGACAACGGCATCAACCGGCCGGATCGAACACTTCGCTGGTGTCCATCCGTACCCCGCGAAGCGCCTCGCTGGCGGCCAGTTCATCGCGCAGGCGTGTATCGGCCCAGGTGACAAGCAGGGATCGGCGCGAGGCTCCGCTGATGTTGCTGGTCGCGCCGTGGAGCAGGTTGGCATCCATCACCACGATGTCGCCGGCCTTGCCGGAAAGAACCAGCGTTTCGCCGCGGTCCTCACCCCGATGGGTTCCGGGAACGATCTGGGTAGCGCCATTGTCCGGGCCGTAATCGTCGAGAAACACCATCGCGATGGCAAACGGATGGACCGCGCCTTCGGCATCGCGGTGGAGCGGCTGGCACTTGTTGCCGGGCATAGGGTCGCGCCCGTCGATCTGCATCAGGAAGAACGGCGCGCCGATCAGCGCCCCGGCAGCCTCCAGAACCCCGGGCAGGCGGCAGATTGCCTGGATCGCGGGATCGAGATCGACCTGGGCCAGTCGCCATTGGCGGTCGCGCGGGGTCGGCCATTGATCCGAAGGCAGATAGCCTGCCGCGACCGCGGCCCGTGCCAATTCCAGCAGGTCTTCGGGCACCGCACCCGGCAGCAGGACATATCCGTCTTCGGTAAGGCTGGTCATCGCGCCAGAATCACGCCGCGACCGGAGGGTCGTCAAAGGAACCCTGCATCGTGATCTCGGCATCGGGCGCGGCGAGGATCTCTTTCAGCGTTTTGGGCGGATAGGCGAGCTGCGGCTTGGCCGGATCGAAAGCCGGCTGCGGCACCGGGCTGGCGGCGACGCAGGGCGCAGGGCTCAGCATCGCTTGTGCCTCTTCGCCCGAAATGCCGCATTCCTCCAGCATTTTCGGATCAACCCAGCGCGCCGGATCGACCTTGCTGACTGCATAGCTGACTTCCAGCGTCAGGCCCTCTGGCCCGGCGAAGTAGATCGACTTGCAGAAGCCGTGGCCAATCGGCCCAATCGCGGGAACGCCGTGGCTGCGGATCCGGTTGCGCATCGCGATCAGCCCCGCTTCGTCGGGCACGCGGAAGGCGATGTGCTGGGTCACCCCGGCGGCACACTTGCCCGCTCCGGTGCCAGCGTGGGTGATCCCGAGGGTGGAGGGAATTTCGCCGATCCCGGCCAGCTCGACCACCGAGAAGAAGCTGTCCTCGTCCATTCGCAGGAAAGCGTGCTTGCCGCCCGGAACCCCGTGCATTTCGAACAGCCCGACCAGCGGGAACCCCATCACCTGGGTGAAGAAGGTCAGTTGCTCCTTCATGTTGGCCGACATGATCGCGATGTGATGAATGCCATCGGGCTGCTGGACGGACATGGTGCTCTCCTTTGGCGGGGAGGCTAGCATGGACAAGGAGGATGGGGAGCGAATTTTTGCGCGAACCAAATCTGGACAACGCACCCTGCACAAGCCACCAAGACGCCAGTGCAATCGCCCGCTTTTCAACGCCGTGCCTTCCTCGCCGCCGGAGCTGCGACGTTGCTTGTGCCGCGCGGGTTGCGCGCGCAGGAGGTCCGTCAAATGCAATCCAATCGTCCCGCTCTGGCTCAGCGCCGTTTCGTCAGCAAGGCCGTGGAGATTGAGATCGAGCGGGTTTCAGGGCTGATCAAAGACCCCGAACTCGCCTGGTTGTTCGGCAACTGCTTTCCCAATACGCTCGATACCACGGTGTATCTGGGTACGCTTGAAGGCAAACCTGATGCATTCGTGATCACCGGCGATATCGATGCGCTGTGGCTGCGCGACAGTTCGGCCCAGCTCCGCCCTTACCTTCACCTGACTCGGCAGGACGAGCACTTGCGCGCGGTCTATCGCGGCCTGATCCGGCGCCATGCGCGCTGCGTACTGCTCGATCCCTATGCAAACGCTTTCACCCGTGATCCCGCATCGCGTGAAGGGCTGCACTGGTCCAAGGCCGATCGGACCGAGATGAAGCCCGGCGTCGCCGAGCGGAAATGGGAAGTCGATTCGCTGTGCTATGTCTTGCGGCTGGCGCACGATTACTGGCGCGAGACCGGCGATGTCGAGCCGTTCGACGATAGCTGGGCGCGCGCCGCGCGGACCATCGTTGCGACCTTCAAGGAGCAGCAGCGCTATACCGGTCCGGGACCCTATCGGTTCCAGCGTCGCAGCGATCAACCGACCGAGACGACTTTGGCCGGTATCGGCGTGCCGACGAAGAAGCACGGTCTGATCCACTCCGCGTTCCGCCCTTCCGACGACGCCTGCACCTTTCCCTGCAACATTCCCGGCAACCTGTTCGCGGTCGCCACGCTGCGTGAACTGGCCGAAATGGCACAGGCGGTGCTGAATGACGCAGCACTTGCCGCCGAAGCGACAGCGCTTGCCGCCGAAGTTGAGACTGCGGTCTTCGCCCATGGGCTTATGCAGCTGCCGGATGGGCGGCAAGTGCTGGCCTATGAGACCGACGGCTATGGCAACCACCTGTTCATGGACGATGCCAACGTGCCCTCGTTGCTGGGTCTGGCCTATCTGCGCTGCCTTCCGGCCGACTATCCGCTGTGGCGAACCACTGCCGATGCGGTTTGGAGTGAGGCCAATCCCTGGTTCTTCCGCGGCCGCGCAGCGGAAGGGATCGGCGGTCCGCATATCGGCGAAGGGCAGGTCTGGCCGATGTCGATTATTGTTCGCGCGCTATCAAGCGACAGCGACGAGGTTATCGCCTGGAGCCTTCGAACCTTGCGGGGCACCCACGCCGGCACTGGCTTCATGCACGAAGCCTTCGACAAGGACGATCCGGCGAAATTCACCCGCCGCTGGTTCGCCTGGGTCAACGGCCTGTTTGGCGAACTGGTGATCAAGGTGGCGAAAGAGCGGCCGCATTTGCTGGCGGCGGACTACGCTTAGTCTGACCAGCCAAATTGCAGCGCGGTTTCTCCGGACTGCTGGCCCGAGGCATCGAACCGTCGCTCGGTGATCCGGCCATGTCCCTGCGCATCGACCAGCACCACGGTTGAACAACGCGTGCCGTAAGTCGGGTTTCGGATGAACACCGATGAGAATGCGTCCTCTGGATCGGCCGATTGCGGGGTTCGGTCGGCGAGCGCATCGAACAGGGCTTCCGGCGCTGTTTTGGATTCGAACCATTCCGCTAGCGCCGCTTCCAGCCGCGCGGTCTTGAACCAGCGGTCGCCGCGCGCGCCGTTCGACAGGCCGTGGATGCCGGGCTCCAGCTCCATCTGCTCGGGGACGGGATGGTTGGAGACGAACTGCAGCCGTTCCGGGTCAGCCAGCCACAGGTTGAACGGGTTCATTGTCTCGATCGCCGTCGGGGCTTGGCCACGAAGCCAGTCGGTCACCAGTGCCCCGCGCGAGGCGAGTTCGGGCCGGGGGTAACCTGGCACCCGCAGGTTGGTGACCAGTCCGAATCGCCCCTTCGCCACTCCCAGCCAGGTCCCGCCAGCCTGCAGATCGCGTCCGGCCAGGATTCGGCTATCGACCCATTCTGCCAACGGCGCGGTCGGGCGTTCGTGAAATTCGTCGCGGTTGCCGATTGCGACCAGCGGCCAGCGCGGATCGGCGGCCCAGGCGATTGCCGCGACACACATTTCAGACCAGCCCCTTGGCGCGCAGGCTGACGTGGCCTTCCTTGCCGATAATCACGTGGTCATGCAGCGTGATCCCCAGCAGTCGCGCGGCTTCGGCGATGCGGTTGGTGATCTGGATGTCGGCCCGGCTCGGCTCAGGCGAGCCGGAGGGGTGGTTGTGGACCATGATCAGCGCTGCCGCGCCCAGATCGAGCGCCTTCTTGACCACTTCGCGCGGATGGATCGCGGCCTCGTCGAGCGAGCCTTCGGACAGCAACTCGTCGCTGACCAACCGGTTCTTGGTGTCCATGTAGAGCACCCGGACGCGTTCGTGGTTGAGGTGCGCCATGTCCACCGTCAGGTAATCGATCAGCGCTTGCCAGCTGGCCAGCACCGGTTGGTCCTGCACCCCGGTGCGGGCCAGGCGGCGGGTGGCAAGCGCGACGATCTTGATCGCGGCGGCACTGGTTTCGCCCATGCCGGGGTGCTTTGCCAGCGCAGTGGGATCTGCGTTGAACACGCCGGCCAGCCCGCCAAACCGGGCTAGCAGGCTTTTTGCCAGCGGCTTCACATCCTTGCGCGGGATCGCGGTCATCAGCAGATATTCCAGCACCTCGTAATCGGCCAGCGCACCGTCGCCGCCGTTCAGCAGCCGCGCGCGCAGCCGCGCCCGGTGTCCGGAGCCATCAGGTGTTTCAGGTGTATCGTCGGCCAAGCGGGCTGTCCCATCGGCGGAAGTGCTCTTGCAGTCCATTGCCTTTCACAGGCCAAACGCGCAAGTGTAGCCAGATATGTCGGAGCCAGAGGCCGAACTCCCCGAACCGGAAGCGGAAAATCCTCCGCCCCCGCGCCGCCGCCGGCTGCGGCGGGGCTTTGCCGTGCTGGGCGTGGTTCTGGGGCTGGCCCTGCTGATCGCCTGGCTGGCGCGTGAGCGGATCGCCAATTCAATCATCGCCGGGCAGCTCGAAGATCTCGGTGTCCCCGGGACTTACGAGATCGAATCGATCGGAACCAGCCGCCAGGTCCTTAGGAACGTGGTGATCGGTGATCCCGCGCGCCCCGATGCCACGATTGCCAAGGCGGTAGTGGTGTTCGAACCCCGCTTCGGCATTCCGGTGCTGAGCGG
>CAZOSI010000126.1:0-9618 GCA_964582485.1 uncultured Novosphingobium sp.
AACGCCGTCGGCGAACTCATGCCTTGGACCGCCGTGGGCTGAAAACACCGCTTACGAAGATTCCGCAAGATTGGGATCGCTACACTCAGAGCGAGCTATGTGGTACCAGTTGTTCGCGCGGTACCCATCCGGCGGGTCCCGCCTTGTCGATGACGTGAGCGACCGGTCTTAAGTGCGCTCTTAAGAGTGCGCTTAGGAGCGATGGATGGGTCAGATCACGGTGTTTTCCGGGCCGGAGCGGCGTCGCCGTTGGAGCGACGAGGAGCGGCTGGAGATCTTGAACGAGGCCTTCGCGCCTGGCGCCTGCGTTGCTGAGGTCGCCCGGCGGCGCGATGTGTCGACGGCCCTGGTCTACACTTGGCGGCGTAAGCTGCGCGATGTTTACGCCGAGCCAGAACCGGATGATTTGCCAGCTCCCGGTTTCGCCGCGGCCGTGATGATCGAGGATGCGGAGGGCGCGCACGTGGGTGCGCAACCGGCGATCGTCATCGATCTGGCGCGCGGCAAGCGGATCAGCATCTTTGCTTCGGCTTCACCGGCTCTGGTGGCCTCAGCGTTGAAGGCGCTGCGATGATCCCTTCGGGTGCGCGGGTGTGGATTGCGATGGGGCACACCGATATGCGCAAGGGGATGCAGGGCCTGGCTTTGCTGGTCCAGCAGGGCCTCAAGCGTGATCCCCATGGCGGCGATCTGTTCGTGTTCCGCGGGCGCGCCGGATCGCTGGTAAAGCTCATCTGGCACGATGGGATCGGCATGTCGCTCTACGCCAAGCGGCTCGAGAAGGGACGCTTTGTCTGGCCATCGGCGAAGGACGGGATGGTGTCGCTGACAGCCTCGCAACTGGCCTGCCTGCTCGACGGTATCGACTGGCGTAACCCGCAGTATTCCTGGCGTCCGCAGAGCGCCGGATAGGGCTCTCGTTTTCTTCGCAGCCAGCGCATTTTGCGCTTCATTCCGGCGGGTTTCTGTGATTCCATCGCGGTCATGGAGGCCGCCGTTTCACCCCTTCCTGACGATATCGAAGCGCTCAAGGCGCTGCTGGCGAGCGCGACCCAGCGAGCCGATGAGGCCGAGGCCAAGCTCGCCAATGCCCATGCCCGGGAGAGCGCCACCGAGGCCGTGATCGCGCACCTCAAGCTGCAGATCGCCAAGCTCAGGCGCGAGCAGTACGGCGCCAGCGCCGAGCGCACCCGCCGCCTGCTCGACCAGATGGAACTGCAGCTCGAAGATCTCGAGGCCGACGCCACCGAGGACGATATTGCTGCCGAGGCCGCGGCCGAGAAGACCGCTACCGTCACCGCCTTCGAACGCAAGCGACCGGCCAGGAAGCCGTTTCCCGAACACCTGCCGCGCGAGCGGGTCGTCGTGCCGGTGCCATGCTCTTGCCCGGCCTGTGGTGGCAGCCGGCTGTCGAAGCTGGGCGAAGACATCACCGAGACGCTCGAGGTGATCCCGCGGGCCTGGAAGGTCATCCAGACCGTGCGCGAGAAGTTCTCCTGCCGGGACTGCGAGACGATCACGCAGCCGCCCGCGCCCTTCCACGTCGTGCCGCGTGGCTGGGCCGGTCCCAGCTTCCTCGCCATGCTGCTGTTCGAGAAGTACGGCCAGCACCAGCCGCTCAATCGCCAGGCCGAGCGGTTCGCACGCGAAGGGGTGCCGCTGAGCACCTCGACGCTTGCCGACCAGGTCGGTGCCGCCGCCTTTGCGCTGATGCCGCTCTATCGGCTCATCGAGGCGCACGTCCTCGCCGCCGAGCGATTGCATGGCGACGATACGACCGTGCCTGTCATGGCCAAGGTGAAGACCGATACGGCCAGACTTTGGGTCTACGTGCGCGATGATCGGCCGTTCGCTGGCGCCGGCCCGCCCGCGGCGCTGTTCCACTACTCGCGCGATCGGCGCGGCGAGCATCCAAGGGCGCATCTCGTGTCGTGGTCAGGGATACTGCAGGCCGATGCCTATGGCGGCTACGGCGAGCTCTATGCTCCCGGTCGCGTGCCTGCGCCCGTGCTCGAGGCCGGCTGCTTTGCCCACGCCCGGCGTAAGTTCTTTGAGCTGGCCGACGTCGCCAGCGCAGCCCGCAAGAGGAGCCGCGGCGAGCATGCCGGCATGATCTACCCGATCGCGCTCGAAGCCGTGCAGCGGATCGATGCTTTGTTCGATGTCGAGCGCGCCATCAACGGTAAGGACGCGGCCGAGCGGCTCGCTCTGCGCCAGGAACTGAGTGCGCCGCTCATGGTCGAGCTTCACGCCTGGCTCACCACCCAGCTCGCCAGGCTCTCGCGCAACCACGATCTCGCCAAGGCTATCAACTACATGCTGCGGCGTTGGGAGGCCTTCACCCGCTTCCTCGACGACGGCCGGGTCTGCCTGACGAACAACGCGGCAGAACGCGCTCTGCGCTGCGTGCCACTCGGGCGGAAGGCATGGCTGTTCTGCGGATCTGATCGCGGCGGTCAGCGCGCTGCTGTCATCTACACGCTGATCCAGACTGCAAAGCTCAACGATATCGATCCGCAAGCCTGGCTCGCCCACGTGCTCGCACGCATCGCCGATCATCCGGTCAGTCGGCTCAACGAACTCCTGCCCTGGAACTGGAAGCCATCGAGCTCGGTCGCAAAGGCCGCCTGATGGCAGCCCCTTCCACAGTCTTCACAGCCCGCTATGCCGCACGTCGCCTCGCGGTCGATATCGATGTAATCGAGGAACTGGCGGAGCAAATGTCGCCAGAAGACGGATGCGTCAGCGTCGTCGATAGCCTCGACGAGAACGCGGAGTCCATCACCGCCTTCACGCGCCGAGGGCTCGACTACCTCGAACAGCTACTTGAAGATCGCCGCTCAGAGTTCATGAAAGACGCCTGACATCGCCGCGGCCCACGCCGGATGGGTACTTCGCGCGTCAGTCGGACACATGAACGATCGGCTGCAATCAGGGATTCGATCTGGGCCGTTCATCGGCAGCTCTTCAGGCGAAAGTGCTTATCGCTTAGTCCCAGAGGTGGCATCTGAAGCGGCGGATGGATTGCGCACAAACAAAGTCCCACGTTCATTCGCCTAGAATAATATCTCAATCCGATCTGCCTATGTGAATGCCCGATTGTCTACTCGCTGCCAAAATTCAGTTAAGCTCGGAAGACCACCGACGGGCACCGGCGGTTTATCATGCACCTCAGCTAGCGCACCGATCATGCGCAGGTCGTGAGTGGCAAATACCCTTACAAAGAAATTGTCATTGAAGCCCGCTAATGCTGCCACGATGGTTCGGTCATCGGTATTGTAGCGGTAGCTGAACGACCGTCCGGACGTTTGACGACCCTGTCTTAATTGGCCCAGTCCCGGTAAGATGCTGAGTGTAGCTTCAGCTTCATGGCGGTGAAGCCCCGAATTTAAGTAGTGCTGAGTGAAAACCAAGCCACCTGCGGGTAGGGGTTCGCCGACGTGTTCGCGGAATAGCGCCATGCCCAACTTGGCTGAGAAGGCTCTAAGCAGCGCGTAGGTTACAGGCCCATCAAGCTCCATACGTCGCTTGCGTCCAAAAAAATTGTCGCGGCCTTTTGCCCAAACGTGGGTAACCTTTCGCTCGTCAAAGAGCTCGCGCACGAATTCCGGTGCAAGACTTGACATCGTGCGCAATAGCCTGCGCGATTCCTTCAATTCCAGCTCGTTGATAATATTGGAAGGCGATAAGCGAGCGAACAATGACGCCGCTGCGTCGGCTGCACGGGTCGAGTAGTTGCAGTCGAAGCAGGCCGCAAACTCCATGCCGCTAAGTCGGTGGCTGTTCGGGAACATCGCCACTGGCGGCATGTGTTCCACTGTACCGGGCGGGGCCATGCAATAGACGCAACGGGTCTCTCCCTGGAGTATCTCGTGTCTATGCCTGCTCTTTCGGTGTGCTTCTCCCAACGATCATCAAACCTTTTCAATGAGGTGAAGCTCAACGGAGAATCCCATAAGTGCCAACCGCTAGGCCAGAGCTCGAAGTGCGATCTTGCTGAAGAATGGCAGGTCGAGCGCCTTGGATTTCTTATTTGCATGGCGCATCACACCAAATACAATAGTGAAATCGCCGGGAACCGGTTTGGTACGACCGTCTGGGATGAGCGCCGCGAACCCGACTCGCCTATATCTTCTCTCTCGTGCCCGTAAGGCCTTTCGGAAATCGGATCGAAACTTTGCATCAGAGACGAAGCTTTGTGTGGAAACCAAGCCTTGATTCCATAAATGGCTGAGCGGAGCTGATGAATGGCCGTCTTTGAGATGGATGAGTTGGCGGCTTGTCGAGAGAAAATCGCAAGGTTCCAAGTTCGCACGGCTCGCGCCCGCAGGATTTGCGCGGACACGATCGATGCATAGCAAGTCTGCTCTGGTGATGATGAGCTCGGCAATGAGACCCTCTTCGTTCTTGGCAGCTGTCTGAACGACGAATGGTTGGGCGAGGAGCCCGCGGTAGTACTTTTCGATTTCCGCAAAAAAACTTCGCTCGACAAGGTACCATGTCCCGTCGACAAGGACGTAGGTCTCGCCTTTGTACAACACCTCATGACCCAGGCACGAGTACAGCTTGCGACGGTGTGACCTGTCAGCTTGGCCGTTCTTGATTACACAAATTTCATGTGATGCCTTGAGGTCGGCCATGTCTCGGATTGATGCAAAATTCCCGCGTTGTAATTCGCTGACATAGTCCTCAATGGCGAGCTCGCCGAACGCGGGCTTGCGCCCCTTTGCAAACCCGGTTCCGAAATAGCCAATGTCGATAGCCTCTTCAGGCGACAAAACATCAGGGATCGCAAGGTGCAGATCGGATGCCCTTCCCGCAACAAGAGCGGATAGCTCTGAAAAAGCAAGATCGTCCAGTTCAGCGCAAATTGTCTGCCCCGAGACGGCCTCAACGTGATCGACAAACGGGAAATCGTGCCGGTAGCCCTTAGTTTGATAGATGCTCAATGCTCTTTCGCAATAAGCGACAATGTTTTGAGGCGCTACCTGTGCCCGAGTGATAAGCGCATCGCGGCCAGATAGTGCTCTTGCAAAATCGGTAGTGCTTGGGGTCCCTGATGCAAGCCTCACTAGCTCACGGTCTGTGTCAATCTCAAAGGCGATTAAGTCTGCATCCCTGCTGGCCTGTGTCCGGCGTTGCATGACGGTTGAATCCAGCGCGGCGCTATCGATTGTCCGAAGCCGATTGCGAGCCACTTGGCTCAAGGTCACCTTAAGGCCAAAGCCACGCTCTATGACGCTCTCGTCAATTGCGTGGTGACCTTGACCGAAGCAGATCGCGAATAGGCGCTTGGATGGGCTCCTAGTCGTGACGAACAAGACTGCTGAGCAGCTTTTGTTGTGCAGCGTGCCTGCAATACTCGGAGCAAGCGGCCCCAGGAAACCTACCCAGCTTGGGGTAGAGTCAGGTGATTGGCCCGTCCACAATTCGCCTATTTCGGTCCGTACCTGTGACAGGCCATGATCGCTCTTGAGCGCTTGCTGCGAAGTTTCAACTTTAAGCAGTCGAAGCGATAGCTGCACAGTACTGATGGAAGGTGCTGCAATCGCAGATGCTGACATAACTGCCCCCTAGTTTATATGAAGGTAATCGAAAGTCGAATACCAGCGTTTGGGGGATGCGCTTGTACTAAATTTCCTGCCTGAGATAAACTGTATCAAATTTGGGGGTTATACGATGACTCGCTCCACCATTCTTGCGATTGCATTGGCTCTTGGAGTGGCCCCTTCTGTAGTCGCCTATGCGTCTGATCTAACTCCCACCGATCGGATGGAGACAGCAGTGCTGGTTCACAAACGCTCGAGCACCGACACCCCGATCATGGCGCGTTTGAGGCCTGGACAATGCGCAGAGGTGCCCGACGAAGTTCCAGGATGGTATCACGTGCGCTTGCCCGACGGCACGGTTGGATACGTCAGTAAGGCGTGGACGCTAGAGGCGACCGGCGGTCAGGTTGAATCTTTTGCCCCAGGAGCCAGCTACAAGATCCACGTGATCGACGTCGGCACCGGCCTCGCGGTGTTCGTCGAGGCCAAGGACTTGGCCCTGCTCTACGATGCCGGGAACCAGGATGACCTGCACGACGGAAGCGAGAACCGGGTTGTGGCCTACATCCACCGGTTCCGACGTGACCTCAAACGGCTCAACTATCTCATCCTGAGCCATCCCCACAAAGATCACGTCCAACTCATGCCTGATGTGTTCGCCGCATTCCAAGTCAGCGATGTCTGGGACTCTGGCCGCGCCAATCCGACTGATAGCTACTGCCATTTCCTTAAAGCCTCCGCTGCTGAGCCCGGTGTTCGTTACCATGACGCGGTTGCATCCAATCAGGTCCGCAACGTCACGTTCTCTGGCAGCGGCTGCAAAGGCGAGGTCGCGGGCAAAGAAGGTTCGATGCTGAACGTGAACCCTGTAATTCTCGGGTCCGGCGCGCGTATGACCGCGCTCTGGCGAGACTCTAAAAAGTACTTTGATCCCAATGGCAACAGCGTGGTGGTGCGGCTCGGTCTGGGCAGTCGACGCATTCTGATCGCTGGCGATGCTGAATGTGGCGAGCGCGGACTTCCCTCCGAACCACCTGCCCCGGGTTCGATCGAAGCGGGCCTGCTATCCTGTTGTTCAAGTGACATCAGTGCTGACGTGCTGGTCGTCGGTCATCACTGCAGCAAGACCTCAACTCGCGGCGCGTTCCTCGACGCGGTTGGCGCGAAGACATTTGCCATTTCTTCAGGGCCTCATCCTTACCGTTCGGTACGCCTGCCTGATGCGGAAATCGTCGCCGAACTTGAAGGTCGCGGCACGCTATTCCGAACTGACATCGACGATGAAGCCTGCGAGGCCAATCCGCGGAAGATCGGACTTGATGCCGACGAGTCACCAGGCGGTTGCGACAACATCCTCATTACGATTAACCCGCAAGGCTCCCTCAACTCCAGCTACAACCGGATCTCCGACTGATGGCACGCGCACCTGCCCCAAAGCCGACCACAGTAGCTGCGAATCCCGCGCGCCAGCGGAAGGATGCATCGGCAACCTCTGCAGGTCGCAACCTCGTTGTCATGCTCGATGGCACTGGCAATGAACTGGGCCGCAACCTCTCGAACGTCCTCAAGCTCTTCCGGATTGCAGAGAAAGGCGAGCTCCAGCTATGTTTCTACAATCCAGGCGTAGGCACAATCGCCCGCGCCAGCCCTTGGCACCGGATGCGGCAAAAGTTTGTCGAAACCATTGGTCTCGCGCTGGGCTATGGTCTCGATGACAACGTCCTGTCGGCATACCGTTTCCTGGTCGAAAACTGGCGCGAGGGAGACCGGATCTATTTGTTCGGTTTCAGCCGCGGCGCATGGACCGCGCGCATCCTGGGCGGGCTCATTCATCTGGTCGGTTTAATTCGCCCCGAGCAACTCAACATGTGTGAGAGCGCGCTAGGCACCTACAAACGAGCGGCGAACGACGACGATCTTCCGCTCGCGTGGCATTTTTCTAGAGTGATTGGTGCCCGCCGCCCAACCATTCGGTTCATCGGGGTCTGGGATACAGTAGGCTCAGTGATCGTGCCGCGGCCTGACCGGTTCTATGTCCCGAGCCTTGAAACCCTGCCCTACACTCAGACCAACCCCTCGGTGCAGACCTTCCGTCACGCGCTAGCGCTCGATGAACGTCGGCGGATGTTCCGCGTCGCCCAGTGGAAGCAACCACAACGCTATGTGGCCAATCCGTTCAAGCCCGCGTCGGCGATCGAGCAGGATATCGAACAGCGCTGGTTTGCTGGCGTGCACTCCGACATCGGAGGAGGATACCCTGAGACTGAAAGTGAACTCTCGAAGCTGGCTTTGATCTGGATGGTGGACGAAGCCGTGAAAACAGGTCTCAGGATCAACCAGCCCAATTTCCGCCATTTGGCTTACGGAGAGCCAAGCACCGTGGGCCAGCATCAGTACGTCGCTCCTTCGGCGACCGGGCCAATACACTGCTCGCTAAACGGCTTTTGGTGGCTTTTTGAGGCTCTACCCAAGTCAATAAAACACCGCGAATGGGCACGCCGCTCCATTTCCGGTTTCTACATCCCGCAAGCCGAACCTCGCGCAGTTCAGGCTGGCCAAGTTATCGATGACTCGATCCATGCCCGGATTCAGAGCGATGCCACCTACCGACCAGTCAATCTTGAACCCAGACCATCGGCGTCCGTTTCAGATTCTCCGCCATGACCGAGCATCGCCAGTGGCTGAATGCGATGACCAAATGCGATGACCAATAGACTATCGGCGGAACAAGAAGACAGGGGCTTCGAGGATGCGCCTATCTCGACCGCCGCGGCTCGGCCCGGTGATCAAAGTCGCGGATCTTGCTTAGGCCGCAGATTGATAATCCGTTTTATGTTTCCCCGGCCTACTGACCCAGTCGTTGGCTCCCCATCTGCCGAGCGAACGGCGGCTTTTAGCTTAGGCACAGAGAGAGTCGAAAGTCAGCAATTGCATCGTTGCGACCGTTGGGTCTGGCCTGGCCCGAACGTCCGCAGTTTCTCTTAGTCGACCAAAAGCTGACTGTCCGAACACGACAACGTTGCGGACATGCCTAATTGCCGTATTTTGGCAAATTCCATGGGCATCCTAGATACACTCCTAGACGATATTCACGCTGGGCGTGTGCAACCGCGGACGCATGTCGTAGCTCGTCGACTAGTGGAGCTTGAGCGGATCGATGACCCATTGGCTAGAAAGATCTTACACGCTTTCGATGACGGCAACACAGCAACCGACGAGGACTTGCTGTCCGACCTTTGGTCTAAGATCGATAGTCTAGAACTCGCCAAGCAGGGTGGATTCCGCACGCTTGTTTTTTTGCTTCAGCCCGACGCTGAGATTGATGGCTATAATGCGGAATATCTAGTTGCATGGGCAGGCGAGCTGGGTGTCGCAGAGGACGCGATTGATTTCGCCTTTCGAAAGCCAGCGTAATGTCAGCTCCCCCCGAAAAATGCGTCGTCGCGGCTTGTTGTAGAACGACAACATTGCGGACTCCGGAAGCATGGCCCAGAACGTCTGGATGAACGCTCGTCGCGCAATTGTCCTAGTGGCCTTTCTTACCCTCGTCGGCCTCGCTGGGTTCCTTGCAATGGAGCTTGTCGAAGAACGTTGGAAGACGCGCATTCGGGACGAAGACGAACCCTTCGTTCGACTTGCCTACTTGCGAGAGGGCGCGACGAATGACGAAGGCGTGCGCCACCTGATGAAACCGTTCTATCCTCGGGTGATCCGCTTTCCGAACGAAGTCTGCGTGCAGCTCAATTCAAAAATGGGCTGGACTGATGGCGGCAGCATCTACTGCTTCGATCCGAAAAATCGCAACGCGACCCGCTCGTTTCCAGTGCGTCCTTAGCGTCTGTTTCCCCCAACAATCTGGTCGCTTAAGTTGGTCAATGAACGATCCGATTGCGGACATTATCATCCTGTCTAAGAGCGAATGGATGACTTCAGATCCACAACCTAGCGATCAGGCAAAATCGGAACTCCGGTCGTTGGTCGCTGGCTTGCAGCAGCGCGTAGACGAGGTGCTGCCAGTCTAATCGCAACTGGTCTCCGTTTGGCACAGGAAGGCCCGATGTAGCCAACC
>CAZOSI010000127.1:0-9566 GCA_964582485.1 uncultured Novosphingobium sp.
GCCGCAAGAGCCTCAACGAGATCAAGGAAGTCCTGAGCTCGATGGGCCTGCGCCTGGGCATGGACATCCCCGGCTGGCCGCCCGAGAACATCGAAGAAATGGCCAAGAAGCTGGAGCAGGAACTGCTGGGCTAAGCTTCGACCGGCTGACGAAATGCAAAAGGGCCGTTCCGAAAGGGGCGGCCCTTTTCATTCGAATAATGTGCTCGAATTCGGGTGCGTTGAAAGGCGAAAAACGTACCTGGTCAGCGAGACCGCCAGAAGAGCATCCAATTACAGCCAATTTTCCGGCGCTCGCTAGTTGACATAGCGCTATAATTCGTAGTTCTTTCTGTACTGGGGGCTGCGCTATGACATTTCACAGGTTGAAGAATGATCCAACCGGGGCAATCGTACTGGTCAACCTACACTATTTGGTAACGGATGCATTGGTCGATAGGCGTTTGGCCAAATCGGCCTTTCGGGCCATCAAACGATCACTTGGCGCAACCGCGCCCACAGCCGGGAAGGACGAACTCAAGTTGGCATTGCAAGCCGCGCTGTTCGTCGATCATCCGATCTTTCAAGTGCAGGGGGTGCAGCAACCCAAGCTCGACAAGGCGGTCGCGATGGTCGTGGATTTTGGCAAGGTGCGGGGCATGCTAACTACATTGCTGAGACGGGAAACCGACCTGGCGCTCATAAGTGAGCTTGATTCGATCCTTCGCCCCGACGTCGATCGGGGTGATATTCCAAAAGCCGCAGACCTGATCAATCGACTTTCTCCAAAGCTGCGAGCAATGACATTGAACGACCTGAACCAGGTCCTTTGGGGGGCCTCGGTGCCAGCTTTGGACGCAGCGATCGTCGGATTTCGGTCCGATCCAGCCATCGGCCAAGCGGGCTTGGCTGGTCGGCTTCGTGACCTGCTCGGGCTTATCCACATCAAACCAAGGCGTCGCCGCCGGACCCGCCATCTGTTCCTTTTTCGCGGGCGCCGGACGCTAGAGGCAATTCGTGGCGCCCCCACCAGCTTTCGTTGCGCCCGTCCAACCACCTTTGACGGATTTGACAACCGAAGGTTCTGTCAACCGACCCTGACCACGCCATGGGAAGACGGCTGGGGGATGACAATCGACATCGCCGGGAACGGCTTGGCGGTCGGGATGCCCGAGGTGGTGGTCAACCCGTTGCCGGTCGCCGATTTTGAGTGCTCATACCTGGGCGAAGTGCCGGACGCGAATTTCGGTTCAGACGCGGACTATCTCGATCTTATCGCAACCGGGGTGCCGCCGCTGGACGACATCGCGGACCATCTCGATCGATTGGCCGCATAGTGATTTGGGACGGATCGGCCAGTGCTTCGCGCGAAGGCAGCTTACATCGCGAGCAGCAAGTCGAGACGCGAGCAGTCTGGATTGTCGAGATGGCGGTCCGTCTCCATGCGTTCGAGGAAACTGACAGCGCCGGCACCGCAGCGGCGAAGGCGTTCAAGGCGCTGCGCGATGCATTCCCGGATTTGGACTTTCCTTTGCGATCTGAACCGCGCGAGACGCTGGTCGAAGCTATTGACGAAAGGTGGGCGGCAGGCCCGTCTGTCTTTCGCGATGCGCTGACGCTGTTTCTGGAGAGCCATGCCGCGACGATACCGGCAGGCGCACTGGAAACTGCCTTGTCCGTGCTGGCGGATAGCGCAGTTCGGCTGCGCGAAGGCGAACTCGTTCTCGCGCAGACCTTGCTTGCTGATGCCCGCTGGCAAGGATCGCGCGATGATGGTTTTCGTTCACTTATCCTGCTGGTGCATACCGGCAACTGGCGGGCGATTGTTGCATTGCTGGAACGGATTCTTGCCGATGGCGCGGTACATGCGCGAGTGCTACAAGCTGGTCTGGAATCGGTGGCTCGATACACGCCCAGCCAACTCGGTGCAGTCCTCGTCCGGTTTGGTGACAAGCTGGAGCGAATTGAAACAGGCATACTGCGCCACATTGTCGGGCAACTGGTTGCGCAGGCGACGCCCTACGTAGCGCTGCTCGCGCTACTGGAACTTGACCCCCTGCGTTGTCCGAGGCTTGTCGCAGCGGCATTTGAGGGGGAGTCGCCGCCCTTTCGATTCGAGTCCGATCCAACCGAGGACGAGGAGGACAAGGCGATCGCAATTTGGGATCATATGCAGCGACTGCCCCTGTCCGACGAACGGACAGGCACGAACGTACAAGACTGGATTGCCCTGGCGACGACCGCCATTCGGGGGATGCGTGATTGGAGTCCCGGAACCTTGATTGTCGCGGTTGCCGCCAACGCATCCACTCCTTCATCCCGGGAAGCGAGCATTATCAGCTGGTTCGGACGTCCGGCAGAACCGAGTAAAGCGGCGTGACCAAGCTCGCGCGACCTTCTCCCAGCGGACTGACCGGCTTGATGGCAGATGCGCGTCATTTGCGAAACGCGCTACAGCAGAACGCACACGACGCTCGTCTGGCAACAGACGACGGGGTCAAATTCGTATATTTGCTCGATCGGCCAGTCTTTTCGATATTCGCCGAGCCCGACAGCTACGGCTTGGCACTTACCGCTTTCCCGTCATTCTATGAGCCCGAACTCGATTCCGGTGACACCGATCCGACGGCGTTAGCCGATGGCGAAAATCCGGTTGATCAAAGTGGCAGGCCCTTGGTTGCTGAGGAATATCTACCAAGTCAGGGCGTCCTGTTTGTTAATGCGCTGTTGGCGAGCGAATATCTCTTCACTGAAAAAGCAACATTTGATAATCAAATATTGATTTCCCCTGAACATGCTCACGAACTTCATGCCTTCGCAATCAGTCTTACAAGAAGGCTCGAAGCATCTCCGATCAATTCGTCAGGAAGTGTCGGAAATGCCTACGATCATCTTCGAAGATGGTTGATCTTGCAGCTTGAACACCGTAGCGACAAGACCAGTTTAGAGTTGCTCGACAAGATCCGCGATGGAATCGTTGAACAATTGGGTTCGCTCGATTCTCCCATGGTTGCGCTCTACCGGCTTGACCGGATATTTGAGAGCAACATGTTGCGCCACGCGGCTGAAGCGCTGAGTTTCGACGCAGAACTTATTTCACCGGATCCTGGCCTGATTGCACAGTGGCGCATCCGCATTCGTCAGGCGAAGCGACGTAATCCAAGGCAGCCAAATCCGCATGCAGTCGAAGCTGATGCGATTACGCTTGCCCAGCTTGAATTACTCAATCGTGATTGGAAGCGTGAGCGACGCTTGTGCGTCTTGGTGTCCAACGATCGCGGTTTGCATCGAGCGTGGAGTGCCTGGCAACGCGAAGCGGACTCGAAAACCGAGAGACGGGTAAGTGCCTTGCGCGATCCACGCCAATTGATACCGATATTGGACCCGCATTCGACTGCCGACGTGAACCGCAGCCCGGTCGTCGGTCGCGTCAGAAGAGCCTTGGATCAACTGCTTTCCTCGGTCGCGACGAATGACACTGAGCCAGCAGGTGAGGGTGCGGTGTTGTTCGTCCGGCATGCTGATCAGGATATTGCCATTGAAATGGAAAGGCATTTGAGGGGCAGTGGGGCTGACAGCCGCGCCTTTCGCGCTATCCTTCAACAGCAAATCGACGAAGTCGCCGCATCTTGGCTCCAATTGCTTGAATACTCGATCGTGGATCGTGCCGATCTCGTGGCTAGATTCGCTGACTCCGAAGCAGCCACTTGGTCGCAAGCACTTGGGAGCGCACTGAAACAGCAATCTGACAGTCTTGCCAAAGATGTTGCAGACAAGTTTTTTACGCTTGCGACTAGTTCGGCGCTACTGAGGACTGAAGTGTGGGCGCTTGCCACGCGCGGCCAACCGATGAGTGCTAATCGCAGGCGACTGGTGACAGATTTCGACAGATTTGAAAGCGATCAGTTCCGATCCAAATCTCTGCAGAAAGCCGTAGATGATCTTCAGGATGACGTCGGTGGCGCGATAGCGGAATTGCAGGGTGTCGAGCCGAATGAACGGTTGCTGGTCATCGGCTGTATGTGTTTGGGCATCGGGTCATGGGCCATGGCAAAGAGCTTGCTCGAAGTTGCCTCGAAGCTTGAAGCCGACGTCCATCTGAAGCGCGAGGCAGTGTTTTTCAGTTGCGTTGCGCGGAGATTGGCTGCGGATCAGCATGACTTCCGCAATCAATACAGTTCAATTGAAAAAGATCTGCAAAATTTATTGAAAAATCCGCGGAACGATCTGGATCGTTTGCGAATTTTGAATGAAAATGTCGCGCTTCTTCTATGTAGACTTCCTTTCTTAATATCCAAGTCCGCGGCCGATCTTACTGAAACCGTCGCTCGATCAACCAAAATTTGGCGGGAAGTTGTCCGGCTCCACGGTGAGAAGCTGTTGAAAGCGCAGACTTCCGCGGCAATGCAAGCGCTCCAGAAGCAGTTTGCCCTGAACACCTTCTGCCTGTCTTACTATCAGTATCAAGTTTTGGGCAAGCCATCGATTGATGTTCGCGACTATGCGCTCGAATTGCTAAACGCGAGAAAGAGGCCGCGCAAAGGGTTCGAATGGCTGAAGGAAGGTGTCCATGGAGGCGTCTATCCGCTAATGTCGCAATTTGTAATGGCGGGTAATCCGGCCAAGCGGGATTTTGCCAAGAAAATTCTACGCTCAGCCCTAGATGCCTTGAAGCGCGATGCCGATGCTGGGTTCATCTTCGACATACCGTTCGTCGACAGGCTGGAACTGACGCTGGTTTGCGACGAAATGAAGCAATCAATTTCGGGTCCTTGAACGTGGTTTCGGCCTGACGCTGGGCAATGCCCTGCGCCGGGTGCTGCTGTCCTCACTGCAAGGTGCTGCGATCACCTCGATCAAGATCGAGAGCGTGCTTCATGAATTCTCGTCGCTGGCCGGGCTGGTTTCGGGCGGGGGCTATGCCGGGCCGGGGGCTTCTCCCGACCGGGCCGATGCGATGGTCTGGGCGCTGTGGGCGCTGATCCTCGCGGGCAAGGCAGCGCCGCGGGTATCGAAGCCTTGACTTTCGCCCCGAAATCGCGTTGAGGGCGCGCTCTGGCGGCGGGCTGAAGGCTCGGCGCCTGGTCTGGGGTACCTGATACGGCCCCCTAACGAACGAAGGAAAGACTATGCGTCATAAATATGGCGGGCGTAAGCTCAACCGCACTTCCAGCCACCGCAAGGCCCTGTTCCGCAACATGGCGGCCGCGCTGATCAAGCACGAGCAGATCACCACGACCCTGCCCAAGGCACGCGAACTGCGCCCCTATGTCGAAAAGCTGATCACGCTGGCCAAGCATGGCGGCCTGTCGAACCGCCGTCTGGCCCATGCCCGGCTGCTCGACGATGCCCAGCTGGTCAAGCTGTTCGATGTGCTGGCGGCCCGCTATGCCGACCGCGCCGGTGGTTACACCCGTGTGATCAAGGCCGGGATCCGCGCTTCGGACGCTGCGCCGATGGCAGTGATCGAGCTGGTTGACCGCGATGTCGATGCCAAGGGCCAGGATTCGGGCCCGGTCTTCACCGGCGAAGAAGAACTGGCCTGATCGGGCCTGACTGATCGGCGAACGCCCTTCGTCGATCGGTCAATTGCAAAGGCGGGAGCAGGCGCTAGGCTTGCTCCCGCCTTTTGCGTTGTTGGGGAGAGTTCCGTGTCTATTAGCACCCGCACCTTGTTTGGTGCCCTGTTTGCCGTAACCGCCGTTGCCGCTGCCGCATCGCAGGAGATGAAGCTGACCTATCCGCTGACCGCCAAAGGCACTGTCGTTGACGATCAGTTCGGCGAGAAGGTGGCCGATCCCTATCGCTGGCTTGAAAACGACGTGCGGTCCGATCCCAAGGTTGCCGAATGGGTCCAGCAGCAGAACGCGGTGACGCAAGGCTACCTGTCTACGCTGCCGCAGCGCGGGTGGTTTGCACAGCGGATCAAGTCGCTGATGGACTATGAACGGTTCGGCTTGCCGCAAAAGGCCGGAGCGAATTACTTCTACATGCGCAATTCGGGCCTGCAGAACCAGTCGCAGCTGTTCGTCCGTCAGGGTCTGAACGGCGCGGCGCGGATGCTGATTGATCCCAATGCCTGGGCCAAGGACGGCGCAACCGCACTGGCCGATTGGGAACCTTCGGACAATGGCAGGCTGCTGGCCTATTCGGTTCAGGATGGCGGATCGGACTGGCGCACGATCCGCCTGCTTGACGTTGCCACCGGCAAGGTCCTGAAGGACGAAATCAAGTGGGCCAAGTTCACCGGCATTTCCTGGGTGGGCAACAGCGGCTTTCTTTATTCGCGCTTTCCCCAGCCGGAGAAGGGTCAGGAGTTCCAGTCGCTCAACACCAATCAGGCGGTCTACTTCCACAAGATCGGCACGCCGCAATCGGCTGATCGGATGGTCTATGCCACGCCCGACCGGCCCAAGCTGGGCCATGGCGCCGAGGTGACCCATGACGGGCGCTGGATGGTCATCACCAGCGCCGAAGGTACCGACAGCAAGTACGAACTGACCCTGATCCGCATCGCCGGGGGCAAGTGGGGCAAGCCGCAGACCCTGGTCAAGGGGCTGGACCACGACTGGCGGCTGATCGAAGGGATGGGCGACACGCTCTATTTCATCACCAACAAGGATGCGCCCAGGCTCAAGGTGGTGCGTGTCGATCTGTCCCGGCGCGACCTCTATCGGGCTGCTTGCCCGGAACCGGCCAAGCCCGACGACGTGTGCATGGAACCGCGCGTAACATTCGAAGATCTGATCCCCGAACGCGCCGAAACGCTGGAGCGGGCGCAGATCGTCGGTAACCGGCTGATCCTCAACTATCTGCGCGATGCCTCCTCAACCGCCGAAGTGGTCTCGCTCGATGGCAAGCCGGTGCGGCAGATCACGCTCAACGCGATCGGCACGGCCACCGGCTTTGGCGGGCGCCCCGGCGATCCGGAGACCTTCTATACCTTTTCCAGCTTCAACCAGCCCGGAGCGATCTACCGGTTTGACAGCAACACCGGGCAGAGCACGGTCTTCGCCCGGCCCAAGCTGACCTTCAATCCCGACGATTACCAGATCGAGCAGCGCTTCTTCGCTTCGAAGGACGGTACCAAGGTGCCGATGTTCATCGTCCGCAAGAAAGGCCTGGCACTTGAAGGCAAGGCCGCTCCGACATTGCTCTATGGCTATGGCGGGTTTGATGTTTCGCTGACCCCCGGATTCTCGGCAGTGCGGATGGCCTGGCTGGAAGCGGGCGGGGTCTATGTCATGGCCAACCTGCGCGGCGGCGGCGAATATGGCAAGGCCTGGCACGATGCCGGACGGCTGGGCAACAAGCAGAACGTGTTCGATGATTTCATCGCGGCGGGTGAATTCCTGATTGCCCAGGGCATCACTCCCAAGGGCGGCCTGGCGGTGCAGGGCGGGTCCAATGGTGGCCTGCTGGTGGGCGCGGTGGTCAACCAGAGACCCGACCTGTTCGCGGCTGGAAATGCCGCGGTCGGCGTGATGGACATGCTGCGCTTCGACAAGTTCACTGCCGGGCGATACTGGGTCGATGACTATGGCCATCCCGGCAAGGAAGTCGACTGGCGGGTGCTGCGGGCCTATTCGCCCTATCACAACATTCGCACCGGGGTGGACTATCCGGCGATGCTGGTGACCACTGCCGATACCGATGACCGGGTCGTGCCGGGCCACAGCTTCAAGTACACTGCTGCGCTGCAGGCTGCCAATCCGGGCGGCAAGCCACACCTGATCCGGATCGAAACCCGCGCCGGCCATGGTGCCGGCAAACCGACCGACAAGGTGGTGGCAGAAAATTCCGACATCCTCGCCTTCCTGGCTCAATGGACAGGGCTGGCAGTGCCGTCGAAGTGACCAATTGCTAGCCCTTCCCCGGTGGGGCAGGGTTGGGATGGGGGTGCTACATTGGCGTCGAGCCCCCACCCCCCGATCCACCCCCGCTGGGGAGGGGAGAATGTTATTCAGCCGGGTCGGCTTCGGCCCGGCGGTGGTAAAGCGGCCACAGCAGCTGTTCACGCAGACTGGTCGGGCGGGTTGAATAGCCGGTCGGGGGAAAGCCCTCTGGCCGGTGGTAGTCGCCAAACAGCACGTCCCAGATCGGCAGGATCGCGGCGAAGTTGCTGTCGTAATGTTCGGGCAGCGCCGAATGATGCCGGCGGTGATAGGCCGGGGTGTTGATTACCCATGACCAGCGCCCCAGGTTCAGCGGCAGCTGCGAATGGGTGACGAAGTTCCAAAGGCCCAGCGCGGCATAGACCGCCAGCGCCGTCGGCGTGGGCGAGATCAGCAGCGCCGCCGCAGAAAGAACGGTCACCGATTTGAACAGCGGATCAGCCCAGAAATGGCGGTTGGTGGTCAGCACCGACATGTTCGGATCGGAATGATGCAGCGAATGCATCGCCCACAGCAGCGGGATGCGGTGCTGCATCCGGTGGAACAGATATTCGGCGAGGTCGTAGACCAGCACATAGAGGATCACGGCCAGCCAGGTTGGCAGGCTTGCTCCGTCAATCAGCGCCGGACCGTGCCAGGCCTGCACCGCACCATAGACGGTGAAGGCCCCCACGATCTTCAGAAACCACGACTGCAGGTTAGTCCACCAATCAGTCTCTGGCGCGCCGATCGCCCGCTCCCACAGGATCAGGACCACGACAACGATCGGGCCGGATAGCATGGCAATCCATTCAAGCATGCCGTCAATCCTAGGGTTTCATGCTTAACGACTTGCTAAAATGGTCGTTCATGAAAAAGCCCTTAAACCTGAACGTCAGCTAACCGGCGGGTTCAGCTTCATGCCATAAGCGAATCGGTAGAACCCCTTCATGGCCGGACTATCCCGTACCGGCGAAGTGAAGGAATGAATGCCATGAAGACTATGTCCAAAGCTCTGGTCGGGACCATCGCGGCTGGCGCGATGGCGATCTCTTCGGCGACCCCCGCTTTCGCTGAACATCGCGACCGCGACGGAATCAGCGCTGGTGATGTGATCGCCGGTGCGCTGATCATCGGCGGGATCGCGGCAGTCGCTTCGGCGGCCAGCAAGAATGACCGCGGCTATCGCTATGGCGACTATCGCGACGGAGACTATCGCTATGGCGACAATCGCAGCGGCGACTATCGTTACGACCGTGCCGGCTATGGCAATGATAATGGCTATGGCCGCGGCTATCGCGATAACCCGCGCCGCTCGGTTGAACAGTGTGTTTATGCCGCCGAACGTTATGCCAGCCAGCGCTATGGCCGGGCCGACGTGACCGATATCCGCCAGATTCGCGAGACCCGCTATGGTCTGGAAGTGAAAGGCCGGATTGCCGTAAAGACCCGTGGGCACGATTGGCGCCGGGGTGACAGCAACTACGGCAGCGGCTGGGGCGGCGACTATCGCGGCTGGAACAACAGCCACCGTGGTTACGATGCCGGATCGTTCGAATGCAAGATTGAGCGCGGCCGGGTGGTCGATCTCGATGTCGATGGGATCCGCGGCCTCTGAGCTGCTGATCGGATAGCCAAGTGATGGGCGGTTCAGGCCAGAGAAAGCCTGAACCGCCTAGCCTTTTCAACAATGGGGCATAGCAGGCTTGCGGCA
>CAZOSI010000128.1:0-2249 GCA_964582485.1 uncultured Novosphingobium sp.
GACCTGATCCAGTGGCTGATCTTCGAGGAAGAGTATTTCCGCGCTGGCGGGCCCAACCGGGCCAACCAGAACGGCATTTTCCTGCTCGGCCCGACGATCATGGAGTTCGGTACCGAGGAGCAGAAGGCCCGCTTCCTGCCGCCAATGGCGCGCGGCGAAGTGATCTGGGCGCAGGCCTGGTCCGAACCCGGCGCGGGCAGCGACATGGCGGCGATCAGTTCCAAGGCGGTTCGAGACGGCGACCACTACGTCATCACTGGGCAAAAGACCTGGTCGAGCCGCGCCGCCTTTGCCGACTGGGGCTTTGGCATCTTTCGAACCGATCCCGACAGCAAGCGCCACAAGGGCCTGACCTTCATTCTGTTCGACCTGATTAGCCCCGGGATTACCCGCCGTCCGATCCGCCAGCTCCACGGCGACACCGGCTTTGCCGAACTGTTCTTCGACGAAGTGCGCGTGCCGGTGGAGAACTGCCTGGCGGGCGAAGGCGAGGGCTGGAACGTGGCGATGGCCACTGCCGGGTTCGAACGCGGGCTTATGCTGCGCTCACCGGGGCGTTTCCAGGCCACCGCCAAGCGGCTGGTCGAGCTTTGCCGCGCCCACGAAGCCGAAGCCTCGCCCGCCGCTCGCGAGGCAGTGGTCCAGGCCTGGGGCGCGGCGCAGGCCTATGCCTACAACACCTATGCCGTTGCCTCGAAGATCATGGCCGGCGGCAAGATCGGGGCCGAGGCGAGCCTCAACAAGATCTTCTGGTCTGAGCTCGACCGGGCAATGCACCGCACCGCGATGCAACTGCTGGGCGCCCATGCCGAACTGAAGCGGTTCGCGGGCGGGCAGGTCAACCAGTGGCTGGAGGGTTACATCTTCTCGCTCTCTGGGCCGATCTATGCCGGATCGAACGAGGTTCAGCGTAACATCATCGCCGAGCGGCTGCTGGGCCTTCCGCGCGTGGGAGCAGGCTGATGGACTTCCGCTTTTCCGATGACCAGCTGACCCTTGCGGAAAGCGTCCGCGATTACCTGGCCGGTACCCACGGCCCGGAAGTGCTGCGCCGGCTTGATGCGACAAGCAACCGCGATCCCGCGATCTGGCAGGGGCTGGTCGATATGGGCCTAACCGCGCTTTGCGTGCCCGAAGAGCAAGGCGGGCTTGGCATGGGCCTGCTCGAAGCCGCGCTGATCGCCGCCGAATGTGGGCGCGCCTGCCTGGCCGAACCGCTGGTCGATACCGCCTTTGTCGCGGTGCCGTGGCTGGTGGCGAAGGGCGAGACCGCCGAGCTGGCTGCAATCGCGGCGGGTGAACGCAAGGTTGCCTTGCCCCACGTGCTCAACCCGTGGGTGGCCGACGGCGAAGGTAAGCCGCTGCAAAGCGTGGATCCGCTGCGCAATCTTGTCTGCTTCCCGGCGACGGGCAGCAACGACGATCATCTGCTGAACCTTGGCGCACTGATGAGTGCGGCGCAGCTCCTGGGTCTGGCCGATGCCATGCTCCACCAGGCGGTCGAATACGCCAAGGTCCGTACTCAGTTCGGCCAGCCGGTCGGCGCGTTCCAGGGGCTGAAGCACCAGCTTTCCAGCTGTGCGGTGGCCATCGAATTCGCCAAGCCGGTGGTCTGGCGCGCGGCGCAGGCCTTGCAGGATGGCACCGCCAGCGGGCAGCCCCATGTCAGTCACGCAAAGGTGGCCGCCACCGACGCCGCGATCCAGACCGCCGAAGTGGCGATCCAGGTCCACGGCGCGATGGGCTATACCTACGAAGTCGATCTGCACTTCTGGATGAAGCGCAGCTGGGCGCTTGCCGGCGCCTGGGGCGACCGTGCCTTCCACTACAAGCGGGTCGATGCAGCCGTGCTGGGCGGCAGCCAGCCGATCGGCCCCGAACACACATTTGCCTGAGGGAACACCATGGCCGAAGCCTATATCATCGACGCGATCCGCACCCCGATTGGGCGCAAAAAGGGCAGCCTTGCCGAAGTGCATCCGGCTGATCTCGGCGCGCACCCGATCAAGGCGCTGGTTGCGCGGACCGGGGTTGATGCGGGTGCCGTTGACGACGTTGTCTGGGGCTGCTGCGACACGATCGGGCCCCAAGCGGGAGACATCGGCCGCACCGTCTGGCTGGTCGCGGGCATGCCGCTGCATGTGCCGGGCACCACGATCGACCGCCAGTGCGGATCGAGCCAGCAGGCGGTTCACTTTGCCGCACAGGGCGTGATGAGCGGAACCCAGGACCTGGTCGTCGCGGGCGGC
>CAZOSI010000128.1:2259-9384 GCA_964582485.1 uncultured Novosphingobium sp.
TTCCGATTTCGGCCGCGATGTTTGCCGGGCAACCCTATGGCTTTGGTGATCCGTTCACTGGATCGAAGGGTTGGGTCGAACGCTTTGGCGACGGTCTGCTCAACCAGATCGATTCGGCCGAGATGATTGCCGCCAAGTGGCAGATCAGCCGCGAGGCGATGGAAGAGTTTGCGCTGGCCAGCCACCAGCGTGCGCAAGCTGCGACTGATGGCGGCTTGTTCCGCAACGAAATCGCACCACTCGAGGGCCTTGAGGCCGACGAAACGATCCGCCCCGGCACCACGCTGGAAGGGCTGGCCAGCCTCAAGACCGTGCAGGAAGGCGGCGTGATCACCGCCGGGGTCGCCAGCCAGAACTGCGACGGCGCTGCCGCCTTGCTGATCGCCAGCGAACAGGCAGTGAAAGACCACGGCCTGAAGCCGCGCGCGCGGATCCACCACTTGTCGGTCCGCGCCGACGATCCGGTCTGGATGCTGACCGCGCCGATCTCCGCTACCCAGCACGCGCTCAAGAAAGCCGGGATGACCGTGGCCGACATTGACTTGTTCGAATGCAACGAGGCGTTCGCTTCGGTGCCGATGGCCTGGATGAAGGAACTCGGTATTCCGCATGAGAATGTCAACGTGCACGGCGGGGCAATCGCACTAGGCCACCCGCTGGGAGCCACCGGCGCGCGGTTGATGACCACCTTGCTAAACGCGCTCGAAGCCACCGGCGGCCGTTATGGCCTGCAGACCATGTGCGAAGGCGGCGGCCAGGCCAACGTCACGATCATCGAGAGGCTGTGATGGGAATTTGCGACAACCGAACCGTCATCATCACCGGCGCCGCGCGCGGACTGGGGCGGGCCTATGCGCTCGCTTTCGGGGCCGAGGGCGCCAACGTGGTGGTCAACGATATCGGCACTTCGCTGAGCGGCGAAGGCCGAGACACTTCGGCTGCAGACGCGGTGGTGGAGGAGATCAAGGCCGCTGGCGGCCAGGCTGTCGCCAATTACGAGGACATCACCGATTGGGACGCCGCCGGGCGGATCGTTCAGGCCGCACTCGATGCGTTCGGCGACCTCCACGTGGTGGTCAACAACGCCGGGATCGTGCGCGACCGGATGTTTGTTTCCGCTACGCTGGAGGAATGGGACGCGACCATGCACGTGCACCTGCGCGGGCATTTCTGCCTGGCGCGCCATGCGGTGAACTATTGGCGTGAGAAGCAGAAGGGCGGCACCAATCCCGACGCGCGGATCATCAACACCTCGAGCGGAGCGGGCCTGCAAGGCTCAATCGCGCAGGCGGCCTATTCGACTGCCAAGGGCGGGATTGCTTCGCTGACGCTGGTCCAGGCGGCGGAGCTGGGCCGCTACGGCGTCACTGCGAACGCGCTCGCACCGTCTGCCCGCACCCGGATGACCGAGCAGGCCTTTGCCGACAAGATGGCGACCGAAGGCCAGGCCTTCGACGTGATGGACCCGGCCAACATCGCGCCCACCGTGGTCTGGCTGGGATCGGCCGAAAGCGCCGATGTCACCGGCTGCGTGTTCGAGCTGGAAGGCGGCAAGATCATGCTGGAAGACGGCTGGCGCGAGGGGCCCTTTGTGGACAAGGGCGCGAAGTGGGAACCGGCGGATGTTGGCGATGCCGTGGCTGAGTTGATCGCCAAACGGGTGCCCCCACGCAAGGTCTGGGGGACAGCGTAATGCATTTCGCATTCACCGACGAACAGGCGATGATCGCGGAGACCGTGCAGGGCTTCTTTGCCGAGCACGCCACCTCTGATCGTACGCGCAAGGCGATGGCGGGCGAAGGGATCGATCGCGCACTGTGGACCAGCTTTTGCGCCGAACTTGGTCTGGGCGGAATCGGCGTGGCTGAGGCCCTGGGCGGGGCCGGGCTTGGCATGGTCGAATTTGCGATCGTCGCCGAGGCGGCAGGCGCACAGGTTGCGGCCGTGCCGTTGCTGGGCCATGCCATGGCCGCGCGGGCCATTGCCGCCGGGGGCAGCGCTGCGCAGCAAGGCGAATGGTTGCCGGGCATGCTGGGCGGTGACGTGATCGCCGCCTGCTCGGGCTCGAACAGCGTCGTGGCTGAAGGCAATGCTCTGACCGGCACTTACAAATTCGTGGCCCACGGCGCGGTAGCGGATGTCTTCGTGCTGCGCGCCGGAACCGGCCTGTGGATCGTTCGCGCTGATGCACCGGGGGTTGCGATTACCGCTGAGACCACGATGGACCAGACCCGCCCCTTCGCCACGGTGACGCTTGACGGCGCACCCGGCGATCCGCTGCCCGATAGCCCCGCGGCACTGCAGGCCGCGCATGAGGCCGGCTGGATCTGCGCTGCCGCAGAGGCGCTGGGCGTGGCCCAGGCCGCGCTGGCTCGCACTGTCGATTATGCCAAGGAACGCGTCCAGTTCGGCCGTCCGATCGGCTCGTTCCAGGCCTACAAGCACCGGCTGGCCGACATGGTGATCGAGATCGAGCAGGCCCGCTCGGCGGTCTATTGGGCGGCCTGTGCGGTCGATGAGGGTTCCGATGAGGCGGAGCTGGCACTGCACGCCGCCAAGAGCTTTGCCGCCGACACTGCCTTCATGTGTGCTGGCAACATGATCCAGCTCCACGGCGGGATCGGCTTTACCTGGGAGCATGACGCGCACTTGTTCTTCAAGCGGGCGAGAGCGCTGCAATCGATGCTGGGGAGCGGCAATGCCCACCGCGACCGGATCGCTACGCTGGTGCTGGGAGAAGCGGCATGAAACTGGGTTTCACTGCGCAAGAAGAGGCTTTTCGCGCCGAATGCGCCGATTGGCTGCAGGCCCAGATGGCTGGGCCCTTCAAGGACATCAAGGGCATCACCAAGCTCACTGCCAGCCCCGAACGCCGCAAGGAATGGGAACAGCATCTGGGCGAGCACGGCTGGTCGTGTATCGGCTGGCCCAGGCAATGGGGCGGGCGCGATGCGACGCTGGCCGAGCAGGTGATCTTTGCCGAGGAATATGCCCGCGCGGGTGTTCCGGGCCGCGTCAACCACATCGGCATCGAACTCGCCGGACCGACCATCCTGACGTTCGGGACCGAAGAACAGAAAGCGCGCTTCCTGCCCGATATCGCGGCCGGCAAGACGATTTTCTGTCAGGGGTTTTCCGAACCGGGTGCCGGATCAGATCTGGCCTCAGTGCGGACAAAAGGCCGACTGGAAAACGGGGAATGGGTGGTCAACGGCCAGAAGATCTGGACCAGCCTGGCGCACATTTCCGACTGGATCTTCGTCGTCACCCGCACCGAGGAAGGCACCAAGGGCCCCAAGGGGCTCACCTTCCTGATGATGCCGATTGACCAGCCGGGGATCGAGATCCGTGGGATCAAGCAGATCAACGGCGATGCCGAATTCAACGAGACCTTCTTCACCGATGCGCGCTGCCCTGAGGACAGCCTGATCGGTGCGGTGGGTGAGGGCTGGAAGATCGCGATGGGGCTGCTCGCCTTTGAACGCGGGGTTTCCACGCTAGGCCAGCAAATGGCCTTCCGCAACGAGCTCGACGAGCTGATCGCCGCTGCGAAGGCAAATGGCTCGGCCAATGACCCGCTGATCCGCCAGCGGATAGCCAAGGCCGAGATCGGCCTGCGGCTGATGCGTTACGGCGCTCTCAGGATGCTCTCCAACACCGACCATTCCAAGATCGACGGTGCGGCGCTGACCTACAAGATCCAGTGGGCGACCTGGCGGCGTGGCCTTGGCGAGCTGGCGATGGACGTGCTGGGCCAGGCCGGCGAAGTGGCTGAAGGCGCGGACTATGAATGGGACACGCTGCCCAACCTGTTCCTCTACAGCCGCGCCGATACAATCTATGGCGGCACCAACCAGATCCAGCGCAACCTGATCGCCGAGCGGGGCCTCGGCATGCCGCGCGAACCCAGGGGAGACGTGTGATGGCAGCGCCAGTTCCAGCCTACCCGGAGCCGCGCGGGCTGCTCAAGGGGAAGACCGTGGTGGTCACCGCCGCCGCCGGCACCGGGATCGGCTATGCCGCCGCCAAGCGTGCCGCCGAAGAGGGCGCGACTGTCCTGATCAGCGATTTCCACGAACGCCGCCTTGGCGAAGCGGCTGACCGGATCGCGGCGGAAGTGGGCTGCGCGCGGCCCGCCACGGTGGTCTGCGATGTTACCAGCCAGGACCAGGTCGATGCGCTCCACGCTGCTGCCTTGGCAGAGCTTGGCCGGGTCGATGTGCTGATCAACAATGCCGGGCTTGGCGGTGAAGTGTCGGTGGTCGAGATGACCGACGATCAGTGGTTCCGGGTGCTCGACGTCACACTCAATTCGGTGTTCCGGATGACGCGGGCGTTCCTGCCTTCGATGTATGCGCAAGGCAGCGGCGCGATCGTCAACAACGCGTCGGTGCTGGGCTGGCGGGCGCAGAAGGGCCAGGCGCACTATGCCGCTGCCAAGGCCGGCGTGATGGCCTTCACCCGCTGTTCGGCGGTCGAGGCGGCCGAGCACAACGTGCGGATCAACGCGGTTGCGCCTTCAATCGCGATGCATGCCTTCCTGGCCAAGGTCACCACCGACGAACTACTGGCCGAACTGTCCTCGAAAGAGGCCTTCGGGCGGCCCGCCGAGGTCTGGGAAGTGGCCAACGTGATGATGTTCCTGGCCTCTGATCTGTCCTCCTATATGACCGGCGAAGTGCTCTCGGTCTCCAGCCAGCGGGCGTGACCATGGCCAAGATTTACGAAAGTCCCCGCGACCTGATCGGGCAGGAGGGCACCAAGCTTGGTCCGACCGATTGGCTGGCTATCGACCAAACCCGTGTCAATGGCTTTGCCGACGTAACCGGCGATCACCAGTGGATCCATGTCGATGTCGAGCGCGCCAAGGACGGCCCGTTCGGCGGAACCATCGCCCACGGTTACCTAACCATGAGCCTGGTCAACTACTTCCTCCCCGATCTGATCGAAGTTCGCGGCTTCACCCATGCGGTGAACGTCGGCGCGGACCGGCTGCGGTTCCTCAGCCCCGTCAAGGTCGGCAGCCGGATCCGCGGCGTGGGCGAAATTGTCGGCGTTGAAGAGATCAAGGGTGCGATCCAGTCGGTCGTGCGCGTCACGGTCGAGATCGAAGGCAGCGACAAGCCCGCCTGCGTGGTCGACACCATCAGCCGTTATTTTCCGGAGTAGAACGATGCCCACACCCGAAGCGATGGAAGCAGCCGTCCACACCTATGTCGAAGCCTTCGACAAGCAAGACCCGGCGCTGGCCGCCTCGATCTTTGGCGACGACGCGGTGATCGACGATCCGATCGGCAGCTCGCCCAAGGTCGGCAAGGCTGCGATCCTGCAATTCTATACCGAATCGATGGCGACCGGGGCCAAGCTGGTGCTGCAAGGGCCGGTGCGCGTGGCGACGGCGCATGCCGCCTTCGCCATGCAAGTCCGCCTCAACTGGGGCGGCAAGGACATGGCGATCGACGTGATCGATACCTTTGCTTTCGATGAGGCCGGCAAGGTCAAGCAGATGCAGGCCTATTTCGGCCCGGGCAACATGCATGGCTGAAGCGCTGCCCCTGACGATCCCGCACGCCGCCGAGGCCGCCGCACGGCGCTGGGGCAATGAGCTGGCACTGATCGAAGGCAGCGAGACGCGGACCTTTGCCCAGCTTTGGCAGGAATGTCGGGCCGCCGCTTCAGGTTTCCTGGCCGCCGGGATAAAGCCGGGCGAGCGGGTCGCGATCTGGGCTCCCAACCGCCGTGAATGGGTGGTTGCGGCAGTGGCAGCGCAGATTTGTGGCGCAGCAGTAGTGCCGCTCAATACCCGGCTGAAAGGCCGCGAGGCGGGCGATATCCTGCGCCGCACCAAGACGCGGATGTTGCTGACCGTCGGCGACTTCCTGGGGATCGACTACCTCACGCTGCTGGCCGACGAAGTCCTTCCGGACTTGGAACACACTGTCCTGCTTGAAAGCCTGGGCGACTTTGCCTCGAAGGGTCAAGGGGCCAACGATCCGGCGGTGGATGCAGCCATGGCGCGGCTGGGGCCGGACGACATTTCCGATATCATGTTCACCTCGGGCACGACTGGCAGTCCCAAGGGCGTGATGATGACCTATGGCCGGGTCCTGCCGCAGGTGGGCGTATGGATCGGCAATACCGGCCTGGCGCATGGCGAGCGCTACCTGATCGCCAACCCGTTCTTCCATTCCTTCGGGATGAAAGTCGGCTGGGTTGCCTGCCTGATCGCAGGCGCGGTGATGGTGCCGATGCCGCAGTTCGACGTGGCCGAGGCGGTGCGGCTGATCGCGCAGGAGCGCATCGCTTTCCTGCCAGGGCCGCCGACGATCTTCCAGATGCTGCTGAGCGAGCTGGAAAAGCAGCCCTTCGATTGCAGTTCGCTGCGCGGCGGCACTACCGGAGCGGCAACCGTTCCGCCCGTGCTGATCGAACGGATCCGCACCGAGCTGGGGATGAAGGACATCATCACCGCCTATGGCATGACCGAATGCGTCAACATCACCTCATGCCGTCCGGGCGATCCGGTCGAGACCATCGCCCAGACTTGCGGCGCGGCGATCCCGGGTAACGAGGTGATCATTGCCGGGGATGACGGGCGCGAATTGCCACGCGGAGAAATCGGCGAAATCCGGGTGCGGGGAACCGGCGTGATGAAGGGCTATCTTGACGATCCCGCCGCCACGGCTGAGGCAATCGATGCCGAAGGCTGGCTCCACACCGGCGACATCGGCACCATGGACGGGAACGGCTATGTCAGGATAACCGACCGGATGAAGGATATGTTCATTTCAGGGGGGTTCAACGTCTATCCGGCCGAGGTCGAAAAGCTGCTTTCCGCACATCCTGCGGTCGCTATGGTTGCGGTGATCGGCGTACCTGATGACCGGATGGGTGAAGTCGGCAAGGCCCTTGTCGTGCTCCGTTCCGGAATGGCCCTGACCGAGGCCGAGATCATCTCATGGTCGCGTGAAAACATGGCAAATTACAAAGTGCCCCGCCAGATTTCATTCATAGACGAACTGCCACGAAATGCTGCCGGTAAGGTCACCAAGCTAGAACTTCACCGAGCGCACAAGAGTCAATAGGTCCAGTGTCAGCACGGTTTCCAGCTTCGCCTTCCATATC
>CAZOSI010000129.1:0-9274 GCA_964582485.1 uncultured Novosphingobium sp.
ATTTCGACGCTGGAAGAGGTCAGCCCGGCCGCGCCCATATCCTGGATCGCAACGATGGCATCGGTCGCCATCAGTTCGAGGCAAGCCTCGATCAGCAGCTTTTCGGTGAACGGGTCGCCGACCTGCACGGTCGGGCGCTTTTCTTCCGAATCCTCGCCGAAATCGGCGCTGGCCATGGTCGCGCCGTGGATTCCGTCACGGCCAGTCTTGCTGCCGACATAGACGATCGGATTGCCGATCCCGGTGGCGGCGGAATAGAAGATCTTGTCGGCATCGGCGACGCCGACGGTCATTGCGTTGACCAGGATGTTGCCGTCATAGGCGGGGTGGAAGTTGGTTTCGCCGCCGACAGTCGGCACGCCGACGCAGTTGCCATAGCCGCCGATGCCAGCAACCACGCCCTTGACCAGCGACTTCATCTTGGGATGGTCGGGCCGGCCAAAGCGCAGCGCGTTCATGTTCGCCACCGGCCGCGCGCCCATGGTGAAAACATCGCGCAGGATCCCGCCCACGCCGGTCGCCGCGCCCTGGTAGGGCTCGATGTAGCTGGGGTGGTTGTGGCTTTCCATCTTGAAGATCGCGGCCTGGCCATCGCCAATGTCGATCACGCCGGCATTCTCGCCCGGGCCGCAGATCACCCAGGGAGCCTCAGTGGGCAGCTTCTTGAGGTGGATCCGGCTCGATTTGTAGCTGCAATGCTCGGACCACATGACCGAGAAGATCCCCAGCTCGACCATATTCGGCTCGCGCCCGAGCGCATGGAGCACGCGCTGGTATTCATCCTCGGAAAGCCCGTGCTGGGCGACGACTTCGGGAGTAATCTCGGCCATGCGCGGGCGCATAGCGGGGCAGGGGGATTCGGGCTAGCCCTCTAGGTGCCGTAAGCGGGGATTTCTGTGCGCCGGCCCTGCGGTGCAGTGGGCAGCCAAGCCGGCATCAATACCTTAACTTTTTGAATCTAGCTTCGACCGATAATTTGGGGACCGCGCATGGCAAAATACAACGGCGACATTTCGGCATTTCAGGATTCGTTCTACCGATCCAAAAGCGACAAGAACCTGTTCGTGGCAATTCTGTTGTGCTTTTTCCTTGGTTTTACAGGCATTCACCGTTTCTATCTCAACCAGCATCTTCATGGCTGGTTCCACCTCGGACTGTGCTTTATCGGGGTGGTGTTCGGGGTGATGACTTTGAACTTCTGGCTGTTCGCCTACATCATTATGGCCCAGTCCCTGATCCTCCTCGTCGAGATCATCATGCTGTTCGTGCAGGTGATCAACGAAGGCGGCTGACGCTCAAGGCGTCAGGCCCTGGCGCTTTTGCCCATCCACCATGCCGCCAATGTGACCAGGCCAAAGGCGAAGAAGGAGAGCAGGCTGGTGCCTGCGCTCACTTGGGGCTCGACCGGGCCAAACCAGTTGACTGCCTGGAGCAGCAGCAGCACTGCGGCCAGCATCCAGACCCGTGCGGCGGCGGGCTGACGATTGCGGGCATAGAGCCACAATGCGCCAAACGTGATGCCCAGTTCGATCGGCATTTCAAGGTACGGATAGTTCCACAGCGAAAGACCCAACTTCGGCTGACTTCCGGCCAGGGTCAGGTCCGGCACGTGTACCAGCAGATCGAGCAACCAGTGCGATAACGCCACTGCCCCGGTCGCGAGCGCCGCACCGCGATTGCGCGTTGCCGCCAGCACTGCGGCTCCGAACACTGTGGCAATAACCGCCGCACCCAGCAAGCTGTGGGTAAAGGGCATGTGATAGAGATCCATTGGGTTCATCACGCTGATCCCGGGGGAAAAGCGCATGTGCTCTACCCCCGCCAGCAGCAGGCCGAAGAACGCCCAATCAACCAGCTGGGCGGCGATGAACAACACGCCGATCGTCGGGGGGGCCGGGCGCCGTGCCGCAACTGCCAGCGCCGGTGCCCAGTGCCCGATGAACATCGCCTATCAGCCCTGGATCTTGATCATCGCCAAAGTGGCGAGGCCGGCCGCAAGGCCGCTGCTGACCGTACCCCAGGCGATATCGACCAGGGTCATTTCAATTGGCCAGTTCTTGAGCGTTGCCATGTTGGTGAGGTTGTAGGTGGCATAGGCAGTAAGTCCCAGCCCGGCGCCGAAACCGGCAGCGATCGCCACGCCATAGTTGGTCGGCGCGAGCAGGGTGCCGGGGGCCACCGCAAACAGGGTCAGGGCAGCGAAATAGATGATATAGAACGCAATTGCCGGAGCAATCCGGAACTTGTCGGTCAGCAGCTCGCCCAGCGCAGGGCGATAGAGCAGCGGGGTCGCAAATCGCAACCAGATCATATCCAGAACCAGAAAAAGCGCGCCTACGATCGGGTAGGCAAGGTACCACTTGAACATCAAGAATTCTCCCCGGGAGCAATGCGCTCCGTGCCTTCCTAACTTGACCGTTGCGGCGCGCGCGGTCAATGGTCGATGCCATGAGCGAGACCGATCCCGAGATTGCCGGCCTGTCCTTCGAGGATGCGCTGCGCGCGCTGGAAGACATCGTGCGCAAACTGGAAAGCGGCGAAGTACCGCTTGATGCGACAATGGATCTTTACGAGCGCGGCGAAAAACTGCGCAAGCATTGCCAGGCCAGGCTTGATGCCGCGCAGTTGCGGATTGAAAAAATTGTTGCCGGTGCTGATGGCCAGGCCGCCAGTACCCAGCCGTTCGATGCCGGCTGAACCGCTGCTTGCCGATGCGCTCGCGGCAATTGCCCGCGATGTTGACGCGATGTTCGACGCCCTTCTCCCGGGAGAAGGCAAGTTGGGTGCAGCAATGCGCCATGCCGCGATAGGCGGGGGCAAGCGGCTGCGTCCGCTGTTGTTGACCGCGACAGCCGTAATGCACGGCGCCGATCGCAGCCAGGCCTTGCGTGCGGCTGTGGCGATTGAAGCGGTCCATGCCTATTCGCTGGTCCATGACGATCTGCCCTGCATGGACAACGACGCCATGCGCCACGGCAAGCCGAGCACGCACAAAGCCTTTGGTGAGGCCATGGCGGTGCTGGCCGGCGACGCGTTGCAAGCCTTCGCGTTCGAGGTCTTGTCCGATCCCGCGACCAGCGGCGACCCTTTCGTCAGGGCCGAGCTGGTTCAGGTACTGGCCCTGGCGTCGGGCGCACAAGGCATGGTTGGTGGGCAGGTGCTCGATATCGAAGGGGAAGGGCAGGCGCTTGACCTTCCGGCAATCACGCGGATGCAGCAGCTCAAGACCGGGGCGCTGCTTTCCGCTGCGGTCGAGATGGGCGCGGTGATGGGCAAGGTTGCGCCGGAGGGGCGCACGCACCTCAAAGGCTATGCCCGCGATATCGGCCTGGCTTTCCAGATTGCGGATGACTTGCTCGATCACGCCGGGGACGAGGCAAAGGCCGGAAAGGCGCTGCGAAAGGATGCCGAAGCCGGCAAGCAGACCTTTATCGCCGTTCTTGGCGAAAGCCGCGCCCGTGACCAGGCTGCGGCGCTGAGCCGCCAGGCGATTGCGCATCTTGGCTCATACGGGCAAGAGGCAGAGCTGCTGCGTGCAGTGGCGCGTTATATTGTGGAGAGGGACCACTAGATGACCAGGCGCATCGGGGTATACCCCGGCACATTCGATCCGATCACTCTGGGCCACATGGACATTATTGAGCGCGGAGCCAAGCTGGTCGATGAGTTGATCATCGGGGTGACAACCAATATCGCAAAATCACCGATGTTCAGCGATGATGAGCGGATCGCGATGGTCGAACGCGAAGTGGCGCGGGTCGGCAATGCCAAGATCCGGGTGGTCGGTTTCAATTCATTGCTGATGGACTTTGCCGATGCGATGAACGCCCAGGTGGTGATCCGCGGGATTCGCGGCGTGACCGACTTCGAATACGAATATCAGCTGACCGGCATGAACCGGCAGCTGAATCACGACGTCGAGACCGTGTTCCTGATGGCCGACGTTGCGCTCCAGCCGATCGCTTCGCGGCTGGTGAAGGAAATCGCCAAGTACGGCGGCGATATCTCCAAGTTCGTCAGCCCGGCCGTGCGCGATGACGTGGTGTCGCGAATCGCCAACGCGTGACTGCCGGGGACGACTAGTTTCCGTTCATTGCCATGACAGCCACGGGGCGCTATCCCGCCGCGCATTACCTGCCAATCTGCGAGAATCCTGATCCATGAACCGCCGACTGATTGCCTCTCTCATTCTCAGCCTGTCGCTGGCTGCAGCCCCTGCGGTAGCGAAAAAGAAGGAGCCGCTCGCGCCCGCAGCGCCGGCGATCTCGGCGGTTGTCACCCCCGATGTTACGGTTGATCCGGACAATATCCTGGTTTTGGACCTGTCGAATGGCGGCCGCGTGCTGATCCGCCTGATGCCAGCCTGGGCGCCCGGCCATGTGGAGCGGATCAAGACCCTGACCAAACAGGGTTTTTACAACGGAATCATCTTTCACCGGGTGATCGACGGTTTCATGGCCCAGACTGGCGATCCGACCGGGACCGGGCAGGGTGGATCGCCGCTGCCGGACCTCAAGGCCGAATTCAATTACCTGCCGCACGTGCGCGGAACGATCTCGATGGCGCGGACCGATGCGCCGGACACCGCCAACAGCCAGTTCTTCATCGTGTTCTACCCGCGCTTCGCGCTGGATCACCGCTACACCAATTTCGGGCGGGTGATTCAGGGCATGGATGTGGTTGACCGGATCGCCATGGGCGAGCCGCCGGCCAACCCGACCAAGATTGTCCAGGCTTCGATGCTTTCGGAAAACAAGCCGCGCCCGGCGATCGCCGCGCCCGCTCCGACGGCGATCACTGCCGATATGCTGAGCAATTCGAAATCGAATTGATCTGACGTCGTCCCGGGCTTGACCCGGGACCGCTGGCCTCCGGGAACCGCCGCGACTCCAGCGACCCCGGTCAAGCCCGGGATGGCGAGGAATTATGCGCGTCGACCTCTTCGATTTCGAACTTCCGTCCGAGCGGATCGCCTTGCGTCCGGCACGGCCGCGCGATGCGGCGCGGATGCTGGTCGTGCCGGGTTTGGAGCCGTTTCGCGATCTCACCATGCGTGACCTGCCGGTTCAGCTTCGCTCTGGTGACGTGCTGGTTTTCAATGATACCCGCGTAATTCCGGCCCAGCTTGAAGGATATCGCGGCCAGGCCCGGATCGGCGCGACGCTGCACAAGCGGATCGACCTGCGCCGCTGGCAAGCCTTTGTCCGAAATGCCAAGCGGCTGAACGACGGCGATACGATCGAATTCGCCGCTGGTGTCTCGGCAACGGCCGAGATGCGCCATGCCGATGGCAGCTGGACATTGGCCTTTGCCGGGGCCGAACCGGTTGAAGTGCTGCTCGACCGCGCAGGGCAAGTGCCGCTTCCGCCCTACATTGCCGGCAAACGTTCGATCGACGATCAGGACCGCAGCGATTACCAGACCATGTTCGCGGCCAAGGATGGGGCGGTGGCCGCGCCGACGGCTGCGCTGCACTTTACGCCGACATTGATGGCAGCGCTGGCAGCTGCCGGGATAGGTCACGAAGCGCTGACGCTCCATGTCGGCGCGGGTACCTTTCTCCCGGTCAAGGCCGACGATACCAAGGACCACCAGATGCACGCCGAATGGGGCAGCATCTCGCCCCAAGTGGCCGCACGGCTCAATGCTGTCCGACGCTCTGGAGGCCGGATCATCGCGGTCGGCACAACCTCCTTGCGCCTGCTTGAAAGCGCTGCCGATGAGGCAGGAGTGATCCAGCCTTTCGCCGGGGATACCGCGATCTTCATCACCCCGGGCTATCGATTCAAGGCGATCGACGGGCTGGTCACCAACTTCCACCTTCCCAAATCGACGCTGTTCATGCTGGTCAGCGCGCTGATCGGGCTGGAGCGGATGCAGGCGGCCTATGCCCATGCGATTGCGAAGGATTATCGGTTCTATTCCTACGGTGACGGATCGCTGTTGCTGCCGGCCTGATCAGTGTCGGCTTGCGTCGCCGCGACATTTCCGGTCTGTTGCGGCACCCGGCATGCAATCAGCGCGCGGGCGGAGGGGACTATCATGAACGATTCGAATGCGGCGCCGGCTGCGGTGCCTGGTCCGGTGGCGGGTCTTGGTATTGTCGCCATTGTGGTGGTGCTGGTGCTCGCCTGGGCGGTCCTTGGCACGATGCTGTTTTCGGACCTGACCCTGTTTGGCGGGTTCCTGCTGCTGTGGCACTGGGCTAATCTGGAGCAGCTTGAGATCAAGCGTATGCCCGCAACGATCGCCGGGGCACTGGTCGGTATCGCGCTGGCCTGGCAGGTTGTCTGGCTGACCCAGCAAATGGGCTTTACCGGGACGATTATCGGGCTGCTGATAATGATCGCGGCAATCTATCTCCAGGTCATCAACCTGTTGCCGATGTTGTTCAATGCAGCGGCCATGCTGTTTCTGACCGTCGCCGCCGCACCGCTGATCCAGCTCAAGGTCGATTTTGCCGAACTGGCGCTTTCGACCGTCGTCGCGGGGCTGTTCTTCGGGGCGTTGGTCGAAGGGCTGAAGCGCGCGGCGGCGCGGTTCGGAGCGGCTGGCTGAGCATGACTGGGCCCGGCAGTAAGACGTTTTCAGAAAGGGACAAAAATTGGATCTCTTGAACGGAAACACGTGGACTCAATTCAGTGCGGCTGCCTTGCTGGCCGTGCTGAGCGGCGCGGCAGCGCGGGCAACCCCTTCATGCATATCGAGGCGATGCTGACCCGAATGCAGAAGGATGGCCAGGTATTCCTACCCGAAGAGGCTTTGACGCTCGATCAGGCGCTACGGGTGATGACCATCTGGTCGGCGCTGAGCATGGGTGAAGAGGCGCAAAAAGGCTCGCTGGAGGTCGGAAAATTCGCTGACATGATCGTTCGGTCACAGAATATCACCCGGACCCGGCCTGACCTGATCGATGGAATCACTGTGAGACAAACCCGGGTCGGCGGAGAACTGGTTTACGCTAGGCCCTGAACAGGGTCTTCGCGTCGATTACGCGGTCGATCATCGCCTCATCGTTAGGCAATTGGCCATCGAGTATCAGCATGGCGAGCCCGTGGACTACTGCCCAGGCCTGGAGCATCAGGCGCTGGGCTCCGGCTTCATCGCCAGCCGTGACTTGCGCATTGGCCCGCAGCATCCGAGCGGCATCGTTGTCGCCGAAGACCGTTTGCCCCACTTCGCGGCACTGGCCGAAAACCAGCCGGAACAATGAAGGGTTGGCAAGCGCCCAACGGACATAGGCGCGGCCGGTCGCGGCGAAGGCGTCGGACGCGCCAGCATCCTGGGCTGCGTCTTTCTGCCAGGCAGCCATTTGAGCGATACCCGCTTGGGCCAGAGCGGCCATCAGAGCATCCTTGTCAGGGAAATGGCGATAGACTGCAGTCGGCGAAACGCCGACTTCGCGGGCCAGTTGGCGCAGTGAAATTTCACCAATATCCTGCTCTTCGAGCGCTTTCAGGCCAGCTTCAACCAGCGCCGCGCGCAAATCACCGTGGTGGTAAGCTTTCGATGTTGACACTGTTACCATAGCCCCTATGTTTACAGCAGAAACATTAGTTGGAGATTCGCAACATGGCAAGCGCAGTTGAAACCCTGATCCGCGGAGTCGTGACCAAAGGCATAACCGCCGTTGCCGGATTCAACCGTGCCAAGATGGACGACAAGGCCGACCATCCATTCCTCACCGGTATCCACACTCCGATTCATGATGAGCTGACGCTCGAGAGCCTGATAGTCACCGGTGAAATCCCGGCCCAGCTGTCCGGGCGCTATGTCCGGATCGGACCAAACCCGTTCAAGCCAGACCCGCGCGGCCACCACTGGTTTGTTGGAGACGGCATGGTTCACGGCGTGCGGCTGAAGGATGGCAAGGCCGAATGGTACCGCAACCGCTACATTCGCAGCCAGATGCTCGAAGCGGCCGGAGGGCCCAAGGCAGCGCCAGGCCCGCGCCGCAGTCAGCGCGATGGGGTCAATACCAATGTCGTTCAATTTGCCGGCCAGATCACCGCAATTGTTGAGTCGGGTTCAAATCCGGTGGTGCTCGATGAAAATCTTGAAAGCGTTGCCTATACCGATTTTGGCGGAACTCTGACTGCACCATTCAGTGCCCACCCGCATGAAGATCCCTTAACCGGCGCATTCCATGCAATCACTTATGATGCGACGACGCCGGATCGGGTCTGGCACGTCGTGCTTTCGAGCGAAGGGAAAGTTGAAAGGCAGGTTGAAATCCCGGTCGAGCATGGGCCATCGATCCATGAATGCGCGATTACGGCGAACTATGTGTTGATTTTTGATTTGCCGGTCACATTCTCGATGAGATTACTGATATCGGGGCAGCGCTTTCCGTTTTCCTGGAATCCCGATCACAAAGCCAGGGTAGGCCTGCTGCCAAAGACTGGCACTGCTGACGAGATTACCTGGTGCGATGTTGACCCATGCTATGTTTTTCATGTCGCCAATGCTTACGAAGACGCCGATGGCAAGGTGATCATCGATTGTGCGGTTTATGAAACGATGTTCTCCGAAGGGCCGGAGGGACCGAATGGCAAGCCTGCCGGATTTGAGCGCTGGGTTGCCAATCCGGCGGCTCGAAAAGTCGAGCGGCGCACGGTCGACAGCACGCCGCAGGAGTTTCCGCGACCAGACGAGCGCTTTTTCGGTCAGCCTTATCGCTATGCCTGGACTATCGGGATCGCCGAAGATGGCGATGCAGCCTTTCTGGGCGCGCAGCCGCTCTACCGGCATGACCTCCAGACCGGCGAACGCCAGGTCTGTGATTTCGGGCCAAACCGGGTCCCGGGCGAATTCGTCTTCGTGCCGCGCAGCGCCGATGCGGTGGAAGGTGACGGCTGGCTGATGGGCTATGTCATCGATGCTGCCAACGAGACGACCGACCTGGTGATCCTCGACGCCAGCAACATCGCCGCACCGCCAGTCGCCTCGGTTCATATCCCGCACCGCATTCCGCCGGGCTTCCACGGCAACTGGCTGACGGATTGATTGATAAATGTCATGACCAAAGCCTCCCTGGTGACCTAACAGGGACCGGGGAGGCGGCATGACGCACGGCAAACAAGAACTGATTGAGGCAGGGCTGGGCCGCGCGGCCGAGGTGCTGGGCGATGTGACCCAGCCGGTGATCGACCTGTTCTATGCCCGTTTTCCCGATAGCCGGGCCAATTTCGCGCGCCATTCGCCGCATAACCCGGCGAGCCTTGAGGCCGAGATGGTCGGCAACACGCTCTACTTCCTGATGACCTGGTTCGAT
>CAZOSI010000130.1:0-9254 GCA_964582485.1 uncultured Novosphingobium sp.
GCTCGTCAGGCTCATAACCTGAAGGTCGTAGGTTCAAATCCTACCCCCGCAACCACCAGAACCCCGCTTCGGCGGGGTTTTGTCTTGTCGGGTAGGCGCAACGGAAGGCTGACATGGACGATCCGCTGAATCGCCGCATGACCGTCGCCTTGCTGGCGCTGCTGCCGCTGCTGCTGCTGATCTGGGCCAACTTCCGGTTCGCGCCCGACGGTACCGCTGAAGCCATGGTTGCGCCGGGCAGCGCCGATGAGATCGTGACCCAACTTGCCGCCTTGCCCGGCAGTCCGTCTGCCATGCCTCCCCCGAACTTCACCACCCTGCCATTGCCCGGTTCGGCCGATCCACGTGCGCAGAATGCGGCAATTCCCTTTGTTGGTGGACATCTCGATCCCGCGCCGCCTTACCGTTTCAACGGGTCCGACACCGATTTCACCAATGCCCGCGATTGCCTGGCGCTCGCGGCCATGGCCGAAGCCGGATCGAGCGATCCCGGCCAGCGCGCAGTGATTCAGGTTGTGCTCAACCGTTCGCGCCATCCCGCCTTTGCCAATTCGGTCTGCGGGGTGGTGTTCGAAGGGTCCGAGCGTGCCACTGGTTGCCAGTTTAGCTTCACCTGCGACGGCTCGCTGGCGCGGCAATATGATCCGGCCAGTTGGGCAGCCGCCCGCGCCCGCGCCGACCAGGCGCTGAAAGGGTTTGTCTTCCCTGTGGTCGGCTATGCCACCCATTACCACACCGATTGGGTGTTCCCGTGGTGGAGCCCCAAGCTGCAGAAGATCGCCCAGGTCGAAACCCACCTGTTCCTGCGCTGGCCCGGATATTGGGGCTCGGTCAAATCCTGGCGCAAGATCTACGATGCCCAGGGTGAGCCTTCGCTCGCCGCGCTCATGGCGCGCCCGCGCGCGACTGCGGCGATGCCGGGGCTGGAGAGCCTACCCGCGACCGATATCGGCATGGGCCCGGTCACCATGCCGCCGCTACCCAGCGATACCCCGCAAGTGACCGGGGGGGACGTGGTGATGCGGCTGCCTTCGGGCAAGGCCAATTTCGTCACCGTCGCCCCCGCCGCCGGAGCCGACAGCGCGCTTGCCATGGCCCGCAAGCTCTGCCCGGGCGAAGGCAGTTGCCGGGTAATGGGTTGGAGCGATCGCAGCGTGATCCCGGCCGCACTGCCGCTGACTGGCGCCGCCCGCGCCGCGCTCCAGTTCAGCTATGCGCGAGATCCGGCGGGTGCCGAGATTGTGCTGTTCAACTGCGATACCTTTACCGGCTTGGCTCGAGAGAAGTGCATCCCGCGGGCACGGTAGGCGCAATTTAAGTCAGCGATCCGATTGGATGAGTCAAATATAGCTAAACCAAAAACAGATCGTATTTACTCGGCGCCTTGCTGACATTGGTTGAATTGGTATCGTGGTTGCATGCCGCAAGCCCGACCAGCACAGCCGCCAAAGGTGCCCTGCCAACTTCCCGGTTCGTTAGTAGCGTTTATCAAGAACGTAGCCATAGAGCCTTTTGGCAGCGACGTGGTTGTTCGCAATTATGGGACGGACATTGGCGCTTGGCGGCTGCATGTGGAAGTTGGCGCTGACACCGGCATGGGCCCGGCGGTTTTCATCGGCCAATTGTTGACTCGAATTGATCACATTCCCCATGTCGAAGTTACAGTAAGGGGACAACGTCCGAAAGGCGATGCAAAGATCGCTTACCGGCAGGGCGTGATCCTCTGATCTTGCGTTTCACGCCACTTGTGCCGCTGGGGAACTACAGGATTTTGCTTGAGGCCGGGAAAGCGCATCCATGAAGCTGGCTGCCCGTCAGAATTCAGCCTCCCGAGAACTTCCCACCCTCTCCCGCCAGCTTCTCCAGCAGCCCCGCCACCGGCAGCCCATGCCGCTTCAGGCCATCGACAATCTTGCCCAGCCCTTCGCTATCGGCCCAGAACATGATCCCGCCGGTCCAGACCGGCCAGCCATAGCCGTTGAGCCAGACCAGATCGATGTCGCTGGCGCGCTGGGCGATGCCTTCATCCAGGATCAGCGCTCCTTCCGAGACCATCGGGTAGAGCAGCCGTTCGAAGATCTCCTGCTTGCTGACTTCGCGCTGGGCGACGCCTGATTTGGCGGCGAAGTCAGCAATGATCGCCTTGACCTCGTCCGAGGGGGTGCGGGTGCGGTCTTCGGCGTAGTCGTAAAAACCCTTGCCGGTCTTCTGGCCCCAGCGGCCCGCCGCGCAGAGCGCTTCGCGGATCGTGGTGACCTTGCTAGGGTCGCGGTGCCAGCCGATGTCGAGCCCCGCCAGGTCGCCCATCTGGAACGGCCCCATCGGGAAGCCGAAATCGAGCATGACCTGATCGATATCGTAATAGGCCGCGCCTTCCATCAGCAGCGCGTTGGCTTGTTCCTGGCGCTTGGACAGCATGCGGTTGCCGATGAAGCCATGGCACACGCCTGAGACCACCGGCACCTTGCGGATCTTGCCGGCGAGCTGCATCACCGTGGCGAGTTGGCTCGCGCCGGTCCTGGCCCCGCGGACAACTTCGAGCAGCTTCATGATGTTGGCGGGCGAGAAGAAGTGCATCCCCAGCACCGCCTCGGGGCGCCCCGTCGCCGCAGCGATTTCGTTGACATCGAGATAGCTGGTGTTGCTGGCGAGGATTGCGCCTTGCCTCACGATCTTGTCGAGCCGGCCGAAGACATCCTTCTTCACGTCCATCGATTCATAGACCGCCTCAATCACTAGATCGCAGTCAGCCAGATCATCAAAGCTGAGGCTGGGGGTGAGGCGGGCCATTGCCGCTGCAGCATCGGCCGCTTCGATCCGCCCGCGCTTGACGCTGGCTTCGTAATTCTTGCCCATCACCCCCACGCCGCGATCGAGCGCGGCCTGTTCCTGCTCGACGATGGTCACCGGAATGCCAGCCGAGAGGAAATTCATCGTGATCCCGCCGCCCATGGTGCCCGCTCCGATTACACCAACCTTCGCGATCGGGATCAGCGGCGTATCGGCGGGCAGGTCGTCAATCGTGGCGGCCAGCTTCAGCGCGGCTTCGATATGCGCCTGCGCGCCAGGAAGGGGATCGGACATCTGGTTTTCCTTCAATCAATCATCATTGCGAGCCTAGCGAAGCAATCCGGGGCGGATTGAGCAACTCTGGATTGCCACGGGACTTCGTCCCTCGCAATGGAGAGCCCGAGGGGCAATATCAATTAACCTGCCGCTCGCGCCCGGCCCAATAGGGTTCTCGCAATTCGCGGCGCAGGATCTTGCCGCTGGGATTGCGGGGCAGGGCGGGGATAACGTCGATAGTCTTGGGGACCTTGAAGCTGGCGAGCCGTTCGCGCGCCCAGGCTATCACCGAATTCGGGTCCACTTGGCAGCCGGGCTTGGGTACGCAGACGGCCTTGACTGCCTCGCCCCACTTGTCATCAGGTACGCCGATCACCGCCACTTCAAGCACATCGGGATGGCCATAGATGCCGCTTTCGACTTCGGCCGGATAGACATTCTCCCCGCCTGAAATGATCATGTCCTTGGCCCGGTCGTAGATGAAGACATAGCCGTCTTCATCGAGATAACCGACATCTCCGGTGGCGATCCAGCCGTCGGTGTTCATCGTGCTGGCGGTGGCTTCGGGCAGCTTCCAGTAACCCAGCATGTTGTTGCTCGAACGGGTATAAAGCTCGCCGATCTCACGAGTGGGGAGGGCCTGGCCAGCTTTGCCGCGCACTTCGAACTCCACACCAGGTAGCGGCTTTCCGGCTGACCGCATCCGTTCGTTGCCTTCGGCCGAATGATCCTCGGGCGGCAGCATGCAGACTGTTCCGGTGGTTTCGGTCATCCCATAGGCCTGAATGAAGCCGGCACCGAACATCGCAATGCATTGCCGCAGCAGCTCAAGCGGGATCGGCGCCGCGCCATAGAGGATGTATTTAAGCCGACTGAAATCGGTTTGTGCGCAAGCGGGATGATTGAGCAGCATTTGCAGCGCTGCGGGCACGATAAAGAAGCGGGTCACGCCGCGGTTCTCCACCGCATCGAACACTTTCGGCGGATCGAATTCGGCCAGCACAACGCCTGGCAAACCCGCAGCCAAGGCCATCACGCCCAGGCCGGTTCCGCCGATATGGGCGCAGGGCATGGCGACCAATACCGCCTCGTCCTCGTCCCAAAGCGAATAGGGTTGGGGATTGTCGATCCCTGCCTTGCGCAGGCCAAACAGGTTATTGTTGGAGAGCACCGCGCCTTTGGGATTGCCGGTGGTGCCGCTGGTATAGAGCTGCAGAACCGCATCGTCGGGGCCGGAAGGAGTGAACGCAGCGCGGGGAGCTTGCAGCACTTCGCGCCGCGTCTCGTCAGCGGTGAAGCAGCGGATCAGTCCAGGACGCTGGCCCAGCGTATTGGCACAGGCATCGAACCCGTCGCCCAGGAACAGCAGCTTGGCCTCGGCATTGTCGATGATGAAGGCCGCTTCGGGTTCAGCCAGGCGCCAGCCGACCGGAACCATCACGATCCCGGCGCGCGCCGCGCCGAAGAACAGCGTGAAATAGGTCACGCTGTTCTTGCCGAACCAGCAGATCCGGTCGCCTTTGCCCAGGCCCAAGGCCAGCAGCGCCGAGGCGATGCGGGCGGTGGTATCCTCCAGCTCGGCATAACTGAGGCGCAGGTCATCGCCATCCAGCGCCAGCTGGTCGGGTCGATCCTTGGCCCAATATCGCAGGAATTCATCGAAAGTGAACAGGTCGGCGGTCAGCCGGGCCTTGGCCACAAGTCGGTCGTAAGTTGCTTGATCCAGCATGATTCCGCTCTCTCCTTGGTGCGTAGTTTAACCGGACGATTAAGCAGAGCAAGGCCAATCCACGGCGCAATTGACGGGATATTGAGGGATGATAGCATGACGTCATTCACGCGGGCCAAGGCGCGGGTGAGTCGGACGGAATTGAGGACATCCTCGGGACCGGGTGAACATTTCCTTCGTTGGACAAAAATAAGGTGGTCGCTGCTGACCGACGAAGCCACGACGGGAGATAATCATGCACAAATACTGGACGAAAATACTGGTGGCTCTGGCTGCACTATTCGTGCTGCAGGCCTCGCCAGCGATGGCTCAGGCCACCCGCACCTGGGTTTCGGGCGTTGGCGACGATGCCAATCCGTGCTCGCGCACCGCGCCTTGCAAGACCTTTGCCGGTGCGATCAGCAAGACTGCCGCCGGCGGCGAAATCAACACGCTCGATCCGGGCGGGTTCGGCGCGGTGACGATCACAAAGTCGATCACGATCCGGGCGGAAAGCGGGGTCGCCGGTGTGCTGGTTTCGGGCACCAATGGGATCGTGATCAATGCTGCGGCGACGGACCGGGTCGTGCTTGAAGGCCTGGATATCGAAGGGCTGGGTACCGGCCTCTCCGGCGTCAACATTCTCCAGGCGCGCGATGTGGTCGTCCGCAATACCAGCATCCGCAATTTCACCACTTCGGGGATCACACTCAACACCCCCACCAAGGCCAACCTTACGCTTGAAAACGTGTTCATTACCAACAGCAACAACGGCGTCCGGGTGACCTCCAGCGGGTTGCAGGGGACGGCACGGATCTATGATTCGCTGTTCGTCACCAATACGACCGCCGGGGTGTTCGTCTCTGGGACCGGCAACGCCGCCGAAGTTTCAGGCAGCCAGATCATCGTATCGACAAAGTGTCTGAGTATCGCGGCGGGCGGTGTGATCAGATCCTATGGCGACAACGTGCTGTGCCCCGGCGATGCGCCGGTGATCGTCCCCAAGGGATAGTGTAAAAGCGACCAGCCGGTTGAGGCCTCAAGAGCCTTACCCGGCGGCGGTCGCGATCAGGCGGGTATAGAATGCAATCGCGCTGTCGAGATTGGCCAGCGTGATGTGTTCATTGGTGCCGTGGATCATCTTGGTGTCCTTGGTTGACAGGCTGATCGCGGCAAAGCGGTACACGTCGTCGGAAACCGGGGTCATGCTGCGGCTGTCGGTGCCGGCAACCACCAGATAGGGCGCGGCGATCACGCCTTGGTGCCCGGCCTTGGCGGCGGCGACAATCAGTTGCCAGCCCAGCGAAGTCGACGATGATACCGGGGTAGGCTCACGCGGGCCGCGTTCGGTGAAATCGACCGTCACCGGCAGGCCCTTGGCCGCGTTGCGGGCACGTTCAAGCACTTTGGCTGAGCTATCCCACGGCGCGATCCTGTAATTGATCAAGGCATTGGCGCTCTGCGGCAGGACGTTTTCCTTGGGCGAGCCTTCCAGCATGGTCGGGGCGACTGTGGTGTGGACCATCGCCGCCGAGGACGGGTTTTTGGCCATGGTCGAGACGATCTGGCTGCCAAGCAGCCACTTGTTGGCCGCCGCAACCTTGGCCGTCCCGCCGGCTTTGGCGGCAAGCACGTCGACCATGCCCGCCGCCGGTCCGCGCAGTTCCATCGGATGCTGGTCGGCATGGATTGCGACCACCGCCTTGGCGAGGTTGACCGTGCCGATTTCCTGTGGCGGCATCGAGGAATGGCCACCTGGCGCATCGGCCCTGACCCGCAAGGTGACATAGCCTTTTTCCGCCACCCCGATCATCATCGCCGGGGCGTTGATCATCGGGGTATCGGTAGTGATCACCCCGCCCTCGTCGATCGTGAACAGCGCCTTGACCTTGCGGCTGGCGAGCAGTTTCGCCGCGGCGGCAGCGCCGGTACCGCCGACTTCTTCGTCATGACCAGCGACCACGTAAATCGTCCGGCGCGGCTTGAAACCCTGAGCCACGAGGGCCTCCATCGCCTCGAACATCGAGACAAGCTGGCCCTTGTCGTCGATCGTCCCGCGGCCCCATATTGCGCCCTCGGCAATCACCCCGCCGAACGGATCGTGCTTCCAGTCCTTTTCGGTGCCGGGGGTGACCGGGACCACATCCTGGTGGGCCATCATGATGATCGGCTGGGCGGCGGGATCGCTACCGGTCCAGGTATAGACCAGCGTCTGGCCCAGCTTCTCCTGCTGCATCGCCGCGTGCGCCTTGGGATAGGTCGCGGCCAGCCAGGCGTGGAGCTTGTCCCACTCCGCCAGTTCGTTCTTCGCCGGATCCTGGTTGCTGATCGTCCGGAACTGCACGGCCTCGCTCATGTGCCGGGCGGCGAGCTGGGTATCGACCGGAACGGCCGGGGCGACCTTGATCGCCGAGCCGTCCGAAACTGCATCGGGGGCGAAGGTAACCGTGCGCACTGCCACGATCCCGCCCAGCACCGCCACAGCCGCGCCCGCCAGCAAAACCCATTTCCGCATTGTTCCCGCTCCTCTGCCCAGTTTGCCAATGGCTAGGCGGGATGCGGTATCAAGGCAATCAACTATCCGCTGGCCATCAGGCTGGCGTTGCCCCCGGCGGCGGTGGTGTCGATGCAGGTCACCCGCTCGGTCGCGAAGCGAGCCAGATAGTGCGGGCCACCGGCCTTGGGACCGGTGCCCGACAGGCCTTCACCGCCAAACGGCTGGCTCCCGACCACGGCGCCGATCTGGTTGCGGTTGACGTAGAAATTGCCGATCCGGGCCGTGGCCTCGATCACACGGCGGGTCGCGTCGATCCGGCTGTGCAGACCCAGTGTCAGGCCAAAGCCGGTGGCGTTGATATCAGCGATGACCTGATCGAGCGCTTCGGCCTTGAACCGGGCAACGTGCAGAATCGGGCCGAAATGCTCGTTCTCCAGCTCGCAGATCGACCCGATCTCAATGATCGTCGGAGCAACGAAGGTTCCGCCTGTGCAAGACTCGGGCAGTTCGCGCTGCCAGACCTGGTGGCCGCGCTGCTTCATCGCGGCAATATGGCGGTCCAGCTTGGCCTTGGCTTCGGCATCGATCACCGGGCCAACATCGGTGGCTAGATCTGCGGGACTGCCAATCACCAATGCGGCAAAGGCGCCGCGGATCATCTCAAGCATCCCGTCGTAGACATCGTCCTGCAGGTAAAGCACCCGCAGCGCTGAGCAGCGCTGCCCCGCGCTCTGAAACGCACTGGCAACGACATCGCGGGTAACCTGCTCAGGCAGGGCCGAGCTGTCTACGATCATCGCGTTCTGCCCGCCGGTTTCGGCGACCAGCGTCGCGAGCGGACCCTCGCGATTGGCGAGACTGCGGTTGATCGCCCGCGCGGTTTCAGTCGATCCGGTAAAGGCCACTCCGGCAATACGCGGATCGCCGGTCAGCATCGCGCCGACCTTGCCGTCACCCGGGGCGAGCTGGACCGCTTCGGTGGGAACTCCGGCGCGGTGCATCAGCTCGACCGCCAGTGCGGCAATCAGCGGAGTCTGCTCGGCCGGCTTGGCAATTATGGTGTTCCCCGCGGCCAGCGGCCCGGAAACAAGCCCGGTGAAGATCGCCAGCGGGAAGTTCCACGGGCTGATCGCGACGATCGCGCCGCGTCCATGCAGGGTCAGGCGGTTGCTTTCCCCGGTCGGGCCGGGAAGGGGGGTACCCTCGGCAGTGAAGTGGGTCCGCGCCTCAGCCGCATAATAGCGGAGGAAATCGACCGCCTCGCGCAGCTCGGCCACGCTGTCGATCAGGCTTTTGCCAGCCTCGCGCTGGCACAGCGAGAGGAACTGGCTGGTGTGCGCTTCATAGAGGTCGGCAGCAGCTTCCAAGCGCTCGGCGCGGGCAGAGCCGCCCAGCGCGTCCCAGCCGGGCTGGGCAACTAACGCGCGCTCAATCATGTCCGATACTTCGGCTGCGCTGGCTTCGCGCACCAGGCCGATTGTGGCGCCGTTGTCATAGGGCGAGGCTACTGATGAAATCGTTCCACCGCGCTTGTGTTCAACGCTCGGTCCAGCCTGCCAGTCGCTGCGTCCGGCCAGGGTTGCCAGTTCGTCCAGAAGCGGCCCCCGCACCAGCGGATCGGCCAGATCGACCCCCGCACTATTGTTCCGCCCCGCGAAAATATCGCGCGGCAATGGGATCGCCGCATTGCGGCGCGGGGAAAGCGCGGCAAGCTCCGCCACCGGATCACCGACCAGTTCGGCCACCGGCACTTCGGCGTCGGCCATGCGGTTCACGAAGCTGGAGTTCGCACCGTTTTCCAGCAGGCGGCGGACCAGATAGGCCAGCAATTCCTTGTGCCCGCCGACCGGGGCATAGATTCGCACCGGGGTGCGGGGATGATCGGCCTCGGCTTCGATCCGGGCGAGCTCCTCGTAAATGTCTTCTCCCATGCCGTGAAGCCGTTGGAACTCAAATTCTGGCCCAGAGACTATCGCGCCAGCC
>CAZOSI010000131.1:0-9205 GCA_964582485.1 uncultured Novosphingobium sp.
CCGGCACGTCGCGCCAGCCGATCAGGCGCTGGCCTTCCTTGGCGATGAACTTTTCGAAGATCCCGACGATGAAGTCGCGGCTGGTCTCGTCCTGGGGGAGAAAGCACATCGCCACGGCATAGTCGCCGGGTTCGGGCAGCCTGAGCCCCTCGCCCGTCGCCCACTTGCGATAGAGCGCGTCGGGCAGCTGGATCAGGATTCCAGCGCCGTCGCCCAGCAACGGGTCCGCGCCGACCGCGCCTCGGTGATCGAGGTTTTTCAGAATTTCAAGCGCTTGGGCAATGATCGCGTGGCTTTTCGCGCCTTTGATATGGGCGACGAAGCCCACGCCGCAGGCGTCGTGTTCATTGCGCGGATCATAAAGGCCCTGAGGCGCCGGGAAACCCATCGAATTCTTTCCTGTACCAGCAGGCAAAACCGCGATTCGTGCGCGCGCCGCGAACAAACCGCAGAATACCAGCAATTAAGCGCAAGATTCCCCGCCGCGTAAGGCAGCAAAAATTGCGCAGACCTCTCCCATGGCGACAGGAAGCTGTTTTTGCAACTGCGAAAAGGGCCGGTTCGCAGTCGCGACCGGCCCCATAGCTATGCAGGAATTTGGGGGTGGGTTTGCTCCCCCTGGGAATCAGGCGGCGCCGCTCATTCGCTGGAGGTTGGCGAGCGCCATCCGCAGTGCGCGGTCGGCCTCTTCGTGATCGACCGCAGGAGCTGAAAGGCTGGCCGAAACCGGCTGGCCATGGCCTGCGCTGGCCGGAGCATCGAACGGGCGGAACGAAGCCGAAGCCGAAGCCGAAGCAGGGGCTACAGCCTGGGCCATCTGGCCGGGGAAGATCACTACGGGTTCGATCGCAGCGCTTCCCGCTTCCGGTTCTTCGATCCGGACAAAGCCGCTACGTGCCGGCGCTGGCGCGATACCCAGCAGCGAGGCATAGTTGTCTTCGGCTACTGCGGGCTCCTCGGCGCAATCGGTCGGGGCGTCAAAGGCAACCGGGGGCGGTGCAACCTCGGCCGGGACAGGCTCGGGCATGGCGATATGGCGCGGCGGGAGCAGGTGGTCTAACGGCTCGGCATCGTCCTCGAACTGGCCAAGCTCCAGCGGCCGCATTGTCGCGGGGATCGCCGGGGCAGGGGCTTGTTCGGCAGGCGCGGGAGCCGGTGCCGCAATCGGTGCGATTTGTGCAGGTTCGGCCTCCAGGGTCGGCTCCAGCTCGGGCGTGTAGGCCTGCGGTACAGGCGCGGCCGGTGCTTGCGGCACGAACTCCGTTTCAGGCAGCGGCGCGGCAAAGGCAGGAGCACCAGGGACCGCAGCATCAGCAAGCGGTACAACCGCTTCAGCGGCCGTGCCGGTGCGCACCGCGCGGCGCCGCGCCATCGAAGCGGCAAGGCGGGACGAGAGGTCGTCCATGCCAAGTCCGGCCGGGCTGGGCAGCGGTTCGGTAGCAGCCGGAGCGGGCGACGGCACCACGGAAACCGGGGCCGGTTCGGGTGCGGGCTCGAATGCCTGCGGCATTGCCTGCTGCGGCGCCATGTCGAATGACGAGGCTGGCATTTCAGCCGCCGGCACGGCGAAGGGCTGCGGCATTGCAAATGGGGCCGCGGGAACGGCCGGGGCGGGCGTAGCGACTTGTTCGCGCGGCGGGAACAATGGACTCGGTTCCTCTCCTTCAAAGACCGTCGTCTGGAATCCGGCGGCCTTGACGAATTCCGGACTGACCTGCCCGTTCTCGACCGGCTGACCAAAGATCTGCTTGGGCGCTTCGGCTTCTAAGGTCACCGGCGGCATGCCAAAAACCTGGCGTCCATCGGCCGCGGCGGCAGCCGCTTCGGTTGCGCTGTGGTTGACGTGCACTTCAGCGACAGGCAGCGGGGCGAAGGCAGGCGGCTGAGCTGGCTCGACCGGGGGCGGTGCCGGGTAACCCGAAAGGTCAAGCGGTGCCTCGACAGGTTCAGCGCGGAAGCCGACCGATGAAATGTCGAGAACCTGCGGCGTTCCTCCCGGAAGCGGTGCATTGTCATGGGGCACAAAAACGTCCTCGTCATGCTCAATTGACAGCGAACGTCGGCGCGGAGCGAGAATTTGGCCTTCGGCAGTCTGCGCAGCGGCCGAACCATATGGACGCGCGGCGGGAGCTTCTACGGTAGCGAGCTTGCTGCGTTTGCGTTCGCGAACCACGACCTTGGGCCGGGCGACCCGGCGGGCAATGGCGATGCCGATCGCACTGCCGATCGCGGCCAGAGCCAGCGCGACCAGAATCCGGGCGGTGATGCCAAGCGGCGGCGCGGCTGCCGGCAAGACCAGGTCAATCCGGCTCTTGACTACCAGGCTTTCCAGCAACGAAGGCCGGACCGCCAGACTGCCAAGCCCGAACAGCGCGCCAAACCACAGCGCGACGACAGCTGGAAACAGCTGGTTCTGCGTTATCGGCTTGCCTTGCGGTTGCTTGCGTGGTTGTTTGGCCACCAGCGTTAACCCCCTTCAATCACCATTCCACCGCGCGGTTCCGCCAGTCATGCGGAGGCCGGGATGCGGCTATTCGATTTGAGGGGTAACAGGCTTTGGTAAACATCGTGATAACGATGAATGTTGAGCGCCCAATCGTGGTTCTGTGCAACGTGGGCTAATCCAGCGGCGCGGCGCTGGCTCCAATTATGTGGCGCAGCCAGCAGATCGGCAAGCGCAGCGGCGCAGGCGGCCGGATTGTCGGGTGGAAACAGCGTTCCGGTTACTCCGTCGCTAATCAGTTCGCGGTGCCCGCCAACGTCTGAGGCCGCGACCAGCTGGCGTTGAGCCATGGCTTCCAGCGGCTTCAGAGGCGTTACAAGCTCTGTCAGTCGGCTCTTCTTGCGCGGATAGGCCATTACATCGACCAACGCGTAATAGCGTTCCACCTCACTGTGCGGGACGCGGCCTACAAACCGGATTGCATCGCGCGCGGGTGAAGCTTCGGCCTGGGCTTTCAGCGCCGCTTCCATCGGTCCGCCGCCGACCAGCAGCAGCCGCGCCTCTGGCAGCCGTTCGCCCAGCACAGGCATTGCTGCAATCAGGTCATCCAGCCCTTCATAGTCGTAGAAGCTGCCGATGAAGCCCACCACCGGTCCCTTGCCCAGCCCCAGCTTGCCAGCCAGGGCGGGATCGGGCAGCGGCGGCTCGCCGAACAGCGAAAGGTCGACCCCGTTGGGACTGATCGTGATCTTGCCGGGATCGACCCCGCGCAGCACCAGATCGTTCTTCAGGCCCTGGCAAATTGTAACCACCGCGCGGGCCTGGTGTACAACTCGGGATTCGAGTGCGCGGGTCAGGCGGTACTTGATGCTGCCTTCGCGACCGGTCCCGTTTGAAACCGCAGCATCTTCCCAGAAGGCGCGGATTTCATAAACGACCGGGATGCCCAGCCTTTTACCGGCGATCAGCGCGGCCTTGCCGCACAGTGCCGGGGAATGGGCGTGAAGCACGTCGGGCCGCCAATCTTGCGCCAGGGCGACGATGGCTTCGGCCAGCAGACCGATCTCACGCCATTCGCGCAGGCCGATCAGTCCGGTGGCGCGGCCGCGGGTGCGATGAAAGGTGATTCCGTCGGCTTCTTCCGTGTCCGGACCGTCCTTGAAATGGCGCAGCCCGGTAATCCCGCGTACTTCGTACCCGGCGGCCTGCTGCGCCTTAAGGATCGCCCGGGTACGAAAGGTGTACCCGCTGTGCAGCGGCAGGGAGTGATCAAGGATGTGAAGAATCCGGGTCATCGCCGCTTGTCCTAGGGCAACAAGGCTTAACGCGGCGTCAACTTGGCGGTGCTAAGCGGCTCGGCATGGTCGATATTTTTTCTCTGGCCCTGACGCACGGTTTGCTTTTGCTGGCGGCGTACAAGCTGCTGCAAAGCGACGAACTTGATCGCGAGGATATGCCGGGCGAGGAGCCGCCGCGTGCTTAATCTTGGCCTGTCCGGATTTGTCGGAGCGCTGTTTGCCGGCGGTCTTCGCAGGCCGTTCCTGTGGATTCTGGCCTATCTTTATATCGATATCCTGGTTCCGCAGAAGATTTCGTGGGGATTCCTCTCAAGTCCCAGTCTTCAGATTTCGCTCGTTGCTTTCGTGCTGGCCTTCGGGGGCTGGATCGTAATGGACGACAAGCGTGACAGCCGTTTCACGCTGCGCCAGACGCTGATGGTCCTGCTGCTGCTCTATTGCGGGCTGACCACCATGGTTGCCGACTACCCCGAACCGGCGGCTCAAAAATGGGCCTGGGTATGGAAAGCGCTGTTGTTCGCGATCTTTCTGCCGTTGACGCTGCGCACCCGTTTGCGGCTGGAGGCAACCGCGCTGTTCATGGTCCTGACTGTGGGCGCGATCATGATCAATGGCGGGATCAAGACCCTGGCCGGCGGTGGCGGCTATGGCATGCTGCGCACTTTCGTTTCCGAGAACTCTGGAATCTATGAGGGCTCCACGCTTTCGACCATCGCCATCGCCGCAATTCCCCTGATCTGGTGGGTTGCCCGTCATGGCACGGTTTTCCCGAGGAGCCGGATGGTCACCTTGTTCGCTCTCGCGCTTACCTTTGCCGCCGCGCTGATCCCGATCGGCACTCAGACCCGGACCGGACTGTTGTGCCTGGGCCTGCTGGCCGTACTATCGCTGCGCAGCGTCAAGCGGCGGCTCCTTTATGTTGCCTTGGCCGGCGTCCTGGCTGTTGTCGCGATCCCGTTCCTGCCTGACAGCTATACCAAGCGCATGAACACGATCGAAAACCATAAGGCCGACCAATCCGCCTCGACCCGCGTCGCGGTTTGGATGTGGACGCTCGACTACGTGAAGGACCACCCATTCGGCGGCGGATTTGATGCTTATCGCGGCAACAAGATCAAGGTCGAGATGGTCGAGGTCGAAGGCACCGGTAACAATGCTTCGGTCGATGTGACCGAGGCTTATGACCAGTCGCGCGCCTACCATTCCAGTTACTTCGAGATGCTCGGCGAACAGGGTTGGCCGGGGCTGTTCCTGTGGCTGTGGCTTCAGGCTGCGGGACTGTGGCAGATGGAGCGGATCCGCCACAAATGGAAAGATCGTACCGGTCCGGGCCAGACCTGGCAGGCTCCGCTGGCCAATGCCCTGCAACAGTCGCAGCTGGTCTACCTGGCCGGCTCCGTTTTTGTCGGGATCGCGTTCCAGCCATTCGTCTTCATGGTGATCGGGCTGCAGTGCGGGCTGTGGTCTTACCTCAAGCGGGTCGACGCGCCGCAGCGCGCGCCGATCCGGCGCGGGGCGCCAGTGCTGCGAACCACCTCGGCATGAGCCTGGCTCAGCCGCGCCACCTCGATGCCCTGACCGGGATCCGCGGGATCGCGGCCTGGGGGGTGGTGCTCTATCACATTCGCTTGTCGCTAACGCAGATCCTGCCGCCACCGGCGATCGATGGCCTTGCCAAAGGCTATCTCGCGGTCGACCTGTTCTTCATCCTGTCCGGATTTGTCATCTGGTACAACTATGCCGATCGGATAGCGTCGGGCGGCTGGGCCGAGACCCGCCAGTTCTTGTGGCGACGCTTTGCCCGGGTCTGGCCGCTCCATGCCGCCATCCTTGCGGCGTTCGTGGGCTTTGCCTTGCTGCTGGTTGTGACGGGGCGCGATGCCTCGGGCTATCCGCTGGCCGAATTGCCGCTTCACCTGTTGCTGGTTCAGAACTGGGGACTGACCCCAGACCTGTCTTGGAACCATCCGGCCTGGTCGATCAGCACCGAATTCGCGGCCTATGTGTTGTTCCCTGCGCTGGTGATTGCAGCGCGATGGGACCGGGTACCAAGCTGGGTGTTGGTGCTATGCGCCGGACTGCTGGCCGCGGCAATTCACTGGGCCTTTGCGACCAATGGCTATTCCGGGCTGGGCGACAATATCCCCGGGATGGGCCTTTTGCGCTGCCTGGCGGGCTTCGCGATGGGCTGCCTGATGTGCCAGCTATGGCGGCGCTGGCACGGCGCAGCGCACGGCGGCTTGCTTGCCGGGATGGCCTGCCTCGCCCTTTCCGCAACTGCGCTGGCGCTGGGCCTTCCGGAAACCGCCTGGGTTCCGGCAACCTTTTTCGCCGGCCTGCTGGCTCTGGCGCTGGGCAGTGGCCCGCTCGTGCGGTTGTTCGGGGGCAAGATCCTGACCTATCTTGGAGAAATATCCTATTCGACCTATCTCGCCCACTTCCTGCTTTTCATTCTGTTCAAGCTGGCCTTCGTCGATGACTCGCTGCAATTGGGCTGGGGCGGGCTGGCTGGGTTTCTGGCGCTGGTCCTGGCCGCCTCGGTTGCGCTTTACCACGGGCTTGAAAAGCCAGCGCAGCGCTGGCTCAACGCCCGTTCACCGGCCTGGACCAAGCGGCGGGTCACTGTCCCGGCCGAGTGATTCGGCGTCCGCCCACAAACGCACGCCAGCCTTTCCGTAACGGCGTTGCCTTGGCGCCCGGCTTGGGCCACAACACCGCCTTTCCCGCTTGCTGAAGGAGAGGCACATGACCCCGCAGGAACTCGCGGCCAAGACCGGCGAAGTGATCGGCGTTTCGGACTGGTTCCACGTAACCCAGGAACGCATCAACATGTTTGCCGATGCCACTGGCGATCACCAGTTCATCCACATCGATGAGGAAAAGGCCAAGCTGACTCCGTTTGGCGGGACCATCGCGCATGGCTTCCTGACCCTGTCGCTGCTGCCGGTACTGGGCGCGATGACCGAGGGCGGCAAGGTCAGTGGCGTGAAAATGGGCGTCAACTATGGCGGCAACAAGACCCGCTTCATCAGCCCGGTGCGCGCCGGCAAGCGCGTGCGCAGCCATACCAAGCTGCTCGAACTGGTCGAAAAGCGCCCCGGTCAGTGGCAGCAGACCAACGAAGTGACCATCGAGATCGAAGGCGAGGACAAGCCCGCGCTGATCTGCGAATGGATCACGATGTTTTTCGTTTGAACCGATGCCTCCCCGGGTCCGGTTGAACCCCAAGAATCAAGGAATTCCCCATGTCACGTGACGCCGTAATCGTCTCCACTGCCCGTACCCCGCTGACCAAGGCGGGCCGCGGCGCTTTCAACAACACCACCGGCGCGACGCTTGGTGCCTTCTCGATCCGGGCTGCGGTGGAACGCGCCGGGATCGAAGGCGGCGAAGTCGATGACGTGCTGATGGGCACCGCGGTGCAGCAGGGCTCGACCGGCGGCAACGTCGCCCGCCTCGCCGCGCTGCGCGCCGGCCTGCCGGTTTCGGTTCCCGCCATGACGATCGACCGTCAATGCTCCTCGGGCCTGATGACCATCGCCACCGCTGCCAAGCAGGTGATCGTCGACAACATGGACATCTGCGTTGCGGGCGGCGTGGAAAGCATTTCCAAGGTGGTCGGCGCTGGCAAGATGTTCATCGAGCCCGACCGCCAGCTGCTGGAAATGCACCCCCACATCTACATGCCGATGATCGGCACCGCCGAGGTGGTGGCCAAGCGGTATGGCATCAGCCGCGAATACCAGGACGAATACTCGCTCCAGTCGCAGCAGCGCACCGCCGCTGGCCAGGCCGCCGGCAAGTTCGACGATGAGATCGTTGCCTGCGCCGCGACGATGGCCGTGGTCGACAAGGAAACCAAGGAAGTCTCCTACCACGAGGTCACCGCGACCAAGGACGACTGCAACCGCCCCGACACCACGCTCGAAGGCCTTTCCAGCCTCAAGCCAGTGATGGGCGAAGGCCACACGATCACCGCCGGCAATGCCAGCCAGCTGTCCGACGGTTCCTCGGCCTGCGTGGTGATGGAAGCCAAGGTCGCCGAAAAGCGCGGCCTTACCCCGCTCGGCCGGTACGTCGGCATGGCGGTGGCGGGCACCGAGCCTGACGAAATGGGCATCGGGCCGGTCTTCGCGATCCCCAAGCTGCTGGAACGTAACGGCCTCAAACTGGACGACATCGGCCTGTGGGAACTCAACGAAGCCTTCGCCGTGCAGGTGCTGTACTGCCGTGACAAGCTGGGCATCCCTGACGAGCTGCTCAACGTCAACGGCGGCTCGATCTCGATCGGGCATCCGTTTGGCATGACCGGCGCACGCTGCACCGGCCACGCGCTGATCGAAGGCAAGCGCCGTGGCGCGAAGTACGTGGTCGTCACCATGTGCATCGGCGGCGGCCAGGGTGCTGCCGGGCTGTTCGAGGTGCTCTGATGCGGCTCTCGGCGCCTCGCATTGCTCCGGTCGATCTTGCCACGATCGACGACGAGCAGCGCGAGGCGCTGGCCGTCTTTGCTGGCGTCGCGCGCGATGTCACCAAGTCCGAAGGGGCGGTGCTCAACATCTTCCGCACCCTGGTCCGCGCCCCCAAGGCGCTGACCGCGTTCCTCGCCTGGGGCGGCTACATCCTCTCGCGCCGCAACAGCCTCGCCGAGCGTGAGCGCGAGCTAGTGATCCTGCGCACCGGCTACAACTGCGGCTCGGGCTATGAATTCACCCAGCACACCCGGATCGGGCTCGATGCTGGCCTGACCGAGGCAGAGATCGCGGCGATCATCGCCGGGCCCGACGATCCCAGCTGGAACGACACCGACCGCGCCCTGCTGCGTGCGACCGACGATCTGACCCGCGATCACCATGTCAGCGATGCCTCCTGGGCCTTGCTGGCCTCGCTCAGCGACAAGCAGAAGATGGACCTGGTGATGACCGTCGGCCAGTACACCCAGGTCTCGATGATGCTCAACAGCTTCGGGGTCCAGCTCGATGAGGGGCAGACCCTCGACCCGGCGCTCGACCGCCGCTGAGCTTGCCAAATCAACCGGCTGGGCGCATTCTCGTGGTCTGAGAGAGGGGGCGCGCTATGACCGAAAGCCTTGGGATCATGGAAATTCTCGGCATCGCCGGGTCGGTCAGCCTGCTGTCGGGCTGGCGGTTGTACCTGACCGTTCTGGCGACCGGGCTGGCGATGCGGTTCAATGTCCTGCCGCTGCCCGAACATCTGCAATCGCTGCAGGTCCTGGCCAATCCCTGGGTCATGGGCGTTGCGGGTCTGGCCGCCTTCATGGAATTCTTCGCCGACAAGGTGGTCTGGCTCGATTCGGTCTGGGATTCGGTTCACACCTTCATCCGTCCGGTCGGCGGGGCATTGCTGGCCTTGGCGGTAATCGATCCGGCCGATCCGGCAACTCAGGCAGTTGCATTCATTCTGGGTGGCGGGGCCAGCCTGCTGGCACATGGCGGCAAGGCCA
>CAZOSI010000132.1:0-9128 GCA_964582485.1 uncultured Novosphingobium sp.
CGCCGACCAGCGTCACGGTGCCGCGTTCGACGAAGGGCAGGAAGCCGTCCTGCTGGGCGCGGTTGAAGCGGTGGATTTCGTCCACGAACAGCAAGGTGCGCTGCCCGGCTTTGGCGGCCAGCTCCGCCTCGGCAAACACCTTCTTGAGGTCGGCCACGCCCGAGAATACCGCGCTGACCGCGGCAAAGCGCATCCCCACCGCCTCGGCCAGCAGGCGCGCCATGCTGGTCTTGCCGGTGCCGGGCGGCCCCCACAGGATCATGCTCGACAGCTTGCCCGCCGCTACCATCCGCCCGATCGCGCCTTCCGGGCCGGTCAGGTGGTCCTGCCCGATCACTTCGTCCAGCCGCAGCGGCCGCAGCCGGTCAGCCAGCGGGGCATCCGCGCGCGGGGTGCCGGGTGCTGGGGAAGGGACAGAATCGGCCGGGAACAGTTCGGTCATTGGCATCCTGCCTAAGCGCTCTGGCCGGAAAATGCACATGGGGGTTGCAAAGTTCGTTTAAAGATATATCTTAGAAACATCATGAAAGGACAAAGACACATGAAAATGCACGGATGCGGCCGCGAAGGCCGCTTTGGACGTGGCGGCTTTGCCAAGGCTGCGATGCTGTTTGCGGGACGTGGCGGTTTTGGCCGGGATGGCGATTTTGGGCGTGATGGGCCCTACGGACCAGGCGGACCGTTTGGCGGCGATGGCCCGTTCGGGCGCAACGGCCCTTATGGTCGTGGTGGCCGCGGTCGCGGCCGGGTGTTCGGATCGGGCGAGCTGCGGCTGGTGCTGCTGGCGCTGGTCGCGGAGCAGCCGCGCCACGGCTATGAGCTGATCAAGGCGATCGAGGAGCTGACCGGCGGCAATTACGCGCCCAGCCCGGGGGTGGTCTATCCCACGCTCAGCCTGCTGACCGACGAAGGCATGATCGAGGAAGCCGCGGGCGAGGGCAGCCGCAAGGCCTATGCCGCGACCGAGGCAGGCCGCACGGAACTGGACGGCCGGACCGACGAATTCGCCGCGCTGGTCGAACGGCTCAAAGGGCTGGCCGACCGCGAGGATCGCCACGGCGCGCCGCCGATCCGCCGGGCGATGGGCAACCTCTTCGCCGCCGTCCGCAACCGGGCGATGGAGGACCAGTTCGACCGCGAAACCATGCACCAGATTGCCGAGATCCTCGACGAGGCGGCGCGCAAGGTCGAGCGGCTGTGAGCGCGACTTCCTCCGAAGGGCGGTTCGCCACCGCGCATGGCAGCAAGTACCTCCAGCAGCTGTGCAAGCACTGGTCACACAACCTGGCGGTCACCTTCGATGAAGTCCACGGCACGGTCACTTTCCCCCGCGATGCGCGCGGCAGTGCCTGGGCCGGGGATGCGACGGTGACTTTCGCTGCCGATCCGGACGGCCTTGCCTGCCGGATCGACGCGAGCGAGCCGGGCCAGCTGGAAGGGCTCAAGGGCGCGGTGGTCCGCCACCTCGAACGCTTCGCCTTTCGCGAGGTGCCGGTGACCATCGACTGGCACTAATATACTGTTCCGGCGCGGGATTTGGTCCCGCGCCGGTTCCGTGTTAGCCTCCCCGGATAGATAACAAGAGGGGAGTCGGGAGCATGGAAGGACAGACTGGCAGCGCCGTACCCGGCAGCTATTGGGTCGTCGCAGTTCTGGGCACGCTGTGGAACAGCTTTGGTGCCTATCTCTATACCATGGCCAACCTGGGCGATGCCTCGGTCACGGCAGGCGCGCCGCCGGAAATGCTGGCCTATATGGCCAGTATGCCGGTCTGGGCCCATGCCGGCTGGGCCTTTGGCATCTGGGGTTCGTTCGCGGGTTCGGTGCTGATGCTGCTGCGGAGCCGCCACGCGGTTACCGCGTTCCTGGTGTCGCTGGTGGGGGCGCTGGTCAGCTACGGCGCGCAAGCCATGGCGGGGGTCTTGACCCCGGCAGAGCCGATCATGATCCTGGTCGTGATCCTGTTCTTCTGGTGGTACTGCCGCCGCGCGGCCGGACAGGGCGTGCTGCGGTAGGGTCTGTTCCACTCACGTGGAAGGCAACACCAGCCCGCTCCCCCTCCCGGCCACCCACGAGAGTACCCTGAATGGGTGGCCGGGAGGGGGAGCGGGCTGGGGCTGCCTGTTTCAGTGAAACTGGAACCGACCCTGGATCAGCGTTTCCTCGCCGCCGCCTTTTGCCGGATCAGCCGGATATAGGTATCGGCGACAACCTGGTTGATCTGGTCCCAGCTGAAATCGCGGGCGCGCAGTTCGCCTGCGGCGCCGTGGCGGGCGCGCAGCTCGGCATCGTCGATGTAGCCGCGCAGCGCCTCGGCAAACTGGCGCACGGCGCCGGGGGTGATCAGCCGTCCGGACTTGCCATTGCCGACCAGGTTCTGGCTCCCCGTCGCCGCCGCCGCAACCACCGGCAGGCCGCTCGCCATGGCTTCAAGGCTGACATTGCCGAAGGTTTCGGTGGTCGATGGAAAGAACAGCACGTCCATCGAGGCGACCGCCTTGCCCAGATTCTTGCCCGCCATGAACCCGGCAAACACCGCTTGCGGCAGCCGCGCCTCCAGCCAGGGCCGGGCCGGGCCATCGCCCACGATCAGCACCCGGAAACGGGCATTGCGGCGGCGCAGTTCGTCGATCGTGTCGGAAAACACGTCGAGCCCCTTTTCCATCACCAGCCGGCTGTGGAACCCCACCACCACTTCGTCATCCTGCAGCCCCATGCTGCGCCGCCATTCCAGACTGCGGTGCGACGGGTCGAACAACTCGCGGTCGACGCCGCGCGACCAGATGTCGATGTCATAATTCATCCGCTGCTCGCGCAGCACCTGGGCGAAGCTTTCGCTAGGCACGACCAGCGCATCGCAGCGGCGATAGAACCGGCGCAGCAGCGCGACCACGACCGGTTCCAGCCAGGCCAGGTTGTAATAGCGAAAGTAGGTTTCGAACCGGGTATGGACCGATGACAGTGCCGGCAACCCCCGCCGCCGTGCCCAGCTGACCGCCCGGTGCGAGGCGATGTCGGGTGAGGCGACATGGATCACATTGGGCCGAAACGCCGCCAGATCACGCCGCACCCGGGGGCTGAGCGCGAAGGGGAAGCGGTATTCCGGGCGGTTCGGGATGGCAAAGCTGGGCACGCTGATCAGTTCGCCCTGCGGCTCGAACGCGGGTTCGGCCACGGTTGGCGAATAGACCCGAACCTGCGCACCCTGGCGCAGCAGGTATTCGACCAGCCGGTTGAGCGCCTGATTCGCCCCGTCGCGGACGTAGTTGTAATTGCCGCTGAACAGCGCAATGCGAAGGTCGCTGGTGTGCATCGCCGTGCCCTAGCCGATCCGGCCGTCACGCGCCAGACGCCCGGAGCATCGCTGCCCCGGGCGTCCTTGGGGAGAGGCCGGAGAGCCCGGCTCAGTAACCGTAATAACCGCGGTTTTCATGGTGGCGGCGGCGGCCCTCGTAATAACCATGCCCGCCGTTGTTGTAGCCGTTCTGGGCATAGTACCCGCCGCCGTTGTTGTCATAGCCGCCCTGCTGCGGATAGCCGTTGTAATAGCCGCCCTCGTTATAGCTGCCCTGGTAACGCTGGTCATAGCAGCGACGGTCGTCATAGCGGCGGTCATCGTCACAGCGGTTGCGCTTGTTGCCGGACGAGGCGATCAGCGCGCCGATGGCCAGGCCGATGATCCCGCCAGCCACGGCGGCCCCGGCGGTGTCGCCGCCATTGCCGCGGCGATAGCGGCCATCATCCGCCATGGCGGGAGTGGCGCTGGCCAGAGCGGTGGCGATCAGGGCGGTGCCGAGCAGGGTCTTCTTGAGAATGCGCATCACGGGAAACTCCGGTGCGGCGCCTCGGGCCCATTGCCCTTGCGATTCGCCGCCTTGAGCCCGCTTGTGCCCCCCGCCGCCTGAACGCTCCCGGTGCGGACTTTGCAGCTATCGTTCAGGTTTATGGCTATCAACATGAACCAAAGCCGCCCTGCTGACGCTGCCCAGCGGCCCATTTGCCACCCGTAAGGACATTGCAGCGCCGCCAGACCTGCTTCCGCGCTGACAACGTTACGCTGCGTTCATTGAAATCAAACAATATTTTCAGAGTTAGTTGATGAAACACATCCGCAGGGCACGTTTTTCCCCACGCCAACAATTTTTCCGCCCCCGCGCCGGGGCACCACGCGAAACCAACAATGTCAAAGAGCAGGCGGCAGGATGACAGACCGGGGCGATGTAGGAAAATTGAATGTCAGAAGTAGCGGGGGCTTCGCAATTCGCGGCCCATGCCAATTCGCTCGAGGCTTTCGCTGTGTCCCTTGGCAGCGGCAATTTCGATGGCCTGCCTGATGTAACTGCGGCCTGATTTGGGATCCCCCCGGTCTTCCAGGATCTTGCCAAGTTCGATCCGCAGCGAAGTCATCATCAGGCTGTGGCGATAGCGGCTGGCAATTGCCAGTGCATCGGCAATGTGGCGCAATGCGGTGCCATAATTGCCCGAATGCCGCACGTGCCGTGCGATGCTGGAATTGGCTTCGATCCTGACCCGGTGGCAATCAGTGTCGGTCGCATAGTCACGGGCGTTGCGGATCAGATCAAGCGCCTTTCTGGTTTCGATCGGTCCATTCTGACGTTCCAGAAGGAGGTTGGCCCGCACGATCATGCAACGGTGCCAAAGGTCGAACTGCTGCGAATTCTTTGCAGTCGCTGCGCTGGCCTCGATCTGCGTCATCGCCTCGACTGCCCGCCGTTGCAGCTGCAGCAGGCGCGCATAGTGCCGCTGAAAGTGCGCTCCGGCGCGGTGCTCGCCCAAAACCTGCAACATGGCGATAGCCATAAGATAGTCGGCCTCGGCCCGCGCGGGATCGCTGCGGAAATGCGCGACCACTCCGCGGTAACCCGTGACCATTGCCAGAATGAAGCATTCTTCGCGCGACTTGCCGGGATCGCCCAGGAAGGGCTGATCGTCGTATCCGATGGTTTCCCGCAAGCTCTGCAGTTCTTGCCTGATCCGGGCTGCGCGACTGTGGAGACTTCCGCCTCCATTCTCGACCGGACGTTCGTTCTCCCACGGGTCCTCATCGATGTCCGCTTCAATCTGGTCGAGCAGTTCGTTTGCCTGACCCAGTCGGCCGCGTTCGATCAGAACGGAGACGCGGTTGATGGCAATCCGCCGCCATCCCCGGCTTCGCTGCTTTTCAGGGGGCTCCTGGTCCAGCAATTGGCGAATATCAGCCAGCGCGCGCCGTGCGCCCGGCAGGTCTCCCTGGGTCAGCGCCACCACGGCGCGTTCGTTGCACAGCCAGATCAGCTCATCTGCGTAGAAGGGAGCAGGTCCCACGAACTTGGCCTGCTGCTCTTCGAAGCATGCGCGTGCTGCGGCATTGCGGCGAAATGCCTTCGCCAGGCGATCAAGCCGCTTGGCATGTTCGGTCAGCGCACCCTGCCGACTGTCATCCTCTCCCTCAAGCGCATGTTCAAACCGCAATAGTGCACTGGTCGAATAGTAACTGCGGACCAGCGAGAAGGCCGCGCGCAAACAGGCGGCAGCGTCGCGGGTGGCGCGGCGGACCAATTGTGGTCCCGCCTGGTCCGCAGACCGATCTTCCAAATGCACGAAAATGCGGTGGATTGGGTCATCAGGCTTCGGATGGGTAAAGTCAGGCGCGACTTCCGACTTCCCAGGCCAATCGGCATCGCCATGAACCGAATCGATATCGTGCCAAACGCCGCAGAACAGATCGACCAGATGGCCCAGTTCGGCATGGATTTCCGGACCCGGGGCGCTGACCCCGTCATTGTCGCTCATGAACAGCGACAGGTTGAAGCTGGATGCCAGCTTGGCGTCGTTGACAGGTGCCCCGTGCAGGTCGCGGAAGTAGGTGGCGATCGCGCGGTGCAGGGCGATTGGCGCGCGCAGCTCGTCTTCTTCCGCCAGTGCCCGGTCGGGATCGTCATAGTGTGGATCGAGCCTTAGGATCAGCCCCAAATCGCAAAGCTTTTTCACCAGAGCGCGTAATGCGTTGGCAGACCACTCTGCGCCGCGCCGTCCCGTCGGATCGACTGCCCGCCTTACCCGGGGAACATAGGCAAGGACTACCGCCTCGACTGGCCGACCGATGAAGCTCATGACCCGCAGGACCTCGATCGCCGCGCGCGGATGATCGCAGACCTGCTTCAGGCAGGCCGGATCGAGATGCGCTTCGAGGAACTTGATCGCCACGCGCGACGGATCGATCTTGCAGGCTCTGATCAGATCGATCAGATCGGAAGATGCAAGGTACTCCTTGTCTCCAAGTGCTTTCCAGAACGCGAGCCGGATGTGCCGCAAGTGGCGCGATTTGAGTCCGCGAACCAGTTTATCGCCGTTTGCCGGTTCATCAGCCCCATCAAACTCATCCGGCTCATCACAGCGGAGTGGAAAAGCGGGAATATCCAGTGCCTTGCAATAGGCCAGGATGCGGTCGCTGCTCAGCAGAATTACCCTGATCCCGGCATCGGTGCCGCGCCGTTTGAGTTCGCGCAGGAAGAAGTCCAGCCCGGCGCTGACTGGTTCGCCCAGCTTGCCAAAGAACCGTTCCGCGCCATTGATGACGATCAGGCATGGTTTCCACTTGGCCTTGCTATTGCCGATCTCGCGAAACAACTGTTCGCGCGCCCCTTCGTCCTGGTTGAACAGCGTTGCCTGTCGATCCTGCTGAACGGGTACGGGTTTGTTCCAGAAGCCGGTCGAAGGCTTTTTGCGGGCTTCCAGAAAGCGGGCAATCCCGGACAGCACGCTGTCGCTGTCATAGGCGAAAGCCGCGTTGATCAGCAGGCGGTCTTCTTGTGGCGGCCGTTTGCCGGTTTCGAATTGCCAATTCTCCGGTTTCATCAATTCACGCGAAAACTGGCCGCGGCCGATCCCGCGTCTGCCGGTAATGGCTATGATCGGCGCGCTGGCACGGTTCCGCTCTGGGTGACCAAGCCGCGGCTTGTAGTCCACTTCGAACTTGGCATCAGCTTCCTGCGAACCGCCGGAGCGCGCGGTAACGCCCCACATTGTCCAATTGCCACCACCGTTTGGCGCGTCTTTGAAGCCGTTTTGCGGTGCCCGCAGACTTGGGTTGAAATAGGTATCGCCCAGATCGATCCGTTCGCCCAGGTGCTCGACAGTTTCAAGCGAGCGGGCGAGAGCGCCCCACTTGTCGTCCGCTTCGATGAACTTGTCCCGGTCGGCGATGCACAGGCCTTCGATGTCGAGTTCATCGTCGAACAGCACTTGTACGCCAAGCCGTTCGAGGAAATCTTGCCGCATCATGTGCTTGTAGTTGTCCCAACCCGCGTGGGACTGGTCATAGCTTTGCAATGGCGCTGTGCGGTTCCAGATCACGAACAAGGGTGCCGCCTGGTGCAGCGGGGCGTTGCCAACGAAGAACTGCAAGTGGTTGTTGATCTCCTGCTCGGTCATGCCAAGACCCAGAAACAGGATCGGGTTGCCGGCAATCAGGGTCATCAGGCCGTGGTCGAAGGGTTCGCGGTTCATATCGTAGCGGCGATAGAGCTGGTCATAATCGCGCAAGTGCGCCACCATTGATTGCGGCAGGTCGGCGCGGCCATGCAGGTGCATGATGTGGCGCTGGATCTTGGCCGAGCCGACTGCGAATTCGAAAAGCCGGTCCGGTCGTTCGCGATCCATTGCATCGCTGATCACGGTCGAACCATTGGGCAGGATCCGCGTCCAGCGGCCAAACGGCTGCTCTTCGATCTCAGCGCCGGAACCGGGCTTGCCGACCATGCTGGTGAAATCGATGGTTTTCGCGCGATGGCGATTTGCGAAGAAGCGGCTGGTCAGGCTTTGCGGATAAGTTCTGGCCGAGGCAACCTCGGCATCTTCAAGCTGCTGCTGTTCACCCGGCAGCAGCATCAGTGCCCGTTCCAGCTCAAAATCATAGTTCAGCGTGGCGATCCGGCGAATACCCAGGCGCTCGATGATCAGTCTTACAATCTCGCGTCCCTTTCCGTCCGAACGCGTCAGCCCCCGGCGAAGGAAAATCGCGGCGATGCGACGCTCGAATTCACGTTCGGCATTGTCAGTCGGAGCACCATGCAGCGGGGTGTCGATCCCGACACGCCGCATGGCCCGGTCAAACGCTGCGAAGCGTTTGGCCAGTTCCCAGATCTGGCCGCGTTGGTCAGGAGCATAGCCGCGCGACTTGGGATTGGTGAGCCAATGGTGAATTGCCCCGGCTTCGGTGCTGATGCTGTCCAGAATATGCAGCGGGGCCAGGCAGTTGCCGGACAATGCACGGCGATAATTCTGTGCAAGGCCTTTTGCAATCAAGAGGATTGACTGGATAAGCACCGACCAGTCTGGATAACCAAGTCGTCCGGTGGTCATCGCGCCAGTTATCGCGACCATCCGTCCACCATGGAGCGCATCGACGAATTCCTGCAACGCGCGGTTGCGGCGCGTATTGTCCTGATAGACTTTTGACGTGGTCATCCCACCCCCCGGGTTGGTCCCGGGGAAGTCTAGTACATTGCGCACGGCACTGCGGTGTGATTCATCACACTGCAGTGCAGATTTCTGCGCAACTCTGCCGCTGCGTCAGCGGGCTGTGCCCAAAGGGCGCGGGGGCGAAGACTGGCAAGCCGAATAAAGCCCCTCCTCAAATGAGGAGGGGGGAAGAACCGCTTACGCCGCTTCCTTCTTGCGCCCGGCCTTCTTGCGCTCATGCGGGTCGAGCAGCGCCTTGCGCAGGCGGATGCTCTTCGGCGTGACTTCGACCATTTCGTCGTCGTCGATATAGGCGATCGCCTGTTCCAGCGTCATGATCCGGGGCGGGGTGAGGCGGATGGCGTCGTCCTTGCCGGTGGAGCGGAAGTTGGTCAGCTGCTTGGATTTGGCCGGGTTGACTTCCAGATCGTCAGGCTTGGCGTTTTCGCCGATGATCATGCCTTCATAGATCTTGTCCTGCGGGCGCACGAACAGGCTGCCGCGTTCTTCCAGCATGTTGAGCGCATAGCCCACTGCTTCGCCCGCGCAGTTGGAGATCAGCACGCCGTTGGCGCGGCCTTCGATCGCGCCCTTGTAGGGGCCGTATTTGTCGAACAGCCGGTTCATGATCCCGGTGCCGCGCGTGTCGGACAGGAATTCGCCGT
>CAZOSI010000133.1:0-2619 GCA_964582485.1 uncultured Novosphingobium sp.
ATCAATCCGTATCCGTATGTGCTGTTCCTGATCCTGTATCCGGTCAACGGCAACACGCTCTACTACGTGATGATCTGGTTCGAGAACCCGATCGAGGCGCGGATCGCTTTCGACAGTTCGGTCCCGCACCACCGCGTCGCGCTGGGCGTGCCGCCCGACTGGTATCGCGGCTTTATCGAGGCTTTCCTCGATGTGGTTGAGCCTGCCGCCGCGCCGCAGGGCGAGGAAGCAGCGGCTTGGGTCGAACTGCGGGCGGGACTGGTCGGGCTGGTCGAACGCAACCGTTTCGATTAGGGCGCGCGGGATGACTGCGCCGCGCTTTGAATTCTCCGTCCACGCCACCGATGGCAAGGCCCGCACCGGCAGGATCCGGATGCAGCGCGGCGAAATCCGCACGCCGGCCTTTATGCCGGTCGGCACTGCCGCGACGGTCAAAGCGATGAAGCCCGAAAGCGTGCAGGCCACCGGCGCCGATATCCTGCTGGGCAACACCTATCACCTGATGCTGCGCCCCGGTGCGGAACGGGTTGCGCGGCTGGGCGGCCTACACAAATTCATGAACTGGGACCGCCCGATCCTGACCGACAGCGGCGGCTATCAGGTGATGAGCCTGTCCGAACTGCGCAAGATCACCGAAGAAGGCGTGACTTTCAAAAGCCACCTCGATGGCTCCAAGCACCTGATCACTCCCGAACGCTCGATGGAAATCCAGCGCCTTTTGGGCAGCGATATCGTGATGGCCTTTGACGAATGCCCGCGAGCCGATGCTCCTCGCGATGTGATCGCTGGATCGATGCGGATGAGCATGCGCTGGGCCGCGCGCAGCCGTGCCGGGTTTGATTCAGGCGAAGAGCACGCCAGCCGCGCCGCGCTGTTCGGTATCCAGCAAGGCGCGCTCGACGAAGAGCTGCGCCGCGAAAGCGCACAGGAACTGCGGGAGATCGGTTTCGACGGCTACGCGATCGGCGGCCTCGCGGTGGGCGAGGGGCAGGAGGCGATGTTCGCCACGCTCGATTTCGCGCCCGACATGCTGCCCGAGGACCGCCCACGCTACCTGATGGGCGTGGGCAAGCCTGACGACCTGGTCGGCGCGGTGGAGCGCGGGGTCGACATGTTCGATTGCGTGCTGCCCAGCCGCTCGGGCCGCAACGGGCAGGGCTTTACCTGGAACGGCCCGGTCAACCTGCGCAACGCGCGGCACGCCGAAGACCCTGCGCCGCTTGATGAGCGGTGCTCCTGTGATGCCTGCACCAAGTACAGCCGCGCCTATCTCCATCACTTGCACAAAAGCGGCGAAATCCTGGGCGCCATGTTGCTGACCGAGCATAATCTGACTTTCTACCAGCAGCTGATGGCCGCAATGCGCGAGGCGATTGCGGATGGGCGATTCACGGCATTCGCGGCGGAGTTTCGCGCTGGCTACCTTTGAACCCAAACCCCCATTTGGTCATACCCGCCAACCCTGCTAGGGGCGCGGCGCAATGTTTACGATCAACTCAGTTACTGTGCGGCTTGGCGGCCGGGTCATCCTCGATGGGGCATCGGCAACGATTCCGCCCGGGGGCAGGATCGGCCTGATCGGGCGCAACGGCGCGGGCAAGTCGACCTTGATGAAAGTGCTGGTCGGTGAGCTTGATGCCGATGACGGCTCGGTCGAAATGCCCAAGCGCACGCGGCTGGGCTATATCGCCCAGGAAGCACCCAGCGGTGAGACTACGCCGTTTGAAGCGGTGCTGGCTGCCGATGTGGAGCGTACGGCCCTGCTGGAGGAAGCCGAACATTGCATCGACCCCAACCGGCTGGGCGATGTGCACGAGCGGTTGCTGGCGATCGACGCCTATTCCGCCCCCTCGCGCGCTGCGATCATCCTGACCGGGCTGGGCTTTGACGAAGATATGCAGGCGCAGCCGCTCGACAGCTTTTCGGGCGGATGGAAGATGCGCGTTGCCTTGGCCGCGCTGCTGTTTTCCGCGCCCGACGTGCTGCTGCTTGACGAACCGTCGAACCACCTCGATCTTGAATCGACGCTGTGGCTGGAGAATTTCCTCAAGAGCTATCCCGGCACCCTGCTGGTGATCAGCCATGAACGCGACCTGCTCAACAATGTGGTCGATACGATCCTGCACCTGCAGGGCGGCAAGCTGACGCTCTATCCCGGCAACTACGATGCTTTCGAAGCCCAGCGCGCCGAGCGCGCCGCGCAGCTGGCCGCCGCCAAAGCCTCGCAGGATGCCCAGCGGGCCAAGCTGCAAGACTATGTCGCGCGCAATTCGGCGCGTGCTTCCACCGCCAAGCAGGCCCAGTCGCGCGCCAAGATGCTCGCCAGGATGCAGCCGATCGCGGCCTTGATGGAAGATCCGAGCCTCAGCTTCGATTTCCCCAGCCCCAAGGAAATGCGCCCACCGCTGATCACGCTCGATCTGGCCGCTGTAGGGTACAACGACAAGCCGATCCTCCAGCGGCTCAACCTGCGGATCGATCCCGATGACCGGATCGCGCTTTTGGGCCGCAACGGCAACGGCAAGACCACGCTGGCGCGGCTGCTCGCGGCGCAATTGCCGGCGCTCGAAGGTTCGATGCGGGCCTCAGGCCAGATGACGGTCGGCTATTTCACCCAGT
>CAZOSI010000133.1:2629-8092 GCA_964582485.1 uncultured Novosphingobium sp.
GAGCACATGACCCGCGCCATGCCGAATGCCTCTCCGGGTGCGGTCCGGGCGCAGCTGGGCCGGTTCGGCTTCTCCGGCAACCGTGCGACCACCAAGGTCGGATCACTTTCGGGCGGCGAGCGCGCGCGACTGGCCCTGGCGCTGATTACCCGCGATGCACCCAACCTGCTGATCCTCGACGAACCGACCAACCACCTCGATGTCGATGCGCGCGAGGCCTTGGTCCAGGCGCTCAACGATTTCGACGGCGCGGTGATCCTGATCAGCCACGATCGCCACATGGTCGAACTGACCGCCGACCGGCTGGTGCTGGTCGATAACGGCAGTGCTGCCGACTATGCCGGGTCGATGGAGGACTACATCGACTTCGTGCTGGGGCGGAACCAGCCCAAGGGCGATGCCAAGCCCAAAGGCGAAAAGAAGGATAAGAAGGCCGCCGCTCAGGCCCGCGAACTCGCGCGGCAAGTGGCCAAGGAAGTCAGCGAGGCCGAAGCCGTGGTCGCCCGCTGGCAGAAGCAGTTATCCGCAATCGACCAGGCCATGTTCGCCCCCACCAGCGCCGCAAAAGAGTTGCGCGACCTGACCATGGGCGAACTGTCACGTCGCCGCGGTGATGTGCTGCGCGAGCTGGAGCGGGCCGAAGAGCTTTGGCTGGCCGCGAGCGAGCGGCTGGAGCGGCAGGAAGCCTAAGATCCAGCCATCCCGCACGGCTTCATTTTTAGGCACCCTGTTTTCCGAATGCTGTGGCTAGCTGTTGTGCTACAAATCGGGCTTCCGCAAAACGCGAATTCGTCGCCAGAAACCTGACCAGACCGACATAATGCCTGCGTCTGGCATGAAGCCGCTTTCTCCCGGCTGAGCTCTTGGCATCTTGCATCTTTGAAGGGACAAAGGTAAAGCCAAATGCGGCCCGCTTGATCGCAAAGGCTGTAAAGGCGCGCTCTCGCTCCTCGGCATCGATTTCATCCAACCCGGCTTCATCGCAATAGTGCTTGACCAAACCCAGTCGCTGATCCCAGCCTTCCTTAGTGTTTGCGAAAACCGGATAGTCATCAATCAACTGCGATATGTCGCGAAACACGATTTCTGGTTTTGAAGCTTCAAGGTCGATCATCACGATCCGAGACCGCCGGTCGACGATCCAGTTTTCGGGATGCGCATCTTTTTTCCTCGATACTGGCAAGTCGCTGGGCAACAAATCGAACCAGCCTTTGGCTATCTTTTGCGGGGCTTCGATGTTAGCGATCCTTGCAAGGTTTCCTTTGAAGCGCTCAAGGGTATTTCTTGCCAATGCGTTGCCGTCATCCCACTTGATCCCGCACCAGTCATGATAGATTCGCGGATAGTCGAGCGATTTCATGACTAGTTCGCTGCCGGCGTAACCGCTGGGCGAGTCCTTGAAAATGTATCTGCCCAGATCGCGCCCGCTCTCGCGCTCCATCGCATAGACGCTGTCGATATTCGGATTTTGGGATTTGGTAACCGGGTCGGGATTATAGTCGATTAACGCGATTGGCTTGGGCAGAAGCAAATCCTTGAAGTCCGGGTTGGTTGCCAGAAAACTCGCAAGCTTTTTGGTGGCATTGATCTCTTTTTGCGCTTCTTTGCGCACCATTGGCTTCAGCACCATCGAACTGCTCAACAAGCGATGCGGATCCTCGAGAAAGAAGACTTGCGATCGTCCGCCCAGCAGCTTCCGCTTGAATTCATCGGAGCTGGCAGCCCTCTGCACCGCAGCGTCGAGCAGTTCTTGACGTTTGCCCGCCAGCACGTTCTCGCGGACACCAGCAAGCATGTCTGGCAATTCCGGGCGTTGCACTGTCAATTGAGACAAGGCCAACGCGGGTTGCTCGGCATAGCCGGCAAGTTGGAACAACGGCCAGGGCCAGTTCGGCTCCTCGGAATGGGCGCTGATCGCCGCATCGATCGCTTCTCCGAGATGAACCGGATCGCCCGATTGATCGTAGAAAAACTCGTGAATTCGGGCGATTATGCTGCATTGTTCGCGAGATTTCTGGCCTATCTCTTGGGCCTTGAGTTTGAGTTCCAAGGCCTGCTTGAACAGCTCTGGGTCTCTGGTCGCCCGAGCCTGGCGGTAAAAGGCGTCACCCAGAAGGCCCAAAAGGTGGGGCGTTTGGTTGCCGAGGTCTCTTGCCGTCTGAAAATGGTAGATCGCCTTTTCATGGGCGTCTGGACCCGCCAATGCCACCCCGGCGCGCAAGTAGGCTTCCCCCAACTTTGAATGGCCCACCGTCAAGGAAAACGAATCCGGAAGAGACTCACTGGTCCCCGCCGCCACCGCTTGCGCCCGTTCGTAGAAAGCTATCGCTTCGACAATAAGCTCTGGCGCATCGTCGTCGGCAATGACTGTTTGGCCAAGCTTCGACAGCCGCAAGGCATAGTCCGCAGCCTGTGACAGCAATGGGGCATTGGGCTCCTTCAGGATGTCGATTGCCGTAGTATAGAGACGATATGTCTCCAAGCTCGGATTGTCGGCATCGAGCCTCCGCGAAAGGCCCGCAGCATAAGACAGGCACAGTCCTGTATGCTCGCTGGTTTCTTCAAGTTCGTCGATAGAGGAGACAACCTGATCGATGACGGCTCTGGTCTTTGCTACCAGTTCGGCTGTTCCGCTCGGTTGCTCACCCCAGGTTTGACGCAGGCCCAACAAGGCAGAGAAATGCCAGCGGTTTCCAGCCGCGCCGATTGCCAGCAATTGGTCACAAATCGCCAAGATGCTCGAACTGTCTTGAGCTGCAATGGCTTCCCGTAGTCTATGCTCGAGCTTGCTGGCCGCTATCTGGTTGCTAATCTTCGTTTTCAAGTCGGGTGCGCCGACCAAATGCAGGGAAGCTTCGGCTTCGTCCAGATCGGACATTGCCTGGTCGGGTTGGACCAGATTGTACAACCCAGCATGGCGAAGCAGTGCCAGGGGCAGATCGGCACCGCCGAATCCGTGACTGGCTGCCAGCCGAAGATCGGGAAGTGCGGCTTCGATATCTTCGAGCATCCGCTGTTCAGCAGCGTCGCCAATCAGGCTCCAGCGCAGTGAAATGGTATGGCCCCGATACCCGTGAAACACGTAGTCGGAACTCTCGTTGTCGGATTCCGGAAGCGTAAGCGCCGTTGAGCAGGCGGCGATTGCCGCTTCAACATGGTGCACCCGAGCTGGATCGTCGCTTTCCAATGGTCTCAAAGAAGCCAAGTGATACTTGTAGACGTCAGAGCAATATTGGCGGTCTTTGACCCTGGCGATGGCGAGCAATTCCGCTAGACTGTCATGGGCAGCAGCGTCATATCCCAACTCAAGCCTGCGAGTGATGCATTCACGAAGATAAGTTTGGCACTCAGCACCATTATTGCCGAGTTCATACGAGTCATAGAGATCGTCGAAGGCCTCTTCGAGTTCGATTTCATCAGAGCGCGTGCGGCACAACAGAATGCGCGAGACGCCGCGCATGCCGGTGGCAAGTCGCAATTGGGCCTGGGTGAGTTTGCTTCTGTCGGCCAGAAGTTCGCCTAGCAAGACAATCGCGGCTTCTAGCAGGCTTGTGTCTCTGCTGTCGGAGATGAAAATCTTTCGACCGACACCGAAATAGCTGGTGCCGGCCCGCATCATCATTTCTGTTCGGGTTTTGGCGAAGCCGAGGTGCTGGCCGCTGAGGGCACTGAGCAATCCATCTGTCTCAACGTTCGTGGCAATGACAAAGCCGCTATAAACGGCCGCCCACTCTGCCTCTCCACGCAGCCCTATCGCACCATTGCTATTGAGAATTGCTCTCCAACCTGATGCAATCAAGTGTGGGGAAGATTCCTTGCCTGAAATATCCGGCAATCCAAATGTCTCAAATACGCGTTTGACGCGGGCTTTCGCTGACGGATCGAGCATCGCCTCGATCCTTGGAAGGGGAGGAATCACAAGTCACCTATCAAGCATAACACAATTGTGACAATCATCTCATGCTTGGCGGAGCGCCGTCAAGGTGGCAATTCAATACGGCTGTTTGAGTACTATTTCAGCAATATGTTGCACTCTCCAATTCGCAGGTCGATTAAAGTCTATTCCTGGTCGAACCCCACCCAGCGCGTCGCCTCTTCCACGCTCTTGCGTTCGGAAACCACCGCATTGGCGGGGAAGCTGTCATCCGGCCAGCCCATGGCCACGGCCTTGAGGATCAGCTGGTCATCAGGTATCCCGGCATGTTCGCGCACTACCGGACTTTGCATGATCCCCTGGCTGTTGATCACGCAGCCTAGCCCGCGCGACCAGGCTGCGTTGACCAGCGCAGTGGTGACCGCACCGCAATCGAACGCGGTGTCGTCGCTGTCGGACAGTTCCTTGTCATAGGAAATGATCACGCAGACCGGGGCGTCAAACTGACGGAAGCCGCGCAGTACCCAATCGAGCCGGGCGTCTTTGTCGTCGCGGGCAATGCCTTGCGCTGCGAACAATTGCTTGGCTACCCCGATCTGACGTTCGCGGTGGACGCCTTCGAAGGCGTGACCGGTGCGGAATTCGCGGCTGTGCGGCACCCCGGCCAGGTTGCGCTCGGTATTGCCCTGGCGGATCCGGTCGAGCGGCTCGCCGGTGATCACGTGGAAGTTCCAGGGCTGGGTATTCATCGAGCTGGGCGCGCGCATCGCCAGCCCCAGGACTTCCTCGATCAGTTCGCGCGGAACCGGCTTGTCCAGATAGCCACGCGCCGAGCGGCGACCCATGATTACTTCGTCGAACGTCACGCACTCTCTCCCCGAATCGTTACTTGCTGTCTTAACCGATCGATTAAGTCGGGCAATGATCAGCTGCATGCATACGAATAATCCCGCCGGGGTGCCTTCAGCTTGCCAAAGCAGCCGCTATGCTTGCTCAAAACAGGCATGGAGAGGACCGGCCGATGCGATCGTTGTTACTTTGTGGGGCTGCGGCGCTGTTGCTGGCGACCAGCACCGCGCAGGCGGCCCAGGCTTTGCCCTTGATCGACGGGGTAAGCCAGGTTCGCCATCCGGCCTGGTCGAAGCGCGCGACGATCTATGAAGTGAATATCCGCCAGTACACGCCCGAAGGCACCTTCCGCGCGTTCGAACAGCACCTGCCGCGGCTGCGTCGGATGGGGGTTGATATGCTATGGATCATGCCGATCAACCCGATCAGCAAGAAGCTGCGCAAGGGTAGCCTGGGCAGTTATTACGCGGTCAGCGACTATCGCGCGGTCAATCCCGAATACGGCACGCTGGGCGACTTTAAACACCTGGTCGATGCTGCGCACAAACAAGGCTTCAAGGTTATCGTTGACTGGGTGGCCAACCACACCGGGTGGGACAATGTCTGGGTAGAGCAGCATCCAGACTGGTACTTGCGCAATGCGGCGGGGGAGCTGGAGGGTTACAACTACACCGATCTGAGCACCGGCAAGCGGGAAGTCTGGGCCGATGTAATCGGGCTCGACTATTCCAAGCCAGCGG
>CAZOSI010000133.1:8102-9059 GCA_964582485.1 uncultured Novosphingobium sp.
CAGCGGTCCGCCAGGGCATGATCGAAGCGATGAGCTATTGGGTGAAGGAAACCGGCATCGACGGCTTTCGCTGCGACGTCGCCTGGACCTTGCCGGTCGAGTTCTGGGATGAGGCACGCGTCAAGCTCGACGCGATCAAACCTGTGTTTCTGCTGGCTGAGGCCGATACGCCCGAAATGCACCGGCGCGCCTTCGACATGACCTATGACTGGGTTCTGTTCCGCAAGCTGGTCGACATTGCCCAGGGCAAGGCTGACGCGCGCGACCTCGCCAAGCTCTACACCGATCCGGCGCGCCGTTATCCTGCCGGGTCCTACCGGATGACCTTCACCAGCAATCACGATGAGAATTCGTGGCACGGAACCGACCGTGAACTCTATGGTGACGGGGCAGACGTGATGGCGGTTCTCGCCGCGACGCTACCGGGTATGCCGCTGGTCTACAGCGGCCAGGAATCGGGCTTCGACCGACGGCTCAAATTCTTTGACAAGGACCAGGTTGATTGGGGAACCTATCGTCGTGCGCCGCTTTATCGGCAGCTGCTCAGCCTGAAGAAGCGCCACCCGGCGCTGACCAACAGCTACGAGCCGGGTAATCTTCAGTTAATCGAGACAGGCAATACCAAGGTTTTCGCTTTCCGCCGGGTCAGCAAGGGTGACCGGGTAACGGTTGTCGCCAACCTCTCTGCCGCGCCGGTTCAGGTCAAGCTGCCCGGCGCTAAGGCCCTGTCGCTGCCGGGGTGGGGCTGGAAGATCTGGTAGGATCGCTCAACGCGTTTCCAGCCGGGTTTCGCGGTAAGCCTGGAACAGGCCGTTCCGGCCATCGAGAAAGCCTGCGCCGATCGCGGCGGCATAGCGCTGGGCCTGGGTTAATTCGGGATACCATTTGCCGCAGCGGTGCGGTGTGACAAAGCGGAACTGGGGCATCGGCCACCTCCTGCCGCTACTATTGCAAGCA
>CAZOSI010000134.1:0-8992 GCA_964582485.1 uncultured Novosphingobium sp.
CCGATCGGGCGGCTCATCCCGTGGACCAGCGCGACCGAGCTGTTGGAAAAGGCGATCCCGCCTTGCAGTGCGCCGAGCATCAATGCTTCCCGCGCGGCTCGGTCACCGGGATCGGCGCAGGCGCGGGGGAGGTTGGGCCAGATCAGCCGCATGGCGGAGAGCGCCATGCTGTCGGCGAAAGGATTGGCCTGCTTCGAGACATAGGCCTCGATCGCGTGGACCAGGCTGTCGATCCCGGTGTCGGCGGTCAGCCTTGCGGGCTTGGTCAGGGTCAGCTCGTAATCGACCAGCGCGATCTGCGGCAGATAGGCGAGGCCAGCGCAGAGCATCTTCTCGTCGGTTGCAGTGTCGGTGATGATCGTGAAGCGGGTCGCTTCGCTGCCGGTTCCGGCGGTGGTGGGCACCGCGATGATCGGCAGGCTGGGGGTGTTTTCCTGATGCGGGGCCTTCAGCTCAGGCACGCGGCGATTGCCTTTCACCGCGATCATCTTGGCACTGTCGATCGGGCTGCCGCCGCCCAAGCCGATCACGCAATCATGATCGGCTTCGGCCAGAAACGCGCAGCCAGCCTCGATTGAATCGACGGTTGGGTCGGGAACGACCCCGGTGAATGCCCGCGCGGCGATCCCGGCTTTGGCCAGCAGGTCGAGAACCCGTTCCAGCACGCCGGAGCTTTCGATCCAGCTGTCGGTCACCACCAGCGGGCGCGACAGCCCGGCCTGCTCAAGCACCTGCGGAAGGTCAGCCAGGCACCCGCCGCCGATCTTGATTGTGCGGGGTAGGTTGATCGCGGCCACGGTTTTCCCTTTCAATTCCCCCCTCCCCGGCGGGGAGGGGTCGGGGGTGGGCGTTCGGCTCGTGCGTGGATCCCCCACCCCAACCCCTCCCCATCGGGGAGGGGCTTAGCGATTCCACGCAGAGCTGTGTGTTCTAACTCTGCGGCCTGTACCAGATCGGCGAGGTATAGGCGCGTTCCTGGTCCTTCAGCCGTGCGTCCTTGGGCGGCTTGGCGCCATATTTGACCATGTCGTAAGTCACCCAGCGCGGGGTCGGGATCTCAAGCACGCGGACATAGTAGAAGGCGCGCTGGCCTGCCTGAAAGTGGGGATCGCGCCAGACGGTGTTCAGCGTCGGCGCGCCGATTGAGTTGCGATAGGTTGCGGTCTTTAGGTCAACCGTATCGCCGACCGGGGCCAGCTTTCCGTTCGCGATCCGTCGTTTACCAGGAGAACTCCAGGCAACGTCGTAGATCTTCTCATGCGCTTCGCCGCTGGCATCGACCCAGCCCTTGATCACTTGCACCCGGTCAAGGTTGGCTCCTTGCGGATCCTTGGCAGCCGAAATCATCAGGCTGGGCGCTGTGCTACCTGTCTTCTTTGGGCCGGGTTTCATCATCCCGCCCATCGGCACGCCGCGGGCATAGCCGATGCGCACCCAGTCACCGCCGAGATCGCGCGGCGTGAAGTCCCACCCGGCAAAAATCCGCACGGTCATCCGGCTGCCGGTGGTGGCATAGACTTCGCGCCGGGCCAGGGCATCGAAGATCGCCTCGCGGGTGTTGGCATTGGCCCAGACTGCAGCCAGCCCGCCGGCCTGGTATTGCCAGCCGATCCGGCTTTCCTTGATCCCCGGGTTTACAATCGTATTGACCCGGTCGGCACCGGGGCCTTCGTTGCTGAACTTGCCGTGGAAATTGTCTTCCTCGAACGAGGACAGCGCGGTGTGGCTGTCGGTCGATCCGATCATGCCGAGCATGTAGGGGTTGATCCCGGTCTTGGCCTCGATCTGAAGCCCGCGTTTGAGCACGCTGCGGATATATTCGCCGCCCAGCATTTCGGGCTTTTTCAACACGGTCAGCGGGGCATTGCCGTTTTCCCAGCCGGCATCGCCGAAGTCTGCGAACTCGTCGTTGCGCGACAGGCCGGGATGGCTCTCGCTGTCGCCCTTGTACTGGGTGACCTCCACCAGCGGCTCGTGCGCGGCGCGGCGGCGGGCCATTTCGGCGGTCAGCGGGCTGCCGTCCCAATGGGTCTCCATGAAGGCCATGCCGTTCGACAGGTTGGGGTTATGCGGGATTGCCAGCATCTGCCCGCCGGTCGCACGCGCATAGGCGTCCATATAGTCCCACAGCGGCTCAGGGCCTTTCTTCCCGTCCGAGGGGAAGGGCAGCACGGTGCGCGCCCGGTCCGCACCATCGCGGAAGATCACGTTGCGGTGCAGGGTATTGCCCTTGGGCTGGAGCGAGTATTCGAACCCCACCAGCGCGGTGAACTTGCCCGGCTCGTTATAGCGTTCGACCGCATCGAGCTGACCGTCCCAGACCCGTCGTGAAGTTGCTTGCTGGTGGACCGGATCGGCGAAATCGGGCGGCAAGGTGCCCTTCGAGGCCGCAGTGACCATCTCGCGGAAGGCCTTGTAAGCCTCATTCCCGCCGGTGTGCATCATCGCCCGCCAGCGCTTCAGCGTGGGGTCTGTGATCTGGTCCTCGGGGGTGTTGTAAAGCGCCGCAGTCGATCCGATTGCCTCGGCATGGTCGGTCACCGCCAGGAAATCGAGCGGGCGGTGGAGTTTGGCGATTTCGCCATTGGCGGTCTTCACACCCTCTCCGCGGGCAAAGCGCAAGGCATCCTCAGGCCCCAGCCGCAGCCCGGCGGTAAAGGCATCGAATGAGTTGGCGGTGTGGAGGTGGAGATCGCCCCATAGCGGTCGCGGCGGCACGGCGGCCGGCTTGATCACAGAAACCTTTACGCTCGCAGCTTTGGCCGGAGCCTCGGGTGCGCCCGCCAGCGTGAAGGCTCCCGCGGCAAGCAATGCGCCAATCGCGGCTGAGTGAAGCAGCTTCATGGCAGCAAGTGCTCCATCCCATAGAACCGGGCTGCTGTCCCGGCATAGAGCGCGGCCTTCTCATCGGCCGAAGCTCCCAAAGTCAGCCGCTTGAAGGCGTTCCACAGAACCGGATAGCTCGCGCCCCATTTGTCGACCGGGTAGTTGCTTTCGAACATCGCGCGATTTGGCCCGAAGGCTTCGATGCAGGTTTCAATGTAGGGCCGCCACATCGCGGCCAGCACCTCCGAGGACAGCCCCGCCGCCGGGCCGTGATCAGGCATACCAGCGAACGACATGGCGAGGCCGCCCAGTTTGACCGAAACGTTTGGACACTGGCCGATTGCCTTGATTATCTCACGCCAGGTATCGAACCGCTCATGCAGCTTGCCGTGGTAGCTGCCCATGCCGAGCGGTGTGCCGCAGTGGTCAAGGCAGATCGGCTGGTCGGGGAAGGCGCGCGCAAGGCTGAGCACGTCGCCCAGCTGCGGTTCAAGCAGCCAGGCATCGAAAGTCAGCCCGCGCTTGCCGAGTTCGGCAAAACCTTCGCGGAACTTTGGATCGAGGTAGAGCCCGCCGGGGTGATGGAACGGCGGTCCCAGCACGTCGGGATCCGCATCCCAGGCAGCGGCGTGGCGGATGCCCTTGAAGCGCGGACTGGCGGCGGCAAGCGCGTCGAGCACATCACCGGCCTTGGCTCCCAGCGTCAGGTCGGCATGGCCGATGATCGCATCGCACAGGCGGATATTGCCATAGAGGCCCGAGGCACTCTGCGCGGCGACGCCGTTCACATATTCGACCTCGCCGACAACCTTCAGCGCGTCACTGGCCCCGGCGCGGTAAAAGGCACCGCATTCCATGAACACCGTGCCGATCACATTGTGCCCGCTGGTGGTATCGGCGTGGATCTCGTTGAAAGTGTAATAGGGCGAGAGCGCGATTGCGGCGATGAAGTGATGGCGCGGTTCGGGCAAGGCCGCCATCAACGGGCGCAGGTCCCACAAGTGGTGGTGCGGATCGATGATCGGCAGATCGGGTTCGAGGATCGCTTCGCTCATTGGGGCCTCTCCTTGCGGGGTGCAGCTTATGGTGCCTTGCGTGTTTGACAAGCACGCTTCGCAGGCACATTAATCGCTCGGTTAAAAATGTGGAGAGGGCAATGGCTGGCGATACCGATTTTTCCGGCAAGCGCGTGCTGGTGGTGGGCGGGTCGAGCGGGATCGGCAATGGCATTGCCCATGCGTTCCGCCAGCGCGGGGCCGAAGTGCACGTCTGGGGTACGCGCGCCAACGCCGCTGATTATGATCCCGCCGACGGGTCTGACCTGAGCGGGCTTGGCTATACCTGCGTTGATGTCGGCGATCCTGATGCGATTGAGGCTGCACCGCTGCCCTTCGCCAAAGAGCTTGGGGGACTGGACGTACTGGTCCTGTGCCAGGGCACTGTGGTTTACCGTCGCGGCGAGTTCGAACGCGCAGGGTGGGACAAGGTCATGGCGGTCAATCTCGACAGCCTGATCCACTGTGCGAACAAATTCCGCGCGCAGCTCGCCGAGGCGAAGGGCAGCGTGATCGTGGTCAGCTCGGTCGCCGGCTTCAAGGCCAATATCGGCAATCCGGCCTATGCTGCTTCGAAGGCCGGTGCCGTCAGCCTGGTGAAGTCGCTGGGCCAGGCCTGGGCCGGGGAGGGGATCCGGGTCAACGGCCTTGCCCCCGGGCTGGTCGCAACCAAGCTGACCAAGGTCACCACCGACCATCCAGAACGCCTGGCAGGCGCGCTGGCGCGCATTCCCGATGGCCGCCTTGGCACTCCCGAAGACATGGCCGGCACTGCAATCTTCCTCGCATCCCCGCTCGCATCCTATGTCACCGGTCACACGGTGATTGTCGATGGCGGGCTTTCGCTCTGAAAGGGCAGCAACGATGGATTTCGAACACAGCGACAAGGTGAAGGACCTGCTGGCCAAGGTCAGCCAGTTCATGGAAGAGCACATTTATCCCAACGAAGAGGCCTATCACCTGTTCGTCACCGATCCTGCCAACCAGTGGCAGGAATGGCCGGGGATGGAGGGCCTGAAGGAAAAGGCCCGTGCCCAAGGGCTGTGGAACCTGTTCTTGCCGCACGAATACGGGGAATTCTCACCCGGGCTGACCAATCTGGAATATGCGCCGATTGCCGAGCTGCTGGGCCGGGTGCCGTGGTCCAGCCAGGTGCTCAATTGCTCGGCCCCCGATACCGGCAACATGGAAGTGCTGGCCAAGTTCGGCAGCCCTGAGCAGCAGGAAAAGTGGCTGAAGCCCCTGCTCGATGGCACAATCCGTTCGGCCTATGTGATGACCGAGCCGCAAGTTGCTTCGTCTGACGCCACGAACCTTGAGCTTTCGATCACTCCTGATGGCGATGAATATGTGCTCAACGGGCGCAAGTGGTGGATTTCCAACGCGATGCACCCGCGCTGCGATATCTGGATCGTGATGGGCAAGACCCATTTCAACGCCCCGCGCCACGCCCAGCATTCGCAGATCCTGGTCGAGCCGGACACGCCCGGCATCACCATTGTGCGCCACCTGACCGTATTCGGATCGCACAATTCGCCGGGAGGGGAGTGCGAACTGCGGTTTGACAATGTGCGGGTGCCCAAGGGCAACCTGATCCTGGGTGAGGGCAGGGGCTTTGAAATCGCGCAAGGTCGCCTGGGGCCGGGCCGGATCCACCACTGCATGCGCTCGATCGGGCAAGCCCAGCGCGCGCTGGAAATCATGGCCCGCCGGGCCGACAGCCGCACCGCCTTCGGCAAGAAACTGGCCGACCAGTCGAGCATCCGCCAGGATATCGCGAAGAGCTTCTGCGAGATCGAGATGGCCCGGCTGCTGACGCTCAAGGCCGCTGATGCGATGGACCGCTATGGCAACAAGGTTGCCAAAGACCTTATCGCCGCAATCAAGGTTGTTGCCCCGCAGATGGCCCAGACCGTCTGTGACCGCGCGATCCAGGTCCACGGCGGAATGGGGGTCAGCGATGACACCCCGATCGCCCGGTTCTTCACGCTCAACCGTTTCGTCCGCATCGCCGACGGACCGGACGAGGTGCATATGAGCCAGCTCGGCAAGGCCAAGATCAAGGAATACGTCGCGATGAACGAGCGGTAGGGCCATGAAAGCGCTCAGGTATTATGGCGCGCGCGATGTGCGCTACGAAGGGATGGACGATCCGACCCCGCAGTCTGATCGCGATGCGATTGTGAAGGTCAGCGCCTGCTCGATATGCGGCTCGGACCTGCACATCTATCACGGCCATGGGTTCAGCGAGGATCTGGGCTTCTGCGTTGGCCACGAAGCGGTGGGCGAAGTGGTTGAAGTGGGCCGGGCGGTCCAACGCCTCAAGGTGGGCGACAAGGTCATGCTGCCGGCCGCCGTGGGTTGCGGGGCTTGCCGCTCGTGCCTCGCTGGCAATGTCGCCAATTGCGAGTTTAACATGGGTGCCTGCTATGGCCTTTCCGCCAAATTGCAGGGCTCGCAAGCCGAGGCGGTGCGGGTGCCCGCAGCCGATATGAATGCTGTGCCAGTGCCCGATGGCGTCTCGATGGATCAGGCGCTGATGATGACTGACGCGCTGGCCACCGCCTGGTACGGTGCACGGCGGGCGGACATCCGGCCGGGTTCCTCGGTGGCGGTGATCGGGCTGGGGCCGATCGGGCTGATGGCGGTCGAAAGCGCCTTCGTGATGGGCGCGCACGTGGTCTATGCGATCGATCCGATCGCAGAGCGCCGGGCGATGACCGCGCATACCGGGGCGATCGCGCTGCATCCCGACGAGGCACTTGACCGGATCAAGGAAGACACCCGCGGGGCCAAGCTGGAATGCGTGGTCGAAGTGGTCGGCAGCGATGCCACGGTCGATCTGGCACTGCGCCTGGTCGCTCGTCGCGGGACGGTCTCGGTGATCGGCGTCCAGCAGTCGAAGCGCTATGCCTTCCCGCTTGAGCGCGCATTCGGGGCCGGGCTGACCTTCCGGGCCGGAACCTGTTCGGTACCGGAAGAGCTGCCTGCGTTGTTCCCGCTGGTCCAGTCAGGCCGGCTCAAGCCCGAACGCTACATCAGCCACCGGATGCCGCTGAGCGAAGGGGCCGAGGCTTATCGGTTGTTTGAGGCACGCGAGGCCGGGGCGCTGAAGATGGTGCTGCGGCCCTAATTCCTCCCCGGTACGGGGAGGGGGACCATCCGCAGGATGGTGGAGGGGTACGTGCAAGTGGTCTTGACCTTCGAAGGCGGGATCACTCGCACGTGCCCCTCCACCACTTCGTGGTTCCCCTCCCCTGAAGGGGAGGAATTACTTGGCCGCCTCATTCGCCGCCGATAGCACCGCCCGCACACTGGCCGTGGCAATGTCCTCGTCGATCCCGACGCCCCAGATCGTCTTGCCCGAGGGCGTGACGCATTCGACATAGGCCGCGGCGCGGGCGTCCGACCCGGCGGTCATCGCGTGTTCGGTGTAGTCCTTGACCTCCAGCGATACGCCAAAGGTCTCGGCAATTGTCGCGACGACCGAGCTGATCAGCCCGTTGCCGCGACCCGAGACCGACTGCTCCTTGTCGTCCACCGCGATCTTGCCGGCGAAGACCCGGGTGCCGTCAGGTGCCTTCGATTCCTCATAGTCGAGCAACTGGAAGTGCTGCGGGTCGTTCACATGATAGACCCGCTGGAACACCTGCCAGATATCGTCGGCGAACAGCTCGCGCCCGGCTTCGTCGGCCAGTTCCTGGACATGCTTGGAGAAGTGCGCCTGCATCTTCTTGGGCAGCTTGAGCCCCTGGTCCTGTTCGAGCACCCAGGCGAAACCGCCCTTGCCAGACTGCGAATTGACCCGGATCACCGCCTCGTAATCGCGGCCAAGGTCGGCCGGATCGATCGGTAGGTAGGGCATTTCCCAGGTCTGGTCGTTCTGCTGCTCGCGCGCGGCGAAGCCCTTCTTGATCGCGTCCTGGTGGCTGCCGGAGAACGAAGTGTAGACCAGTTCGCCAACGTAGGGATGGCGCGGGTGGATCGGCAGCTGGTTGCAATAGGCGACCGTCGCCGCGATCTCATCGATGTTGGAGAAATCGAGGCCCGGATCGACGCCCTGCGTGTACATGTTGAGCGCGACCGTGACCAAGTCGCAGTTGCCGGTGCGCTCGCCATTGCCGAACAGGCAGCCTTCGACGCGGTCTGCCCCGGCCATCAGGCCGAGCTCAGCAGCGGCAATCCCGGTGCCGCGGTCGTTGTGGGTGTGGAGCGAGATCACCACCGCCTCGCGGTTCGGAATCAGGCGGCCGAACAGTTCGATCTGGTCGGCATAGACATTGGCGGTCGCACATTCGACCGTGGCCGGCAGATTGAAGATGATCGGCTTTTCAGGCGTGGGCTGGAGCACGTCCATGACCGCTGCGCAAACCTCGACCGAGTATTCGACCTCGGCGGTTGAGAAGGTCTCGGGGCTGTATTCAAAGCGCCAGTCGGTGCCGTGATACTTGGCCGCCTGGTCGCGCAGCACCTTGGTACCCTCGATCGCGATCGCCTTGATCTCGTCCTTCGACATGCCAAAGACCACCCGGCGCCAGACCGGCGAGACGGCATTGTAGAGGTGGACGATCGCGGTCTTCGCGCCTTCCAGGCTGGCAAAGCTGGTTTCGATCAGGTCGCGGCGTGACTGGGTGAGGACCTGGACCGAGACGTCATCCGGAATGCGCCCGTCCTTGACCAGGCCAGAGATGAAATCGAAGTCGGTGGCGCCCGACGCCGGGAAGCCGACTTCGATTTCCTTGCAGCCGACTTTCAGAAGCAGGTCGAAGAAGCGCATCTTCTTTTCCGCGCCCATCGGGTCGATCAGCGCCTGGTTGCCATCGCGCAAGTCGGTCGAAAGCCAGCGCGGGGCCTTTTCGATCACCTTGGATGGCCAGGTGCGGTCAGGCAGATTGATCGGCGGAAAGGCGCGGTACTTGACGCCCGGGTTCTTCAGCATGGTCATGATGGTATCTCTGAAATTGGCTTTGCGACTGTATGGCGGTGTCTCTTATCCCTTGAGCGGCGCTTGCGTGCCGCTCAGTGCGCACGCCAGCTCACGCCCAAGGGCGGATAAGTCGCAGGGTAAGGCCAAGGCGTGAGATCATATGGGAATCCTATGGCGAGGGGAG
>CAZOSI010000135.1:0-8931 GCA_964582485.1 uncultured Novosphingobium sp.
AAACCGCAACCATCGAATATCTCCCTTGGTGTTTGTCAGTTAGTCTTAGAGGAATTTTGTCGGCCGCCCCTAAGTTTCGTCGCCGCTCGCTGCTCTAGCAGCAGCCAATATGAACTGGACCATCAAGCGAGTCAGCGTCTAACCTAATTTAATCATAGGGGGATCGCAGAATGGCCGACTGGGCGGATAACATCGATACCGGAGGCTACGGCAAGTCTGCCCGGTCGATCGGCGGAATGCGGATCGACCCGCTGGTGTTCTTTCCCACCGCGCTGATCTCGCTGGCGGTGATCGCTTATTCGGTCGCGGCGCCGGAGCAATCGGCCAAATTGTTCGGTGACATCCGGGCCTGGTCAACCAACACTTTCGATTGGTTCCTGATGTCGGCCGGCAACCTGTTGCTGCTGTTCTGTATGGCGGTGGCGATCTCGCCGCTTGGCAAGATCCGGCTCGGCGGAAAAGGTGCGACGCCGGACTATTCGCGGCTCAGCTGGTTTTCGATGCTTTTCGGCGCCGGCATGGGGATCGGGCTGGTTTTCTACGGCGTATCTGAACCGGTTTCGCACTTCACCAGTTCGATGGCCGGCGGGCCCGCAGCGCCGCTGGGCGGGGCAGCCGGCAATGCCGCCGCCGCGCGCGACCTGGCAATGGCGGCGACGATCTTTGACTGGGCACTTCACCCCTGGGCGATCTTTGCAGTAGCGGGGCTTGCCATGGCGCTGTTCGCCTATGACTTTGGCATGCCCTTATCGATGCGCTCGGCCTTCTATCCGCTGATCGGCAAGGCGGCCTGGGGCCGTACGGGCGATGGGATCGAAGTGCTGGCCGTCTTCGCTACCATCTTTGGACTCGCTTCATCGCTGGGGATCGGCGCGCAGCAGGCCATGGCGGGGGTGACATACCTCTATGGCATTCCTTCATCCTCACTGGCGATCATGGTGTTAATCGCGATAATGGCGCTCATAACGTTCTTGTCGGTGCGCGGCGGGATCGATCGCGGGATCAGGATATTGTCCGAGGGCAACATGCTGATGGCGCTGGTGTTGGTGCTGTTTATCCTGGCTACCGGACCGGCCTTGGCGCTACTGGGCGATCTGGCCCGTAACACCTTCCAATACCTGTGGCACTTGCCTGCCCTGGCGAACCCGATGGGACGTGAAGACCTGGGCTTTTATCGCGATTGGTCGGTATTTTACTGGGCCTGGTGGATCAGTTGGGCACCGTTCGTCGGCACTTTCATGGCGCGCATCTCGCTGGGTCGCACCGTGCGCGAATTCATCGCCGGAGCGATGATTGCACCCAGCGTGCTGGGGATCATCTGGTTGACCGTGTTCGGCGATGCAGCGATTGCAGCGATCGTCTCAGGTCAGGCGCCCGAATTGGCCAAGGCCAGCCTTGAGACGCAACTGTTCGGGTTGCTGGGCACGTTGCCCCTCGCACAGGCCACCTCGTTCGCGGCAATCGTGCTGATCCTGGTCTTCTTCGTGACTGGCTGGGATTCGGGCACTTTGGTAATCGACACCATGACTTCAGGCGGTCGCACCGATACACCGTTAAAGCAGAAAGTGTTCTGGCTGTTTGCAGTTGGCGGGATCGGCGTGGTGCTGCTGCTCTCGGGCGGGCTCACCTCGCTGCAGGCTGGCGCAATTGCCACCGGGCTGCCGCTTGCATTGGTACTGCTGGTGATGTGCGCGGGAACACTGCGAGGATTGCTGGCGATCCACCGTCGGAACAAGCGCGAGAGCCACGACTAGTCGCGTAATTTAATAATCCGATTAACGAAGATTCTTGCGGATATGGTTTCATATGAAATCCGCATGGCCTTGAACTCCGCGCCCACCGCTGGCACCTCCTGTGCTCCGGATGGAGGCATGGCGCGATGCGAGAAGCGTTTTACGAGCGGGTCGTCGCGACCCTGGGCGAAATCGACAGCCAGGGGCTGACCAAGCACGAGCGCCCCCTCACCTCGCCCCAGTCGGTCGAGGTTGAAGTTGATACCCCCGCCGGGCGCAAGCGCGTGATCAACTTCTGCGCCAACAACTATCTGGGTTTGGCCGATCACCCCGAATTGATCGCGGCATCGTCAGAATACAGCAAGAGCCACGGCTTCGGCATGGCTTCGGTACGGTTTATCTGCGGCACGCAGGACATCCACCGTCAGCTGGAACGGCGGATCGCGGGATTCTTCGGGTTCGATGACAGCATCACCTTTGCCGCCTGCTTCGACGCCAACGGCGCGGTGTTCGAGCCGCTGTTCGGCGCGGAAGATGCGATCATTTCCGACAGCCTCAATCACGCCTCGATCATCGACGGGGTGCGGCTGTGCAAGGCCATGCGTTACCGGTTTGAGAACAACGATATGGCCGATCTGGAAGCGCAGCTGCTCAAGGCAGCGGCCGATGGAGCCAGGACCAGGATTATCGTCACCGACGGCGTCTTCTCGATGGACGGCTTCATCGCCAACCTCTCCGCAATCTGTGACCTGGCCGACAAGCATGGCGCATTGGTGATGGTCGATGACTGCCACGCCGCCGGGTTCATGGGCGCAACCGGGCGCGGAACGCCGGAGCATTGCGGAGTGGCGGGGCGGATCGACATCGTGACCGGTACGCTGGGCAAGGCGCTGGGCGGCGGCATGGGCGGCTACATCTGCGCGCGGCAAGAGGTGGTGGACCTGCTGCGCCAGCGCGCGCGGCCCTACTTGTTCTCCAATGCGCTGGCTCCAGGCCTGATCGGGGCCAGCCTCAAGGTGTTCGACATGCTGGAGGCGGGCAATCCGTTCCGCGAACAGCTGTTCGCCAATGCCGCGCGGTTCCGTGCAGGCATGGCGGCGGCTGGCTTCACGCTCCAGCCGGGAGAACATCCGATCATCCCGGTGATGCTGGGCGATGCCAAGCTGGCGCAGGAGATGGCAGCGCGGCTGCTGGACGAAGGGATCTACGTCACCGGGTTCTTCTTCCCGGTGGTCCCGCGCGGCCTCGCCCGGATTCGCACGCAGATGAGCGCCGCGCATACTTTCGAGCATATCGACAAAGCGATCGCCGCCTTCACCAAGGTCGGCCGCGAACTGAAGGTGATCTGACATGACCATAGCGAACACCATGCCCGCACTGGTCAAGGCCAAGCCCGAACCCGGCATCTGGCTGCAGAACGAGCCGGTGCCCCAGCCCGGTCCCGACGAAGTGCTGATCAAGGTCCACCGCACCGCGATCTGCGGGACCGACATCCACATCTACAACTGGGATGACTGGGCCCAGCGCACCATCCCGGTGCCGATGATTGTCGGCCACGAATTCGGCGGCGAGATCGCGGCGATTGGCGACCATGTGAAGCGCCCGCTCAAGATCGGCCAGCGGGTCTCGGGCGAAGGCCACCTGATCGGCGAGAAGAGCCGCGCGGTGCGCGCCGGGCACTTCCACCTCGATCCCGAAACCCAAGGAGTCGGGGTCAACCGCCCCGGGGCATTTGCCAAGTATCTCTGTATCCCCGCGTTCAACGTGATCGCCCTACCCGATCATGTCGACATGGACGTGGCGGCGATGCTCGATCCGCTGGGCAACGCGGTTCACACAGCCCTGGCCTTCGACCTGATCGGGGAGGACGTGCTGATCACTGGCGCTGGCCCGATCGGGATCATGGCCGCCGCAGTCGCCCGCCATGTCGGTGCGCGGCACGTGGTGATCACCGATATCAACCCCTACCGGCTGGAATTGGCCGGCAAGATCGCCGACTGCCTGCCGGTCAACGTCGCGGAGGAAGATCTCGTCTCGGTCCGCCACAAGCTGGGCATGACCGAGGGTTTCGACGTGGCGATGGAAATGTCCGGCGCGGGCCAGGCGCTCGATCAGATCGTCGACGACATGGTGATGGGCGGCAAGGTCGCCATGCTCGGCTTCCCGCCGGGCGAAACCACGATCGAGTGGAGCAGGATCGTGTTCAAGGCGCTGACCATCAAGGCGATCTACGGGCGTGAGATGTTCGAGACCTGGTACAAGATGCTCGCCATGCTCGGCTCGGGCCTCGACGTGTCCGGCCTGATCACCGACCGGATGCCCTACACCGATTTCGCGCGCGGGTTTGAGACGATGCGCTCGGGCAAGTCGGGCAAGATCATTCTCGACTGGACCGGAGCCTAACCCAGCAGCCAGTCGCGCACCTGCTCGGCAGCGGGGGCCAGCGCCTGGCCGCGCGGCCAAGTGACGTGAAAGCCGCGCCCCGTGCAGAGCGCATGGCCGGTCAACCGCACCAGCACACCCTTGGCGACCAGATCCTGGACCAGATGGTGCCAGCCGAGTGCCACACCCTGCCCTTCGATCACCGCCTGGATCACCAGCACGTAATCGTTGATCTGCAGCCCGCCCGGCACCCGCGCGGCCGGGATACCGCAGGCGCCGAACCACTCGGCCCAGCTGGCGGCGGTGCGGAACGGCTCATCGAGGTGGATCAGGCGGTGGCTCAACAGGGCCTCCGGATCGTCTGGCCGGGCATGCCGCCCGAGATAAAGCGGACTACAGACCGGGTAGATCTCCTCCCCGGCCAGTTCGCGACTTTCCAGCTCGGGCCAGTCCGCTGCCCGCCCCCCGCGAATGCCAAGCGGAATACTCTCTCCGACCAGATCGAGGTCCCGGTCGGCGGTCTGGATCCGCAGGTCGATCCCCGGCAGCTGCTCGCGCAGCGCCTGCATCCGCGGCACCATCCAGTAGGCGGCAAAGGCGGTCGAGCAGGCCAGCGTCACGTGGCTGCCGGCGGCGGCGCGCAGGTTGGCGGCGGAGCGCTGGATATGCAGCAACCCGATCGACACGTCGGCATGAAAGCGTTGGCCGGCCTCGGTCAGATGGACCCTGCGGTACTGGCGGTGGAACAACGCGGTGCCCAGCTGTTCCTCCAGTCGGGCAATCGCATAGGAAACCGCCGCCTGGCTGACCCCCAGTTCGCGGGCCGCAGCGCTGAAACTGGCGAGCCGGCCCGCCGCCTCAAACACGGCGAGCGCATTCAGCGAAGGAACGGAGCGGCGCAGGATTTCCATAAACTGATCTTATCAAATTCATGAACCTTTTCCAGCGTTACAGGGCGCTGGTCCGCTTCTATCCTCCCGCCAAACTTATGGAGGGATGGCGATGAGCGAAGCGGGCGTGGCAAGCCGGCCCCAGCGCGGCGGACGCAGCGCCCGGCGCGAGGCGCGCAGCGGCGGGCCGCAGGGGCTGCACCGGCCCTACATCGTCCGCAACATCCCGACCTATGACATCCTTGGCGAGGAATCATTGCTGCGGATCGAGGCTACCGCTGACCGGATCCTGGCCGAAGTCGGGATCGAATTCCGCGATGATCCGGCCACGCTGGAGCTTTGGCGCAAGGCCGGTGCCAAGGTCGATGGCGTGCTGGTGCGGTTTGAACCGGGCATGCTGCGCGAATTGCTCAAGACCGCCCCGCGCGAATTCACCCAGCATGCCCGCAACCCGGCCAATTCGGTCCGGATCGGGGGCAAGAACGTGGTGTTCTCCCCCAGCTATGGCAGCCCCTTCGTAATGGATCTCGATTCCGGCCGCCGCTACGGCACGATCGAGGACTTCCGCAATTTCATCAAGCTGGGCCAGGCTTCGCCCTGGCTGCACCATTCGGGCGGGACGATCTGCGAGCCGACTGACATTCCGGTCAACAAGCGCCACCTGGATATGGTCTATTCGCATCTGCGCTATTCCGACCGGGCGTTCCTGGGTTCAGTCACCGCCGAAAGCCGGGCCGAGGATTCGATCGCCATGGCCCGGATCGCCTTCGGGGCGGACTTCGTCGATTCCAACTGCGTGATCATGGGCAACGTCAACGTCAATTCGCCGCTGGTCTGGGACGGAGTGATGACCAAGGTGATCCGCGCCTATGCCCGTGCCAACCAGGGTTCGGTCATCGTGCCGTTCATCCTCGGCGGGGCGATGGGTCCGGTCACCAACGCCGGGGCAATCGCCCAGTCGCTGGCCGAAACCATGGCCGGCTGCGCGCTGGCGCAGCTTGAGCGGCCCGGCGCCCCGGTGATCTTTGGCAACTTCCTTTCGACCATGTCGCTGCGTTCGGGCAGTCCGACCTTCGGCACGCCCGAGCCGGCGATCGGATCGATGGTAGTCGGCCAACTCGCCCGCCGGCTTGGCCTGCCCCTGCGCTGCTCGGGCAATTTCACCACCTCGAAGCTGCCCGATGCCCAGGCGATGAACGAAAGCACCATGTCGATGCTGGCGGCGGTGCATTGCGGAGCCAACTTCCTGCTCCACTCCGCGGGGTTCCTCGACGGCCTGCTGTCGATGTCATACGAGAAGTTCGTGATGGACACCGATTTCTGCGGTGCGCTCCATTCCTACCTCGACGGGGTGGTAGTCGATGACAATAGCCTAGCCTTCGATGCCTTTGCCGAAGTCGGCCCCGGCAACCACTTCTTCGGGTCGAACCATACCCTGAAAAATTACGAGACCGCCTTCTGGGACAGCGAAATGGCCGATAACGAAGCCTTCGAGAACTGGGAGGAAGCCGGATCGGTCGATGCCGCGAGCAGGGCCAACAAGCGCTGGAAGAAGGTGTTGGCCGACTACGTGGCCCCGCCGCTCGACGAAGCAATCGACGAGGAATTGAACGCCTACATGGCGCAGAAAAAGGCTTCGATGGAAGATATGTGGTACTGACCCCGATGACCAACGATCCGCTGCTCCAGCCCTATCAGCTCAAACACCTCACGCTGCGCAACCGGGTGATCCTGACCGCGCATGAACCGGCCTATCCCGAGGACGGGATGCCCAAGGGCCGCTACCGCGCCTATCATGTCGAGCGCGCGAAGGGCGGGGTCGCCCTGACCATGACTGCGGGCTCAGCCGCAGTCTCGCTCGATAGCCCGCCGGTGTTCAACAACATCCTCGCCTGGAAGGACGAGGTGGTGAAATGGACCCGCGAACTGACCGATGCGGTCCACGAACAGGGCGCGGCGGTGATGATCCAGCTGACCCACCTGGGCCGCCGGACCCGCTGGGACAAGGCTGACTGGCTGCCGGTCGTCTCCCCCGGCCACCAGCGCGAAAGCGCCCACCGCGCCTTCCCCAAGAAGATGGAAGACTGGGACACCGCGCGGATTATTCAGGACTATGCCGACGCCGCCGAGCGGATGCAGGCAGGCGGTATGGATGGGATCGAGCTGCAGGCCTATGGCCACCTGATGGACCAGTTCTGGTCGCCGCTGACCAACGAGCTGGACGCGCCCTATGGCGGCAGTCTCGACAACCGGCTTCGCTTCACTTTCGATGTGCTCGACGCGATCCGTGGGCGGGTTGGCCCGGACTTCATCGTCGGTATCCGCTATACCGGTGATGAGATGCTGGAAGGCGGGCTGACCCACCAGGACGGGATCGCGATTTCGCAGCGGCTGAAGGACAGCGGCCAGATCGATTTCCTCAACGTGGTGCGCGGGCATATCGATACCGATCCGGGGCTGACCGACCTGATCCCGATTCAGGGCATGGCCAGCGCCCCGCACCTCGATTTCGCGGGCGAAGTGCGCAAGGCCACCGGCTTTCCCACTTTCCACGCCGCGCGGATCCCGGACCTTGCGACGGCCCGCCATGCCATTGCCTCGGGCCTGCTCGACATGGTCGGCATGACCCGCGCGCACATGGCCGATCCCCATGTGCTGAAGAAGCTGATCGAGGGGCGTGAGGAAGATATCCGGCCCTGTGTTGGTGCGAACTATTGCCTTGACCGGATCTACCAGGGCGGTCTGGCTCACTGCCTCCACAACGCCGCGACCGGCCGTGAGGAGACGATGCCGCAAGAGATTGCGAAGGCTGATACCGCCAAAACAATCGTCGTGGTGGGTGCTGGCCCGGCCGGTCTGGAAGCGGCACGGGTCGCATCCGAGCGCGGACACCGGGTGATCCTGTTCGAAGCTGCTGACCGCCCCGGTGGCCAGATCCGCTTGACCGCGCAAAGCCCGCGCCGCCGCGAGATGGTCGGGATCATCGACTGGCGCGTGGCCCAGTGCGAAAAACACGGGGTCGAGTTCCGCTTCAACACCTGGGCCGAAGTCGACACGGTGGCAGCCGAAAGCCCCGACGTCGTGGTGGTCGCAACCGGCGGCCTGCCCGATACGGCGGTGCTGGCGCGCGGCAACGAACTGGTGGTCTCGGCCTGGGATGTGATCAGCGGCGATGTTCGCCCCGGATCGCAGGTGCTGGTCTTCGACGATGCCGGCGACCACGCCGGGCTGATGGCCGCCGAAGTGTTGGCCAAGGCCGGCGGGCACGTCGAGATCATGACCCCCGACCGCAGCTTTGCGCCCGAGGTCATGGCGATGAACCTGGTTCCCTACATGCGCAGCCTGCAGGCGCTTGATACCCGCTTCACTGTGACCTTCCGGCTTGAGGCGGTGACACGCGATGGCAACGAATTGGTGGCCCATATCGGCAGCGAGTATGGCGGTGTAGCCCAGCAGCGGCGGTTCGATCAGGTGGTGGTCAACCACGGCACCCTGCCGCTCGATGAGCTGTACTTCGCGCTGAGGCCGCTGTCGTCAAACCTGGGCGAGGTCGATCACAAAGCGCTGGTGGCCGGACGCCCGCAGACATTGGCCAGCAATCCAGACGGCCAGTTCCAGCTGTTCCGGATCGGCGATGCCGTTGCCGCGCGCAACACCCATGCGGCTATCTATGACGCGCTGCGGCTGATGAAGGATATCTAGCCCTGCGACACGGCCCAGCTGTGGGTGGCCCATACCAGCAGCGCGCAGGCGATCAGCGCGATATAAGGCAGCATCCCGGCGCGCGGCACCACCAGTTCCCTTTCGAAGGGATCCTCGGCGGTCCCTTCGCTGACCGGGAACTTGCCCTTGTCGGTCACATAATGCCGCCAGGCGAAGACCGGAATGATCAGCAGCGCAGCCAGCAGCCCGTTGCGCAAGGTGCC
>CAZOSI010000136.1:0-8740 GCA_964582485.1 uncultured Novosphingobium sp.
GGGGATGGAGCTTTTGCCCGCCGGGATCAGCGCGGCGGTCTCGCGCATTCCGCCCTCGTTGACATCGGCCAGCCCGACGAACCAGCCTTCGGAGCCAAACTTCACCGCCACCGCCCGGCCAATCCCGCTGGCACCGCCGGTGATGAAAATGGTTTTGTGCGCCATAGCTGACTCCTCCCGATTCGCGCTTACACTTGTGTCAGTAGCTCTTACAGCGCCGGGTTGTTATAGCAATGCCAGGTGAAGATCGCCGTCGCGCCGCGGTGGGGCCGCCATTTTTCGGCCAGTGCGCGAGTAACTTTTTCCGACGGGCGCGCGTCGAGGCCGAGCAGCTTGTGGAGGCCCGCTTGGACTGCCAGGTCCCCAGCCGGCCAGATGTCCTGGCGGCCTTCGGCGAACAGCAGGTAGATTTCTGCCGACCAGCGACCGATGCCCTTGATTTGGGTAAGCTGGGCAATCGCCTCTTCGTCATCGGCAGGCAGGGCCTCGAAATCGAGCGCGCCGGTGACCACAAGTTCGCACAAACTGCGCATGTAGCCCTGCTTTTGCCGCGAGAGTCCGCAAGCGCGCAGGGTGTCGAAATCGGCCTCGAGCACGCGCTGCGGATCAAGCTCTTCCCCGGCATGGGCCTCAAACTTGCGCCACATCGATGCTGCCGCCGCGACGCTGACCTGCTGGCCGACGATGGTGCGCATCAAGGTGCCATAGCCGCGCGGGCGGATTCGCGGTTCGGGATAGCCCGCCACTTCAAGCGCCTTGGCGAAACCTGGCTCCAACTGCGCCACCGCGTCGAGCCCTGCTTTCAATTGTCCCTCGCTCAGGCCCACATGCGCGCTCCCGCTTGCCAAAATTTAGCCGGTCGATTAGCAGCCCGGCAAATGCGCGAACAGGCGCAATCGCAAAGGACGTGAGAATGCCCAAGCTTGTCGTGGTCAATCGTGCCGGTCAGGAACAGGAAGTCGAAGCAGCCAGCGGCGTTTCGGTGATGGAAGCGATCCGCGATGCGGGCTTTGACGAGCTTTTGGCGCTGTGCGGCGGCTGCTGCAGCTGCGCCACCTGCCACGTCTATGTCGACCCGGCTTTTGCCGACAAGGTTGAGAAGCTGAGCGAGGACGAGAACGACCTGCTCGATTCGACCGACCATCGCACCGAAAACTCGCGGCTGTCGTGCCAGATCCACCTCAGCGATGCCGTCAGCGGCCTCAAGGTGACGATCGCGCCTGAAGACTGAGTTGCAAGGCCCCAAGCGCATTTGCATTGCGCTGGGGCCGGGCGGCACCTAACTTTCGCGGCATGACCACACCGCTCGTTTTCAAGAACACGCTCGATTTGATCGGCAACACCCCGCTTGTCCTGCTGGAAGGACCAAGCGAAGCGGCCGGCTGCGAGATCTGGGGCAAGTGCGAATTCGCCAATCCCGGTGCCTCGGTGAAAGACCGCGCGGCGCTGTGGATCGTGCGCGATGCCGAAGCTCGGGGCTTGCTGAAGCCTGGCGGCACCATCGTCGAAGGCACTGCGGGCAACACCGGGATCGGGCTGGCGCTGGTCGCCAATGCGCTGGGCTACAAGACGGTGATCGTCATGCCCGAGACGCAAAGCCGCGAGAAGATGGATACCCTGCGCGCGCTGGGGGCCGAGCTGGTGCTGGTGCCCGCCGCGCCGTTTTCCAACCCCGGACACTTCGTCCACACATCGCGCCGCCTGGCGGAAGAGACCGAGGGCGCGATCTGGGCCAACCAGTTTGACAATATCGCCAACCGCAAGGCTCATATCGAAAGCACCGCACCTGAGATCTGGGAGCAGATGGAGCACCGGGTCAGCGGGTTCACCTGTGCGGCCGGGACAGGCGGGACGATCGCCGGGGTCGGGCTTGGCCTGAAAGCGTTTGATGAGAACGTACGGATCGCGCTGACCGATCCCCACGGCGCGGCGCTCTACAATTATTACGCCCATGGCGAGCTCAAGGCCGAAGGAAGCTCGGTCGCCGAAGGGATCGGGCAGGGCCGGATCACCGCCAACCTCGAAGGCGCGCCGATCGACATCCAGTTCCGGATTTCCGATCAGGAAGGCCTCGAGTGGGTCGCCCGGCTTCTCAAGGAAGAAGGGCTGTGCCTGGGCCTTTCTTCTGGCATCAACGTGGCCGGAGCCGTCGAACTGGGCCGACAACTGGTGGCCGAAGGACGGGAGAACCCGCGTGTCGCAACGATCCTGTGTGACACCGGGTTTCGCTACCTCTCCAGCCTCTACAATGCCGAATGGCTGAAATCCAAGGGTCTGCCGGTCTTCCCCTGGCTGTCCTGATCGGCTAAACCGGTCACAGAATGGCAACACAACCGCCACGCAGGGTCACACCACCGCTTTCCGGTCCGCAGCACTTTGTGCCGCCATCGGCGCGTGAACTGCGCGCGCAAGCGGTCCAGCGGCTCCAGACCGGACTGTTCGGGATTGCTTCGGTTCTGCTGGTCGTGGGCCTGGCCAACATCATCAATGATCGCGCCCGGATGGCGGAAGAGGCAGGCAAAGGTCCTGCGGCTCAGGCTTCGGCCAGCGCAAGTCCGGCCAATTCCGATCCGCTGGCCGATATCGGGGTAGTCCCTTCAGCCGTGCCGAGCGATGCAGCCAGCCCGGCCGCGAATGCCCCCCGCTAGAAGCCGCAAGGTCTGGTTCAGCGCTGCAATTGTAGTGGCCGCATTGGCGGGGCTGGTTTGGTGGACCGCGCCGCGCGCTGCAAAGCCGGCAGGGCCGCTAGGATTGTTCACCACCCTGCCGATCCTGTGGGCCGAAAGCCCGGACCTGTCGAAAGCACTCAGCGGCGCCGAAGAGCCGCATTGGGCCCGGGGCGTGCTTGCCGCTACTGGGACGATCGAGCCGCTTGATGTGCTGTCCGGCCCGCCGGGGCAGGCCCCGCTCGATCGGGTCCGCCGTTTGGTCATGGCGCAGCCGCGGGTGCTGGGTCCGCAGGAAAACGTCGCGCTCGACGCTTGGGTGCGGGGTGGGGGGCAGCTTCTGCTGCTGGCCGATCCGGCCCTGACCGAAGAATCGGCTTTTCCGCTGGCCGATCCCCGCCGGCCGCAGGCAGTGGTTCTGCTTTCACCAATCCTGTCGCGCTGGGGCCTGGACCTGCGCTTTGACGACGGCCAGCAACTGGGCGAGGTCAGCCGCGAAGTGATGGGGGTGCCGGTGCCGGTAAACCTGCCCGGCCATTTCATGACCAGAGGGCAAGCCAATTGCCGACTGTGGGCCGATGGTTTGGCAGTGACCTGCGCAATCGGGGCAGGGCGGGTAGTTGCGCTTGCTGACGCTGCCGTGCTTGAGCGTGAGGACCCTGACGGAACAAGGGCCAATGCACTGCGATCGTTGCTGCAGGTGGCCTTCGCGCCGGGTTGATTCGCGCCAATCGGGGAAACTGCGGGAAAGCTCAACCGATCTTGCGGAGTCGCGCTGCAAGCCGCTGATTTTCGATGGGAACAAACCAAAAACATCAATTTCAGCTCTATCTGTTGACGTGAAGCAAAGGCATATTAATCAATTATTTACCGTCTTATCCCGTGAAATCCCGCAATTTTCCCTTTCATCCCCGCAAAAGCGGGCTTAATGAACCAATTCATCGACATCGAGATTCCTTGCCGAGCACCTTTTTCAGGTGAGCCGGCCGCGAGGGCGCGCGGCTGGGGCGGGGGAGAATTATTGCGGGACTCCGGAAGAAATTCCGGATTTAGGTGGGGCGTTACGTGGAGGCGGGAAAGCCAATTGCATATAGTGGCCAAGGCTTTTCGCTACTCGGCGAAAAGGGTCGCTTTGTGCTGCCTCCAGATTTCCGCAAGGCGGTCCGCGACAGCGGCCACGGTGAGCGGGTTCTGTGCATTGCCAAGCATCCACGCTGGAAGTGCCTGACCGGCTTCGGCCTGTCGCGCGTCGCTGAATTTGAAGCTGAGCTCGACCGTGAAGAGCGCAATGCGCTCGATCGCCATCAGGATTTCGACCGTGATCTGCGCGCCCAGCAGCTTTACGGTTTTGCCCGCGTTCCGTTTGACGATTCCGGTCGTTTCATCCTGCCCGAACGCTTCTTTAAGCTGGGTGGACTGTCCGACGCGGCCTTCTTCCAGGGCGGGGGCAAGCAGTTCACCATTTGGAGCCCCGACGTGCTGGCCGATATGGGTCAGGGTTGGGAAGATGCCCAAGAAGCCTGCCTCGATCTGGCCGGCCAGGCCCGCAGCGGGAAGGGGCGGAAATGACCGGCACCGCCCCGCACGTTCCCGTCCTGCTCGATGAAGTAATCGCCGCACTCGCGCCCGCCCCTGGCGCGGTGATTGTCGATGCCACCTTTGGTGCCGGCGGTTATACCCGCCGCTTGCTAGAGGCCGGTGCCTGCGTGCACGCCTTTGATCGCGACCCCGACGCGATTGCAGGCGGCCGCGGCTGGAGTGAAGCCGGGGAAAGCCCGCCCCGACTGGTGCTCCACCCGCGCCGCTTCTCCGAAATGATCGCATCACTTACCGAAGTCGGCGTTGCCCGTGTCGACGGAGTAGTGATGGACATCGGGGTCTCCTCGATGCAGCTCGACCAGGCCGAGCGCGGCTTTGCCTTCTCCAGCGATGGCCCGCTCGACATGCGGATGGGGCAGCAGGGTGAAAGCGCCGCTGATTTCTTGAACAGCGCTGCCGAAAGCACGATTGCCGACGTGCTTTACGAATACGGCGAAGAACGCCAGTCGCGCCGGGTTGCCCGGGCGATCGTGGCGGCGCGCCCGCTGGAAAGCACAGGACAGCTCGCGCAGGTGATCCGCAAAGCGCTTGGCTATCGCCCGCATTCGAACAAGGGGCCTGCGCCCAAGGATCCCGCTACCCGCAGCTTCCAGGCGATCCGGATCCACGTCAACGCCGAGCTGGATGAATTGCGCGCCGGACTGTCCGCCGCCGAAACACTGCTCGTCCCCGGCGGCCGGCTGGCCGTGGTCAGCTTTCACAGTCTGGAAGACCGGATCGTGAAGAACTTCCTGCGCGAAGCCAGCGGCGCGGTTGCCAATGCCTCGCGCCACCTGCCGGTGAACGCCCCCGCGCATGCCCCGACCTTTGCCCAGGTCGGCAAGGCGCTCCGCCCGTCCGAAGCCGAGCTGGCCCGCAATCCCCGCGCCCGTTCGGCAACCCTGCGCAGCGCGGTGCGGACCGAAGCTCCACCGCGCGAAAGGAGGGCTGCATGAACCTGACGCGAGACCGGATGCGCTCGATCGGCTGGGTCGCGGTGCTGCTGACCTGTTTCACTTTCACCGTGATCCTCACTTTCAAGGTCAACGCGGTTAAAAGCCAGGTCCGGCTGACCGAGCGGCAGATTGTCTCGATCAAGCAGGACAAGCTGTTGCTCGAAACCGAGTTTGAAACCCGTGCCAACCAGCAGCAGCTGCGCAGCCTGAATGAGGTCGAGTTCGGCTACCAGGCCCCGGCCGCAGGGCAATATCTCGAAGGCGAGCGCCAGCTCGCCGCGCTCGGCAAGCCGCGTGCTGCAGATGCGCCCAGCCCGATCCGCGTTGCCAGCGCCGATGCCCCGCGCGAGACCGAAGGCCTGCCCGCAATGGTCAACCCGCTGACCGGCAAGGCAATGGCCGCCGAACCTCAGCAGGGGGTCAAGGCCAAGCCCGCGACCGCCGCCACCCTCGGTGACCGGTTGAGCCGCAGCGAACCGCGCGAGGCCCGCCAGGAATGACCACGATCGCCGTCTCGACCACTATCTCCTCGGGCCGCGGCGCGCTGGTCAACGTCCGATCGCGCAGCCTGCTGATGGCCAAGTGGCGGGTGCTGTGGGTGGTGCTGGCCTTTGCCGTGATCGCGCTTGCTGCGGCTTCCCGGATCCTGTTCCTTGGGCTGTTCGAGCCTGCCCCGGCTCAGCAGCAGGTCGGCACCATGCTGGTGCCCGAACGGGCCGACATCGTCGATCGCAATGGCGTGCCGCTGGCCCGCGCCTTCCCCGCCTATGCGCTGTGGTACAACCCGGCGGCACTGGGTGGAGACGGGCCGCCGCTGGTCCGCAGCCCCCGCGAAGTGGCCGAAAGCCTGTCGCGGATTTTCCCTGACCTTGAAGTCAATGCGCTCGCTGCGCGGCTTGCCGAAGGGCGGCCCGGCTATCTCCGCCGCCGGATTTTGCCTGAAGATGCCAACCGGGTTCACCAGATGGGCGAGCCGGCGCTGGAATTCCCGCGCGAAACCGAACGGTTCTATCCCCAGGGGTCGATGGCCGCCCACGTGCTCGGTTTCGTCGGGGCCGACGGGCAAGGCCATGTCGGCATGGAGCAGGTCTTCGATGAACGCCTTACCGATCCGGCTCAACGCGGCACCCCGGCAATGCTGTCGATCGACGCGCGGGTCCAGGGCGCGCTCGAAGACGAACTGATGCGCGGGATGAATGCCTCCAACGCCAAAGGCGCGGCCGGGATCGTGCTCGACGTGGATACGGGCGAAGTCGTCGCGTTGGCTTCGCTGCCCTCGTTCAATCCCAACCTGATCGACCGGGCCGGGGAAGGCTTCATCTTCAACCGCGTGACCAACCAGGTCTACGAACTGGGATCCACCTTCAAGCCGATCACCGTGGCTGCGGCGATCGATGCCGGGGCGGTGACCGATCTTTCGCGGCGGTACCAGTCGAACCGTCCGATCGCGATTGGCGGGTTCCAGATCAAGGACAGCCACGCGCTGGGCGCTTCACTTAACGTGCCAGAATCGCTGATTCATTCATCCAATATCGTAACTGCACAGATTGCCGATCAAGTCGGCGGCGCGCGGCTCAACCAGACGATGCGCGACCTCGGGATGGATCAGCGCGCCCAGATTGAACTGCCGGCACGCGGCTTTCCGCTTTGGCCCAAGGGCCAGTGGTCACGAATCACGACGATGACGGTTGCCTATGGTCACGGCATTGCGGTGACCCCGCTGCATCTCGCCAGCGCCTATGCTGCGCTGGTAAACGGCGGAATCTGGCGCCCGGCGACCCTGATCAAGGTTGAACCAGGCCAGGCCGTGGCCGGTCGCCGCGTGTTCAAGGCCAGCACCAGCGCACGGATGCGCCAGCTGCTGCGGTTGATTGTCGATCTGGGCACCGGAAAGAATGCCAATGCGGTTGGCTACCGTGTCGGCGGCAAGACCGGCTCGGCCGAAAAGCCCGGCGTTGGCGGTTACCGTGAAAGCAGCCTCGTCGCGACCTTTGCTGCCGCCTTCCCGATGGATCACCCGCGCTATGTCGTGATCGCCATGCTTGATGAACCGCAGGGCACCGCCGCCACATCCGGCCAGCGCACCGCTGCGTGGAATGCAGCCCCTGTTGTGGGGCGACTGGTCCCGCGGATTGGCCCCTTGCTGGGGATCATGCCCGACGCCACCCGCGATGTGGACATCACCGACCTTGCCCCGTTGGTCGGCAAGGGGAAAGGCGAATGAAGCTGGGGGTGCTGGCCGACCAGGCGGGAATTGTGCTCGCCAGCGGCCGCGAGACCTCGGTTACCGGCTTTGCGATCGACAACCGCAAGGTTGCGCCGGGTACGGTGTTTGGCGCGTTCCAGGGCGCGAGCGTCAACGGCGAGGAATTCATTCCAGCTGCGATCACTGCCGGGGCCATTGCCGTGGTGGCCAGGCCCGAGGCAAGGGTCGAGGGCGCAGTTCATATCGCCGTTTCCAATCCGCGCCAGTCCTTTGCCCAGCTTGCGGCGGGCTTCTTCGGCCCGTTCCCCGAAACCGTCGTCGCGGTGACCGGGACCAATGGCAAGACCTCTTGCGTTGAAATGACCCGGCAAATCTGGCGGATGGCGGGGGAACGTGCAGCCTCGATCGGAACGCTGGGCGTGACCACTGCCGATGAGAGCATCTCGACCGGTCTGACCACTCCTGATGTTGTCACTTTCCTTGCCAACATGAGCGGGCTGGCGCGCGAAGGGATCACTCACGTCGCCTTCGAAGCCTCGAGCCACGGTCTTTCGCAGTACCGCAGTGAAGGTCCGGCGGTGGCTGCCGCCGCCTTTACCAACCTCAGCCGCGATCACCTCGACTATCACAAGGACATGGAAGATTACTTCGCGGCCAAGATGCGGCTGTTTGACGAAGTGATCGATGGCGATGGCACTGCCGTCATCTGGATGGATGATGCATGGAGCGGGCTAGCCGCCGGGCACGTCCGCCGTCGCGGACTGCGTCTGCTGGGCGTGGGCGAGGGTGCGGATTCGGACGGAATTCGCCTGCTCTCGCGCAGTCCAGGGCAATTGGGGCAGGTTCTGGAGATCGAATTCGACGGCGATCGGCGCAAGCTCAACTTGCCGCTGATCGGGGCCTATCAGGCCGCCAATGCTTTGGTTTCCGCGGGGTTGGTCCTGACCACCGGGGGCAAGCCGGCTCAGGTATTCGATGCCGTGGCTCGGCTCCAGCCGGTCCGGGGGCGGCTGGAACGCGCGGCAATCGCCCGTTCGGGTGCGCCAGTCTATGTCGACTATGCCCATACTGCCGATGCGTTGGAAGCGGCGATTGCCGCACTGCGCCCGCATTGCAGCGGGCGGCTGATCGCGGTGTTCGGTGCGGGCGGAGACCGCGATCCCGGCAAGCGTGCGCCAATGGGCGCGGTCGTCGATCAACAAGCCGATATCGGAATCGTCACTGACGACAACCCGCGCGGCGAAGACCCGGCAGCAATCCGGGCGATGGTATTGGCCGGTGGGTCAAGCCTGCGCGAAGTGGGCGATCGCCGCACCGCGATCGCTGCCGCGATT
>CAZOSI010000137.1:0-8711 GCA_964582485.1 uncultured Novosphingobium sp.
TGCGGCACGAAGCGCAAGATCGAGGAACGCCGAACGTGAGGAAAGGTGGAATGCCAGGGTTCGTTCACCTTCATGGCCTTGCGAATCCGCTTCGAACAACTGCGTGAACGAACGACCCAGCAGCCGCTCATGATCCACGCCAAGGACCGCGCTGACCGTCGGTGAAATGTATACCAGAACCCCGCGTCGGTCAGTTTCCCAGAACCAGCCCTGACCGGTCTGTTCAAAGTCATTGAGAATTTCCTCAGCACGCAGCTGGGCGCGGTGCCGATCGCGTTCAAGCCTGGCCTGTGCCTCGTCGCTTCGGGCCTGGCGAATTGCCGCATAGAACCCAACCAAACCACCCACAGCCAAGGCAAACCAGGTCCCACGGGATCCGGAATAGACCGCCATACCGCTCCAGAAAGCAGCTTGAGCGGTGATGATCCCTGCAACCCGGCGGTTGAGGATTATCGTGGCCAGGGTCGCCACGATTACGCCGGTTCCGACTGGACCTTCCCACGGTGCCTCAATTCGGTGTGTCCATCGCGAAAGCGCGAGGCCGAACAGAAACATCGGCAGTGCAATGAACAGAGTACTTGCAATAGTGCGCGATTTGGCGGTGCTAAGCTGCTCGCGCTCGTATCGAACCATCCTTGGTGCAGACGCGGCCAAGGCTATAGCTGCAAGCGATATCACCACAGTGGGCCAACTTGGAATTGACAGAAAGGCGATGCCGTTGAGCACCAAGGCTCCGCCAAATACCGGGGCCATCAACTGCCAGTTCGGCTCGATCAGATCGCGCAGCACCCAGCTATCGGATCCACGCCGTGCCGGAGGCCGGTTTGGAGCAGCAGTCCGTGGCTTCAGCGTTTGTCCGGCCGGCGTGCCATGCGGCTGGGCAGCAGGCACGGTGGTGCCCTCACGCGGAATGCGTGCAGAGTCTTGGTCTTGCTCCGGTCTCGCGGGTTTGGCGGACATAGACCTTCCAATGCGCCGAAACCATTTGAGAAACGGTTAAGTTTACCATTTTTCCCGGCTGATTTCTGTCGTTCGCAGCAATCACCGGCGCAGGACTTGAAAGGTATCGCCTCGACAGGCACTATCGCTCGGAACAAGGTCAAACCACGGTGATGAGGCATGGCAAAAGGCAGCACGACGCTAGAAAACGAAGCGGCGCAGTCGACCACGGCCCTGGGTCCGCTGGTTGGCCTTGCCCGAGAGGATTTTGTCGGCGCCGTTGCTTTGCTGCTGCGCGAAACCGCAACCGATCCGGGCCGGACCATGAAGCACATGCAGTCGTTCGGCGGCGATCTTGTCAAGATCATGACTGGCAAGTCAGAGCTAGCCCCAGACCCGAAAGACAAGCGCTTCAAGGATCCTGCCTGGCAGTACAACCCATTCTTCCGTGCCGGGGCACAATATTACCTCGCGATCCAGAAAGGCATGAAGGACTGGCTTGAAGAATTGGAGCTCGACGAGCTGGAGCGCGATCGGGCCAATTTCATCTCCAACATTATCATCGATGGCCTCGCCCCGACCAACACTTTGGTTGGCAACCCCATGGCACAGAAGCGCTTGATTGACAGCGGCGGGCTGAGCCTGATCAAGGGCCTGAAGAACGCCTATAACGACATCGTCCACAACAACGGCATGGTCAGCCAGGTCGACAAAACACCATTCAAACTGGGTGAGAACGTCGCCACCGCAAAAGGCGCGGTTGTCTATCGCGATGCCATGTTCGAGCTGATCCATTACGCCCCGACCACGGATCAGGTTTACGAGATCCCGCAGCTGACAATTCCGCCGCAAATCAACAAGATGTATATCAACGACCTGTCGCCGGATAAGTCGGTGGTCAAGTGGCAGACCGACAACGGCATCCAGTGCTTCGTGATCTCGTGGAAGAACCCGACCAAGGAGGAAGGCGTCTGGGGAATGGATGATTACATCGCCTCCTGCCTCAAGGCGGTCGATGTGGTTTGCGAAATCACCGGTGCGCCCAAGGTCAACATTTCCAGTGCCTGTTCGGGCGGGCAGACCGGGGCAATCCTGGCCAGCAAGATGGCGGCGGCCGGCGACAAGCGGCTGGGCGCGCTGACCTATATGGTCACCGTGCTGCACCCCAAACAGAACGACATCGAGGCCGGTTCGCTGATGACTGCCAACGGCCTGGAACTGGCCAAGAAGCGCGCCGCCAAAGCCGGGATCATCAAGGGCAATGATCTGGCTCGCGGCTTTGCCTGGCTGCGCCCGAACGACCTGATCTGGAACTATGTGATCAACAACTACCTGATGGGCGATGATCCGCCGGCCTTCGACGTGCTGTTCTGGAATGCCGATGCAACCAACCTCTCGGCCTCGCTGATGGGCGATTTCCTGCGCCTGTTCGAAACCCTGGCCTTTACCCGCAAAGGCGAGGTCGAGATGGCCGGGCACAAGATCGATCTGTCCAAGGTCAAGAGCGACCTGTTTATCCTCGGCGGAACCACCGATCACATCACCCCGTGGCGCGCCTGTTACCGCTCGACCCAGCTGTTCGGGTCCAAGGACATCACCTTTGTGCTCAGCCAATCGGGCCACATGCAGGCGATCCTCAACCCGCCAGGCAACCCCAAGGCCAAGTACTTTGTATCGAAAAAGGGTGGACAGCCGCCAGCCGATGTTGACGACTGGCTGAAAGGCACCGAGGAACAGGCAGGAAGTTGGTGGCCGTTCTGGATGGAATGGCTGCAGCGGCGCGCGGGGGACAAGGTGGCAGCACCCAAGGCACTGGGCAGCAAGAAGCACCCGCCCATGGAATCCGCGCCCGGGCTTTACGTTCTTGACCAGTCCTGAGGGGGGCGCTTTTCACGTGAGCCAGGAAATTACCGCCGAATTCTCGATGGAACAGGTCGGCGGGCGGACCCTGCGCGTCGCCCGCTGGCGCTGGGATGAGCCGAGCGAACATCTGCCGGTGCTGTTCTTCAACGGTATTGGCGCGAATATCGAAGCGGTCGCCCCGCTGGCCGAAGCGCTGACCGAACGGCCGTTCATCATGTTCGACATGCCCGGCGTGGGCGGCAGCCCGGAACCGCTGGTTCCCTACAACCCCTTCACGATGAGCTGGACCGCCAAGGAACTGCTCAAGCGCTTCGATGCCGAACGGGTCGACGTGATGGGAATCTCCTGGGGCGGCGCGATGGCGCAGCACTTTACCTTGCAACACAGCGATACCGCGCGGCGGCTGGTCCTTTGTGCAACCACGGCCGGCATGATCATGGTCCCCGGCAATCCCGCCGCCCTGACCAAGATGGCCAACCCGCGCCGCTATGTCGACGCCGCTTTCATGGAAGAGCATTTCCGGACGCTTTACGGCGGGCTGACCGGCGGCAAGGCCGAGCATATCGGTCGGCTGACCCCGCCCACCCCGCGCGGTTACATGTACCAGCTGCTCTGCATGCTGGGCTGGACCAGCGTGCCCGCCCTGCCCTTCCTAAAGAAGGACGTGCTGATCATGATGGGCGATGAGGACCAGATCGTCCCGCTGATCAACGGCCGGATCCTGGAAAGCCTGATCCCCAACAGTCGGCTGGAGATTTTCGAGCAGGGCGGGCACCTGTTCATGCTGACGCACCGCGAACAGACCATAAGTTCGCTGCGCGCATTCCTCGATGCGCCCGACCGGGAAGAGAAGAGGGCGGCCTGAAACATGCGCCACATCGCGATCATCGGTTCGGGCCCAGCGGGGTATTACACGGCCGAGGCCGCGCAGAAGCAGTGGGGCGATGATGTCCGGGTCGATGTGTTCGACATGCTGCCGGTGCCCTATGGCCTGATCCGTACCGGCGTCGCCCCGGATCACCAGTCGATCAAGGGCGTGTCCAAGCGGTATGAGGCCACTGCCCTGTCCGACAACGTCCGCTTCGTCGGCAACGTCATGATCGGCAAGGACATTTCCGTTGCCGAACTGCAGAAGCTTTACGATGCGGTGGTAATCGCGACCGGTGCGCCGCACGATCGCAAGCTCGATCTGCCGGGTGAGAACCTCGGCAATGTCTATGGCAGCGCGGCCTTTGTTGGCTGGTACAACGGCCACCCGCTGTTCGCCGATCTCGATCCCGACCTGTCGCACGATACGGCGGTGGTGATCGGGATGGGCAATGTTGCGCTCGATGTCGCGCGGATCCTGTCGAAGAGCCGTGCGGAATTCGCCGGAAGCGATATCGTCGCGCACGCGCTCGATGTGCTCGATACCTCGCGGATCAAGCGGATCGTCGTGCTGGGACGGCGCGGACCGCACCAGATCATGATGACCCCCAAGGAACTGGGCGAGCTGTCCCACCTTACCCGCGCCGCGCCGCGGGTTGATCCGACCGACCTGCCCGAACTGGGCGAGGATGCCCTGCTCGAGCCGGGTCTGCGCAAGTCGGTCACGCACCTGCGCTCATTCGCGGCGATCCCGGAAAGTCATTATGCCGACTATCCTATCGAGATCGAATTTGATTTCTTTGCGAGCCCCAAGGCCCTGATTGGCACCGACAAGGTCGAAGGGATCGAGGTTGAGCGCACCAGGGTTGAGGCCGGCCGCGCGGTCGGCACCGGAGAGACCTATACGATCCCGGCTGGCCTGGTGGTCTGCTGCATCGGCTATCGTTCCTCACCGATCCCCGACGTCCCCTTCGATGAGCGCGAGGGCAAGTTCGCCAATGACGAAGGCCGGATCATGCCGGGGCTGTACTGCGTCGGCTGGGCCCGCCGTGGTCCCTCGGGCACGATCGGCACTAACCGGCCCGACGGATTCGGCGTGATCGAACGGATCGCCGAGGACCTGGCTATGGGCTTGCTCGGCCATGGCGGCAAGCAGGGCCGCGCCGGGTTCGATGCCCTGGCGCAGCAGCGCGGACTGGATGTCGTCACCTTCCGCGACTGGAAGAAGATCGAAGCCCAGGAAGAAGCCCGCGCCCGCGACGGTGCCCCGCGCGAGAAGTTTGTCGATGTTGACGCAATGATTAAGGCGCGGGGCGAATGATGCGTCGTCCCGGGCTCGACCCGAGACCCCTGGCATCCTCTGCAAGTCCTGGCTGAGAACGCCCCCGATCCTAGGCCAAGCCCGGGATGACGATCTGTTCTTGCCCCCATCCCTCGTCCATGATTTAATCGCCCGGTTAAAGCGCGGCCTGAGAGAGTCGCGGCAACCGGAGAGATGCCATGGCTTCCTATGATCTGATCATCCGCAACGGCACCATCGTCGATGGCACTGGGGCCCCGCGCTTCACCGGCGACGTCGCCGTCAAGGACGGCTTGATCGCCGCAGTCGGCAAGGTTCATGGCGATGCTGCGCAGGAAATCGATGCTGCTGGCAAGGTCGTCACTCCGGGGTTCGTTGACGTCCACACCCATTACGATGGCCAGGCGACCTGGGATCAGGAGATGGCCCCGTCCAGCTGGCACGGCGTTACCACGGTGGTGATGGGCAATTGCGGGGTCGGCTTTGCCCCCGCCGCGCCGGACCGCCACAACTGGCTGATCGGGCTGATGGAAGGGGTTGAGGACATCCCCGGCACTGCGCTCGCCGAAGGCATGAAGTGGAACTGGGAAACCTTCCCCGAATACCTCGACGCGCTGGAAGAATTGCCGCGGACGGTCGATGTCGGCACCCACGTGCCGCACGGCGCGGTGCGGGCCTATGTGCTGGGCGACCGCGAAATGCCGGGAGCCGTGCCGACCGCCGATGACATCGCCAAGATGGCCGACATTGTCGAAGAAGGCGTGCGCGCCGGGGCCTTGGGCTTCTCCACCAGCCGCACCGTGCTGCACCGCTCGATCGACGGTGAAGTGGTTCCCGGCACCACCGCGACCAAGGAAGAGCTGATCGAGATCGGCCGGGCGATGGGCCGCGCCGGCCACGGCGTGTTCGAAATGGCCAGCGACATGCGCCGCGAATGGGACGAGTTTGGCTGGATGGGGCAAATGAGCCGCGAAACCGGCCTGCCCTGCACCTATGCCGCGCTGCAATCGATCGCCAAGGAAATGCCGCTGGACGAGCAGATCGCGGCAATGCGCGCAGAGAATGACAACGGCGCGAACATCGTCGCCCAGATCGCGCTGCGCGGCAACGGAATCATCATGGCCTGGCAGGGTACGGTCCATCCGTTCCGGCTCAAACCAAGCTACCAGGCGATCGCCGAACTGCCGTGGGAAGAACAGAAAGCCAAGCTGCTCGACCCGGCGTTCAAGGCCAAGCTGCTGGCCGAAGAGCATGACTTCAGCCAGGTCAATCAGGACATCATCGGGCTGATCATGGTGGTCTGCGGCGGCTGGAACATGCAGTACGAAATGGACCCAGATTTCAATTACGAGCCGACGGCGGAGGAAAGCATCCTGGCCCGCTCCGCAGCAGCCGGCGTCTCGGGCGACGAATACGCCTATGACCTGCTGTGCCGCGACGATGGCAAGGGCTTCATCTACCTGCCGATCCTAAACTATGCCGACGGCAATCTCGATTTCCTCGAGGCGCTGCAGAACAGCGACGACACGGTCAACTCGCTTTCCGACGGCGGCGCGCATTGCGGCACGATCTGCGACGCGGCGAGCCCGACCTTTATGCTCCAGCACTGGGTTCGCGACCGCAAGCGCGGCGGCAAGATCAGCCTTGAAAACGCAATCAAGCGCCAGTGCAACGATACCGCCCGGCTCTATGGCATGCACGATCGCGGCGTTCTCGCCCCCGGCTATCTGGCCGATCTCAACGTGATCGACATGGACAAGATCAAGCTGGGCAAGCCGTGGTTGGCCTTCGATCTGCCGGCTGGCGGCAAGCGCTTGTTGCAGAAGGCCGAAGGCTATGTCTGCACGATCAAGAACGGTGTCGTGACGTTCGAGAATGGCAAGTGGACCGGCGAAACCCCGGGCGGCCTGATCCGCGGCCCGCAGCACGTCGAGATGCTGGAAGCGGCAGAATGAGTCATACCGTCGTCCGTGTCGGCAGCCCTGCCGGTCTCGATAGTCTGGTTGCAACCGCGCTCAACGATCCCGGCACGCCGGGTCCGGGCGAGATCAGGGTCAAGCTCGCCGCGAGCTCGCTCAACTACCACGACTATGCCGTGGTCATGGGCATGATCCCCAGCGGTCCGGGCCGCATTCCGATGTCGGACGGTGCCGGTGTGGTCGAGGCAATCGGCGAAGGCGTGACCGCGTTCAAGCCGGGCGACAGCGTAGTCTCGCTGTTCTTCCCCGAATGGGCCGATGGCGAAGTTTCAGGGAACGGGTTCACCCGGGTGCCCGGTGACGGGGTTGACGGCTACGCCCGCACCGCCGTGGTTACCCCGGCAAGCTGGTTCACCCGCGCACCCAAGGGCTACAGCCACGCCGAAGCTGCAACGCTGACCTGCGCCGGGCTGACCGCGTGGCGCGCGCTGTTTTGCGACAATGCGATCAAGCCGGGCGATACCGTGCTGGTCCAGGGCAGCGGCGGGGTTTCGGTCTTCGCGCTGCAATTCGCCAAGGCAGCCGGGGCGACGGTGATCGCGACCTCATCGTCCGACGCCAAGCTCGATAAGCTCAAGGCGCTCGGTGCGGATCACCTGATCAACTACAAGGAGACCGCGGCCTGGGGCGCCAAGGCGCTTGAACTGACCGGCGGAGCCGGGGTCGATTGCGTGGTCGAGATCGGCGGTGCGGGCACGCTCGACCAGTCGATGATCGCAACCCGGGTCGGCGGCCATGTCGCGTTGATCGGGGTGCTGGCGGGCTACGCGGGGCCGGTCTCGACGGTCACGCTGATGGCCAAGAACCTGCGGGTTCAGGGCCTGACCGTAGGCAGCCGCGCCCAGCAACTGGCAATGATTGCCGGCATCGAAGCCAATGGCATCAAGCCAGTGATTTCCGACCACTTCCCGCTGGAACGGCTGGGCGACGCCTTCCGCCACCAAGCCGCCAATGGCCATTTCGGCAAGATCGTGGTGGATATTTAGGGTCTGATCACGATCCCCACGGCCGGATCGGCATTGCCCGCGAGCGTATCGGCAAAGGCTTGCTGCGCAGAGGCAAGCCCGCTGCGCGTGTCGATGGTCAGCGCCCCACCCACCTCGCCCAGGAACCGCACCCAGCTCTCCGCTACCGCTTCGCCAAAGGCCTTGGGGCCGAGTTCCTGGATCGCGGCAATGGCATGGTGCGGGGCGAAGAACAGCACCGGTGCGGGGCCCGGCAGCGGGCGGTTGTCCGTTCCGGGGCCGGCCCCGACGTGGGTTGCGCCGACCGTGCAGGAATATTTGAGGTTGTCGCCGAAATGCTCATGCACCCGCCGCCCCAGTGCAGCGTTGCCCGCAAAATCGACCCCCACGGTGGCCTTCTGCTCGATCTGCTCGATATCGTCATAGGCCAGAACCTGGGCATAGAACCCGCCGCGCCGGACGAAATCGACATTGCCCGCCGAAGTCAGTCCAATCCGCTTTACTCCAGGCGAGCGATGCCGCGCCACAGAGGCAAGCCCCATCGCGGTCTTCGACGAGGCCGAAGTGCAAATCAGCGCCTCCGCACCGAACCAGCCTTCTCTCCGCATGAAGCTCTCGATCAGAAACCCGGTCTTGAACAGCGGGCCAAAGATCATCCGCTCACCCTCGCGCGCCGGATCATGCTCGGGATCGGCCTTGATCCGCGAATACTGGTTGTAGATCGGGCTCATCGGCTGGCGGTGCGCGGCCATATCGGTAAACCCGCCGGGCGAGACGCTGCCGGGCAGCACATCGAGA
>CAZOSI010000138.1:0-8678 GCA_964582485.1 uncultured Novosphingobium sp.
AAGTGCTCGACGAACTGGTCCGCGCTGGCAAGGTGCGGATCGTGGGCTGCTCGAACGAGACCAGCTGGGGCCTGATGAAATCGATCCAGACCGCCGAACGGCTGGGCACCGCGCGCTATCAAACGATCCAGAACAATTTCAGCCTCAACAACCGCCGCTTCGAAGATGAACTGGCGCAGGTCTGCCGGATGGAAGGGGTCAGCCTGATCCCGTACTCGCCGATCGCCGGCGGAGTGCTTTCTGGCAAGTATCAGGATGGCGGCCGCCCGGATGGCGCGCGCTTCAGCCGATATCTGGCGATGGAAGGGCGGCAGGCCGAAATGGGCCGTCGATTCGTCAATGACAAGTCGCTGGCTGCGACCGCGCGTTACGCCGATATCGCGGCGGAGGCCGGGCTCGATCTGGTGGCGATGGTGGTCGCCTGGTCGAAACAGCATGATTTCGTTGCTTCGACCATTGTCGGGGTTTCGAAGGAAGATCAGCTCGATTCGATCTTCGCCGCGCGCGATTTGGTGCTTTCGCCCGATGTGATGAAGGCGCTTTACAAGGTCAGCCGCGAAATCATGTATCCAATGGGGTGATTCCTCCCCGTGCCGGAGGAGGAGCTGTTAAGGCCGCAGTGTGACAGACCTCCCGATCCATGCCGTGCTGCCCGATCTGCTCGCCGCACTTCGAGAGCGGAGCGGGGCCGTGCTGATCGCTCCGCCGGGGGCAGGGAAGACAACTGCGGTTGCTCCGGCCTTGCTCGATCAGCTGTGGTGCAAGGGCCAAGTCATCGTCCTCAGCCCGCGCCGGGTGGCTGCGCGGGCAGCGGCAGAGCGGATGGCCGAGCTGCTGGGTGAGAACGCGGGCGCGACAGTCGGCTATCTGACCCGGCTGGACAGCAAACGCAGTGCGAAAACCCGTGTTCTGGTAATGACCGAGGCGATTTTCGTTTCGACAATTTTGTCCGATCCGGAACTCGGCGGTGTCTCGGCAGTGCTGTTTGATGAGGCGCACGAGCGGCATCTCGACAGCGACCTTGGCCTGGCCCTGGCGATCGAGAGCCAGTCCGTGCTGCGCGAGGACCTGCGGCTGGTGGTGATGAGCGCGACAATCGACGGCACACGCTTTGCCGGTCTGCTTGGCGATGCCCCGGTGGTCGAGAGTGCGGGCAAGGCCCATCCGCTGGCAATCAAATGGCTTGGCGCACGGCCGGACCTAAGGGTTGAAGACGCGATGACCAGCGCGGTGCTGACCGCCTGGCGCGATGAGCAGGGTGATATTCTGGCCTTCCTGCCCGGCCTGGGCGAGATCGAGCGGGTACGCGAACGACTGGTCGAAAAGCTGCCGGGCGGTCTGGTTCTGCCGCTTCATGGGCAATGCGATCCGTCGGCTCAGCGCGCTGCGATCAAGCGCGACGTGCAAGGGCGGCGGCGGATTGTCCTTGCCACTGCCATTGCCGAAACCTCACTTACGCTCGATGGAGTCTCGGTAGTGGTCGATGCCGGGCTCTCCCGCCGGGCCGAGTTCGACAAGGCGGCGGGCGTGACCCGGCTGGTCACCCACCGTGCCAGCCAGGCCGCCGCCGCCCAGCGCGCGGGCAGAGCGGCGCGGCAAGGGCCGGGCGTGGCATATCGGTTGTGGGAGGAAGCGGCCCATGCCGGCCGTGCAGCATTCGACCCGCCTGAAATGCTGACCAGCGACCTTGCTCCGCTGCTGCTCAGTCTGGCGCATTGGGGTGCAGCAGAGCCTTCTGCCTTGCCCTGGATCGACCCGCCACCTGCTGCAGCATTGTCTGCAGCAAGTGCGCTTTTACAAGCACTTGGTGCGCTTGATCCGGACGGACGGATCACGCAGCATGGGCGCAGCATGGCGGCTCTGCCGATGGTACCGCAATTGGCGCACATGCTGCTTTATGCTGCGCAGCATGGTGCAGCCCGGGATGCAGCATTTTTGGCGTTATTGTTGCAGGAACGCGGATTGGGCGGGCGCGGCGAAGACCTGGCGGCGCGGTTCGATCGCTGGAAGGGTGAACGCGGAGCCCGGGCCGAGGCGTCACGCAAACTGGCGCAGCGATGGGAGCGGTTGGCGCTGGGGCTTCGACAGGCTCAGCCTGAGCCTGTCGAAGGCCCCTCGGGCCAGAGTCCGCCCCTCGGCATACTCCTCGCAGAAGCCTATCCCGACAATATCGCCCGCCGCCGCGATCCTTCGGGTGAGCACTGGCTGACTGCAGGGGGCAGGGGGCTGCGGCTTGATCCGACTTCGCCGGTGGCCCGGGCCGAGTGGCTGGCGGTTGGCGAAGCACAAGGTGAAGCCAAGGGTGCGCGGATCACTGGCGCGATTGCGCTCGACGAAGCTGATATCACCCGCTGGCTGACGCACCGGACCGAACGCCGGAGGACGCTGCGCTGGATCGAGGATGAGAGCCGGGTCGAAGCGCTGCTCGAAACTCGGCTGGGCGCGATCACAATCGGGCGCGGACCCGATCCGGCACCCGATCCTGCGGCGATCCGCGCCTTTCTGGTTGCCCGAGTCCGGGCTGCCGGGGTGGGTCTGTTGCCGCTATCCAAGGCCAGCCTGGCCTTGCTGCGGCGCGCGCGGTTCGCCGGGATTACTGCGCTGTCGGATGAGGCCTTGCTGGCCGAGGCCGACGATTGGCTTGGGCCGCAGTTGGGGCGGCGGCTCGATCAGCTTGATCCTGCCAGGCTGCACGATGCCTTGCGGTCCCGGCTCGACTATGCCGCCCAGCAGGTCCTGGAGCGGCTGGTACCGGCCCAGTTCACTAGTCCGGCTGGCACTAGCCACGCGATCGACTATGACGATCCCGGCGGACCATCGGCCGAGCTGCGGGTTCAGGCGATGTTCGGTCTCGACCGGCAGCCAACTTTCGGCCAACCGCCGCAGCCACTGCTGCTCAAGCTGACTGATCCGGGCGGCAAGCCCTTGCAAACTACCCGCGATCTCCCTGCGTTCTGGCGCGGATCGTGGCGCGATGTGGTGAAGGACATGAAGGGCCGCTACCCTAAACACCGCTGGCCGGACGAGCCCTGGGCCGAGACGCCCAGCCTCAAGACCAAGAATGCGTTCAATGCATCGACAGCCCCGGATCAGGTCCGGGGGCGAACGGAGACTTGATTTCTGCTGCGATTCGCCGCAATCGCAGCGCCATGCCCGCACGTATCTTTCAGCGCCCCAAGAACGCCATGCAGTCCGGCAAGTCCCGGACCGACGAATGGCTGCTAGAATTTGCCCCGGCCGAGGCGAAGAAGCCTGATCCCGTGATGGGCTGGGCGGGCAGTGGTGATACGCAGAGCCAGGTGACGCTGACCTTTGCCAGTCCGGCCGAAGCGCAGGCTTACGCCGCCAAGTACGGGATAGAAGCCGTGGTCCATGCCACGCCGCCGCGCCGCCTGAAGATCCAGGCCTACGCCGACAATTTTCGCTGATCAATTTCCAAAACTGGAAAAGGAAGCGGGCCCGCCGATGCCCGGGTCGCGCTGTTAGGCATCGGCAAGCCCGCTTCCCGGTCTCCCTGCAGGAGAACCGTGACTGCCCCCAAATGAGCGAGTCGGACTTTGTTTAGCGCAGGTCTGCACACACAGACTTGCGCAAATGCGACAGCGCCGCCATATGCGCCGCCGGGAGTCGGTCGGACGTTTGCGCTCGCCAATCTGGTCAGGTCCGGAAGGAAGCAGCCACAACGGGTTGCGGCGGGTCGATCGGCTCCTTTCTCCTTCGACAAAAATGAACTGACCGCCTAATCTGGCGCACGATGGACGATTCCCCCGAAACCTACGGCGACGAGCCTGAAGACGACACACCTTCCGCGGCTGAGCTGGAGGCAGCCGGACAGGAATCGATGTTCGGCGCGCCCGAGCCAAAGCCCGCGCCCGCACCGCCGCCAGCAGTGACCGCGGCTCCGGCGCAGCCGTACCGCGTGCTCGCCCGCAAATACCGTTCGCAGACCTTTGCCGAGCTGATCGGGCAGGACGCTATGGTCCAGACCCTGGCCAATGCGATTCGGCGCGACCGGCTGGCCCATGCCTTTCTGATGACCGGTATCCGCGGGGTCGGGAAGACTTCTACCGCGCGGCTGATCGCCAAGGCGCTCAACTGCATCGGCCTGGACGGGCAGGGCGGGCCGACGATCGATCCCTGCGGCCAATGCGAACCCTGCCAGGCGATTGCCGAAGGCCGCCATATCGACGTGATCGAGATGGACGCCGCCAGCCACACCGGGGTCGATGACGTTCGCGAGATCATCGAGGCGGTGCGCTATGCCGCCGTCTCGGCCCGCTACAAGATCTACATAATCGACGAAGTTCACATGCTCAGCCGCAACGCTTTCAACGCGCTCTTGAAGACGTTGGAAGAGCCGCCGGCCCATGTGAAGTTCCTGTTCGCCACCACCGAAGTCGAAAAGCTTCCGGTCACGGTGCTGAGCCGCTGCCAACGCTTCGATTTGCGCCGCATTCCCGCGCCGCTGCTGGCCAATCACTTTGCGATGATCTGCGGCAAGGAAGGGGTCGAGGCAGAGCCCGAGGCCTTGGCAATGGTCGCCGCTGCAGCCGAGGGCTCGGTCCGCGATGGCCTCTCGATCCTCGACCAGGCGATTGCCCATGCGGACCTTGGCGGCGATGGCCGGGTCAGCGCAGCGCAGGTTCGCGACATGCTCGGCCTGGCCGACAAGAGCGCGCAGCGCGAGCTGTTCGCCGCGCTGCTGTCGGGCGACGGGGCTGGGTTGCTTGACCTGATCGACCGGCAATTTGCTTTTGGGATCGAGCCGCTGGCGCTGATGCGCACCGCGATGGAGCTGACCCACCGGGTCACTGTTGCGCAGCTGGGCAAAAGCGTGGCCGACGCGATCTCGGAAGAGGAGCGCGCGGCGATCACCACCTGGGCCGAACAGCTTTCGCCCGGGCAGCTCCATCGGCTGTGGCAATTGCTGCTGAAGGGCCACGACGAAGTGCGCGCCGCACCAGATCCGCTGGTCGCGGCCAGGATGGCGCTGCTGCGGGTTCAGCACGCAGCGGATATGCCCGATCCGGGTACTTTGGCGAAGAAGCTGGAAGAGCTGGCTGCGCGCGGTCCGGTAGCGGGGCCCGCGGGTGAGGGCGGTTCTGCCTCCGCCGCTGCCGCACCGCAGGCTGTCACATGGGAAGCGCTGATCGAGCGGGTCGAGCAGTCCGGCCAGTTCCGGCTGGCCCAGTTGATGCACGATTGGGTGCGGGTGATCGCGCTTGCGCCGGGCGAAATACTCTACACCCTTGCGCCGGGTTACCCCGGCGATGCCACCGCCGAATTGCGCGACGCGCTGCTGCGCGCCACGGGTGAGCGCTGGAGCGTGACCCGCGGCGAGGGCGACGCCGCGCCCAGCCTGAAGGAGGCCAAGGACGCGCAGAAGGACGCCGCGCGTGCACAAGTCCTGGCCGATCCGCTGGTAGAAGCGGCCTTTGCCGCCTTTCCGGGCGCCGAATTGCTGGATGAAAGCCCCGATGCCCGCGTGGCAGCGGTGGGCTCGAAGTGGAGAAACTGAACGTGAAGTCTATGGAAGAAATGCTCAAAGCCGCGCAGCAGGCTGCTGAAACCATCCAGAAGCAGATGGGCGAGATGCAGGGCAAGCTGGACGGAATCGAAGTCGAAGGCGTGGCCGGCGGCGGCCTCGTCAAGATCCGCGCTTCGGCCAAGGGCCGGATTATCGGCGTGGCGATTGACGACAGCCTGATGCAGCCCTGCGAGAAAGGCATCCTCGAAGACCTGATCGCCGCTGCCTTCAACGATGCCCGGGCCAAGGCCGATCAGGTCAGCAATGCCGAAATGGCCCAAATGCAAAGCGGGATGGGCTTGCCGCCGGGGTTCAAGCTGCCGGGGATGTGAGTATCTAGATGGCGCTGTTCACGGTAGTTTGCGATTTTGCTGGAGGCACATATGTCTCTCAATTTCATGCGTTGGACCCGGTCGATGTGACTCTACAATGGGCCGCAATGCTTTTTTCAGAAAAGCCCATACCAAGGGTTTCGGCATATGTAGCTAGGTCAGCAATCAAGGATCTTGATGAACTCGATTTGATGCCGGTCGGCCTGAATGACCTGACAAACGTTTGGCAAGTGGGCTCATGGGTTGGCGGTAAGCGTTACACTGCTACAATTATTCTGACTGCCTAATGACCGGTCTGACCTCAGCTTGTCGAAGGACCGTTCTTAATGCGGGCCACCTTGCCCGACGCACAAAGAAAAGGTTAATGCTTCGACAAGCTCAGCATGAACGGGTTTGGTCGGAGTTTACCGCCCCCGCTCGATCACAACCCCACCCTTGATCACCCCGTCGACGCTTTCCAGTTCGCGCACGTTGGTCAGCGGGTCGCCGTCCACCGCTACGAAATCCGCAAACCGACCCACCGCGATGGTCCCGACGTTCGCTTCCCACCCAAGCGCCTGCGCGGCATTCAGCGTGGCGGCACGGATCGCGTCGAGCGGGGCCATGCCGTAGGTCACCATGGTATTGAACTGTCGCCCGACCAGTCCGTGCGGCATGACGCCCGCATCGCTGGCAAACACCATCCGCACCCCGGCGCGAAACGCCTTGCGGAAGTTGTCTCGCTGCAGCTGCCCAATCTCCCGGTCCTTGCGCAGGTTGTCTTCCAGTACGCCATTCTTGGCGCCTTCGGCCTGGGTGTAGTCGGTGTTGTAGATGTCCATCGCGAACCATACCGGGCGAGGGCGGGCGGCGGCGAGCTTGATCCCTTCGTCGTCGACCAGGCTGGCGTGCTCGATCGTATCGATTCCGCTCTTGATCGCAGCCTTGATCCCGGCCGCGCCGTGGGCATGGGCGGCGACGCGCAGCCCCCACATGTGGGCTTCATCGGCGATTGCGGTCAGTTCGGGCTCGGTTAGCTGCTGCTGGCCCGGTTCGGTATTGTGCGAGAAGACTCCGCCGGTCGCGCAGACCTTGATTACGGTTGAACCGTATTTGCGCTGGCGGCGGACCTGGTACTTCAGTTCCTCGGGCGTATCGCCGACGCCTTCCATCTTGCCGGGCTTTTCCATCGAGGGCGGCAGTCCGGTCTGGTCGCAATGCCCACCGGTGCTGCCCAGCGCATAGCCCGCCGCGACGATCCGCGGGCCGGTGACGTAGCCCTGGTTCACCGCCTGGGCGAGGCCGACATCGTTGCGGTTGCCGCTGCCGACATTGCGCACTGTGGTGAACCCGGCGTCGAGCATCGCCCGGCCATTGCTGACCGCAGTCATGGCAAAGAAGCTGTCGGTATATTCCAGCCCGCGCCAGCCGCCGATGTCGGCCGGGCTGTCGAGGTGGACGTGCATGTCGATCAGGCCGGGCAGCAAGGTCTTGCCGCCCATGTCGATATGCTTGACGTTCGCCCCCCATTTGACCGTGCGGGCATCGGCGATCCCGGTAATCCGCCCATCGGTACCGACGAATATTGCCGGGAATTCGACATATTTGCCGGTCGTGACATCAAGATAGCGTGCGGCAGTGATTACCGTCTGCTGCGGCGCGGTGCTGTCGGCCGCTTCGGAAAGAGCGGGCACGCTGAGCGCGAGGGCGCTGGCGAGAGCGGCGATCATCAATTTGCGCATCGACTTCGAATCCCCTGTCAGGTTGTGTCTGCCATCCTGCTGGGCGCGGCGCGGCTTGGCAAGCTGCGGCCATCCACAACCGAGATTGGTTCCAACCATTGCGCGATGGGCGGCGCGCCCCCATATCCCCGATCAACAACGGGATTCACCCGTATCGGCCCGGTCTTGCGGGCCGGATTGGACGGATTTGATGACAAAGCTCTTTCCCCTGCTGCCGCTCCGCGACATCGTCGTGTTTCCGGGCATGGTCGTTCCGCTGTTCGTGGGGCGTGACAAGTCAGTTGCCGCATTGGAAGCCGCGATGGCGGGTGAGGGTGACAAGGATATTTTCCTGCTTGCTCAGCTCGATCCCGGCTGCGACGATCCGGTTGAGGATGATCTCTACGATATCGGTGCCGTGGCAACCGTGCTGCAGCTGCTCAAGCTGCCCGACGGGACGGTTCGCGTACTGGTTGAAGCCAAACAGCGCGCCAGCCTTGAATCGCTGCGGCTGGAACAGACCGGCTCGGGCGAGATGATGGTGGCACAGGTTGCCCCGATGGATCCGGTCAGCGTTTCGGGCAACGAAGTCGCGGCGATGATGCGATCGGTGGTTGAGACCTTTGGCGAATATGCCAAGCTCAACAAGAAGCTTCCGGCCGAAGCAGGTGAGAACCTGGGCGAGATGGTTGATGCCTCGCAGCTGGCCGATGCCGTGGCCGCGCATATCCAGGCCAAGGTTTCCGACAAGCAGGCGATGTTGAGCGAAGTCGATCCGCTCAAGCGGCTGGAAATGGCCTATTCCTTCATGGAAGGCGAGCTTGGCGTGCTGCAGGTTGAGCGGCGGATCCGCGGGCGCGTGAAGCGCCAGATGGAAAAGACCCAGCGCGAATATTACCTCAACGAGCAGCTCAAGGCGATTCAGTCGGAACTCGGCGGGGGTGACGGCGAGGAAGCCAACGAGATACAGGAACTGCAGGACAAGATCGACCGGCTGAAGCTGTCGAAGGAAGCCCGCGCGAAGGCCAATGCCGAGCTAAAGAAGCTCAAGTCCATGCAGCCGATGAGCGCGGAAGCCACCGTGATCCGCAATTACCTCGATGTGCTGCTCGGCCTGCC
>CAZOSI010000139.1:0-8649 GCA_964582485.1 uncultured Novosphingobium sp.
TGGCAACCCCCATCAGCGTGACTGTGACCAGGAACGTGTACTTGCGGCCCAACTTGTCGCCCAGATAGCCGAACAGCACGGCACCGAGCGGGCGGAACCCAAAGCCAACCGCAAAGACCAGCCAGAACAGCAACATTTCCAGAGTGGCATTGCCAGTCGGAAAAAACGTCTTCGACAGGATCGCACCAAGCGTGCCGTAAATGAAGAAGTCGTACCATTCGAATACGGTGCCAGCGGATGAGGCACCGATCACCAGGCGCATTTCCTTTGCGCTGGGTTCAAGATGATGCGCGCCAGCTTCGCTCATGGACCAAGTCTCCCCGTTTGGTTGTCCGCGCTGCTCTAGCCGCACCGCAGAGCTTAGGGAAGCGCAGCCAGTGCAGCCTTCCACGGCAACAGGATCGCACCGTGCCGGGCTGGATAGGCGCGCGCTGCGACGATCGCGTCAAAGCCGGGCCAGGCGGGCAGCGCCGCTTCCGGATCTATCAGCCACAATTCAATTTCAGCCAGGGCCGATTCGACTTCTGTCCGGGTTTGCCCAATCACCGCTTGGGCTAACAGTGCGGCTGCGGCCTGGCCAATGGCGCAGGCCTGCGCTCTCAGGCCCAGCCGGGTAATTCGCCCGGCCTCATCGCAGCTCAACGCCAGTTCAATCCGCGACCCGCACAACGGGGCACGGGCTTGACCATGCAGCGACAAATCGTCGCGGAGGGGAAACCGGGCAAGCCCGGTCGCCAGCCCGAGCACTTCGGGCGTATAGAGCGCGGCTGCGCCGCTCACTTACCCGAAAGCTTCGTCTTGATCGCTTCCTTGCCAAGCCGCTCGGCTTCAGCCCCTGCCGCGGCCTTGCGCCGTTCGGACAGCAGGCCAACCAGATAGCGGCTGCTGGCATCCACAAACGAATAGGAGCGTGACTGGGTGATCCAGGTTGGCCGCCCAGCCGCACCCCAAATCGTGTCATAGCCCAGCGCCAACACAGAAAATGCCATGACCACGATGACCATGCCCTTGATCGCGCCGAAGCCGAAACCCAGCACCCGGTCGATCGGACCCAGCACCGAATTGCGGCTTGCCTCGCCCAAACGGTTGGAGAGCAACTTCACGATCGCATAGGGAACCAGCAGCAGAATCGCGAAAGCCAGAACGGCCGAGCCGCTACCCGTGCCGACATGGGGAACCAGCGCGGCCGTAAGTGGGGAATGCAGGTTCTTGATCGCCACCAGGGCGAGCACCCATGCGGCCAGGGCAAAGACTTCCTGAATGAAGCCGCGCATGAAGCCGGTGATCGCGCCAAGGCCGACCAGGATCAGAACTGCGATATCGAAACCCGTCATAGCTGCGGCAAACTAGGCCCCGCCCATGATCCGGTCAACGAGATTTGGCAGTAGTGCAAGCGCAGTGAAATTCGTTCCGCCGCCCACAGCGCCCGGTTCGCCGGGACCAAAGGCTCGGCCAAAGCCCAGTTTGGCGGATTCGCGCAGACGGATCGGCGCGTGGGCCACGGGGCGGATCTCTCCGGCTAGCGAAACCTCGCCAAACCAGACCGAGTCGGCGGGCAGCGGCTTGTCGGCCAATGCAGAGACCAGTGCTGCCGCAACCGCAAGATCAGCCGCAGGATCGGCCAGGCGGTAACCGCCCGCCACATTGAGGTAGACTTCAGCCGAAGAGAAGTTGAGCCCACAGCGCGCCTCATGGACGGCAAGCAGCATGGCAAGCCGCCCGCTGTCCCACCCGACCACCGCCCGGCGCGGGGTTGCCCCGCTGGCAAGCCGCACAATCAGTGCCTGAACCTCGATCAGGACCGGGCGGGTCCCTTCGATCGCCGGAAACACCGCGCTGCCAGCGACCGGGGTGTCGCGGCCCGAAAGGAACAGCATCGAAGGATTGCCGACTTCGGCCAGCCCGGCCCCTTCCATCGCGAAGACCCCGATTTCGTCGACCGGACCGAAGCGGTTCTTGATCGAGCGGAGGATGCGGTACTGGTGGCTGCGTTCACCCTCAAAGCTCATCACCACGTCGACCATGTGCTCAAGCACGCGCGGGCCGGCGATCGAGCCATCCTTGGTGACGTGGCCGACCAAAACCAGCGCCACGCCATTCTCCTTGGCATAGCGGATCAGCTCAAAGGCCGAGGCGCGGACCTGGCTGACCGTTCCGGGCGCGCCTTCGATCTGGTCGGAATGCATTGTCTGGATTGAATCGATCACTAACAGTGCTGGCGGCGGCATCGTCGCCAGCGAAGTCAGGATATCGCGCACCGAAGTTGCCGCTGCGAGCGCGATCGGGGCATTGGCAAGCCCAAGCCGGTCAGCCCGCATCCGCACCTGACCGGCCGCTTCTTCGCCGCTGATATAAACTGCATTGCCGCCGGAAAGGGCTATTTTCGCGGCGGCCTGGAGCAATAGCGTGCTTTTGCCGATCCCGGGATCGCCGCCCATCAGCACGGCCGACCCGGGCACCAGCCCGCCACCCAGCGCGCGATCAAATTCAGCCAGACCTGTGGTCCGCCGCTTCAGCACCTCACCCGGCGCATCGAGCGCCTCGAACGCGATTGCTCGCCCACCGCTCGACAGATCATGCTTGGCCGAAAATACCGTGGCCGGCGCTTCCTCGGCCAACGTGTTCCATTTGCCGCAATCGGCACATTGGCCCTGCCAGCGGAAAGAAACGCTGCCACAGGCCTGGCAGATATAGCGTCGTTTGGGCTTGGCCATCGCGCCGATCTAGCTGGAACATAAAAAGAACGCAAGGCTGCATTGTACTGACCCGACCACTTGCCCCGTTCGCCGTACCGTGCAAGACTAAATGTAAAAAGGGGAGACAAATCATGCCAGTAGCCGATCCATCGGTCTTCGAAGGGAAGAATATCGATCAAATCTGTGGTAACGGCTTTCACGATCCCGCGCTTAATCATTGCGCTCACTTCGCCTGCCATGTGCTTTCACTGGATTACAGCACAAATTGCCGGGATTTGAAGGGAGGCACCAAGCCCGCCGCCAATGTCCGGGTCCATGAACTTTTTTCGAAATGCCCGAAGGTCGGAAAGTGGGAGGATGCAGATCTTTTACGCAGCCAGCTGATCTTCGTTACCCGCGCGGCCAATGTCGACCTTGCGGCGAAGACCATGGTCAACATACCCAAGAAGCACGTCGGGGTGTTCTTTAACGGCAAGGTCTATCACTATGGCAACACGCTCGACAGAGTCGTTGCAGATTCCCCGCAAGCCTTCCGTGCCAAGTTCGACACAGTCTACGGACCTGGCCAGGGTTATTTCTTCGGGTGGTTTCCGAACGAGGATCTGGATCTCAACATTTCACTGGACGGAACGGGAGCTTCGGCCCTGCGCAAGTTCGAACTTATCCAGACCAATGCAACCTGGCGCGCGCGGGAATTGAGCGATGCCCAGGATTTCCTGGTTGGCAAAGAGGTCAACCAGCCGACCAAAAAGTATCACGGTATCAACATTCCGGTGCGCGATTACTGGGGGCCGGAATTCAAGGCGGATGATTACCACGCGGATATCGATCACTGGGCCTATCTGCTTGAAGCCTCGGGCACCTGCGAGAGCAAGAACCGGATGCTGCTGGTCAACACTTATGACCGGGCGAAATTCACATTCGGCTTCTATCAGCTTGCCGCCCACACGCCGGAAGACAATCTGATCCTGCTTTTTCACGAACTGATCAAATTGCCACAGTTCAACGCCTATTTTCCGGACCTGGCTATGCGCAATGGCCGCCTCCACCGGATCGATGCGAACGGAACTGCCACCAACCTTGAAACGGTCATGGAAACCGGGCCGGGTGGCGAGAAAAACCTGCAGTTCTTCATGAACTACCTTAACCCAAACCGGAAATTGATCGACGAGCAGGAAGTGCTGATGACGGCACGGCTGATTCACTGGTCGCTCAACGATCCCGCGGCTCGGGCCGCGCAAGTGCGGGTATCTGCCGAAATCCTGCAACGCAAGATGACCGAGCGGCATCACCCAAAGCTTGGGCTTGATGGTCGGTCAGACATCGTCTGTACCATCGTTTGCGACATGTTGCATCAAGGCCGCGCGCTCTATTCGGAACTGCGCCCGATTCTGGCTGCAGCCAATCCGGTGGAGGCATTGCTGACCTTCAAGGACAATATCTACGGTTCGCGGAACCAAACCCTGCGAACGGCAATCAACCGCCTGACGCAGCAAGGCAAGCTCGGCACCAAGACCTATCGCGCGGCTGGAAATGAGTTTCTTTAGTTCTCCGCGGTCAGACCAATGAAATTTTGGTGACAGGACGCAAGCTCCTCACCACAATCTGCTCATGCGCCAAAAAGAACTCCGCATTGCCCTGGTCTGCTACGGCGGGGTCAGCCTTGCAGTCTACATGCATGGAGTCACCAAAGAGCTGTGGAAGCTCGCCCGGGCAAGCCGCGCCCACCACAGCGGCGCGGCGCCCGAAGGCGGGACCGAGGCAGTCTATCAGGCACTGCTGGAGCGGATCGAGCGCCACTTCAAGTTGCGCCTGCGGGTGCTGCCCGATATTGTCGCCGGAGCCAGCGCGGGCGGGATCAACGGCGTGTTTCTGGCCCAGGCAATCCATTCGGGGCAAAGCCTTGAGCCGTTGACCGAGCTGTGGCTGGAACGTGCCGATGTCGACGTGCTGCTTGATCCCGATGCCCGGCCGGGATCGCGGATCGCCAAGTTCTGGGCCATGCCGATCGTCTATTGGCTGCTCAAGCGCCCCGGCAACGTGGTTTCCGCCAGCGTGGCTCCTGAAACCCGTAGCGAAGTGCGGGCCAAGCTTTCGCGCCTGATCAGATCGCGCTGGTTCGAACCGCCGTTTGGCGGACTTGGCTTTTCCAAGCTGCTGTGTGAGGCTCTGGGCGCGATGCGCAATGGTACGGCCGATGCCCCGCTGCTCCCCCCGGGCCATCCGTTGGACCTGTTCGTTACCGCTACAGACTTCAAGGGCCATGCCCAGATTCTTCAGCTCCACAGCCCGGAAATGATCGAGGAGAGCGAGCACCGACTGTCAATCGGTTTCCACGCGCTGACCCCGCCGGGCGGCGGCGAAGCATTGGCCAACCCGATCGAATTGGTCTTTGCCGCGCGGGCCACGGCCAGCTTTCCCGGTGCCTTCCCCGCTTTGCAGCTGGGCGAGATCGATAGTCTGGCCAGGGAGCACGGCGATCCGTGGCATAGCCGCACTGCCTTCGTTGAACGGATCATGCCTGAACACAGCCACCGCGGCGATGCAGATGCTGTGGCGCTTATCGATGGGTCGGTGCTGGTCAATGCCCCCTTTGCTGAAGCGTTGGGCGTGCTGCGCGGCCGCCCGGCCCAGCGCGAAGTAGATCGCCGCTTTGTCTATATCGATCCGCATCCTGATGAAGTCGGAGGCCAGCGCCATGCAGATCCGCGTCCGCCCGGTTTCTTTCACGTGATCTTCGGGTCGCTTTCGTCGATCCCGCGCGAGCAACCGGTCCGTGACAATCTGGAAGAGATCGAACGCACATCGCGCCACCTTGCCAAGCTCAAGGCAATCGTCGATTCGCTCCGCCCCGAAGTCGAGGAAACCGTTGAGCGACTGTTTGGACGGACACTTTTCCTCGACCGCTCCAGCGTCAAACGGTTGAGCGCCTGGCGAGCCAAAGCCCAGCAAGCCGCTGCTGAGCAGGCTGGATTCACCTTCCAGGCCTATGGCCAGGTCAAGACTACGGGAATTCTGGACGATCTTGCCGAAACGATCCTGGCCGCTGCGCCCGAACTGATGCTGCCCAATGCCGATCCGATTGCCGACCGGCTGAGTGCCTGGCTGGGGCTGCACGGGCTTGACCATATCGGCGCTTCGCGAGGCGGCGCGAGCCCCGCGGCAATTGCGTTTTTCCGCGATCACGACCTTGGTTTTCGCGTGCGCCGCTTGCGGCTGCTCGCACGCCGGCTTTCGGAAGACTGGGACGATATCGACCCTGGCGCACCCGATGCCCGCGAAAACGCGCGGGCGACGGTCTATCAAGCGCTGTCGCTCTATTTCGATCGCGAGGCGCGCGGTTCCTTGGGCCGCGATTTCGAGGCAATTGCCCGGCAAGTCATGGAAGATCCGGAGCTGGTCCTGACGACCATCGCCCAGCGCCGCCAACTGCCCGCGACCGACGTGGTGGTCGATGCTATGCTGGTCGAATGCCTGGCCAAGCTGCCACGCGAGCTGAAGCGACGCATCCTGCTGACTTACCTTGGGTTTCCGTTCTATGACACGGTCACCCTGCCCCTGTTGCGGGGTGAAGGCACGACCGAGTTTGAGCCGGCCAAGGTTGACCGGATTTCACCGGACGACTGCAATTCGATCCGCGCGGGCGGCGCCAGCCTGGTGCTGCGCGGAACCGAGTTCTACAACTTCGGCGCCTTCTTCAGCCGCGCTTACCGCGAAAACGACTATCTCTGGGGACGCCTGCACGGCGCCGAACGGATGATCGATCTGCTCGCCTCAGCCCTGCCCAAGGGCATGGTGCTTGAACCTGAGGAGCTGGCCCGGTTCAAACGCGACGCGTTTCTGGCGGTGCTGGATGAGGAAGAAGGTCGGTTGAGGGCCGATCCTGGGTTGGTGGCTGGGATCAGGAGTGAAGTTCTTTCCACCGGCGCTTAACCCCCGAACGCATCCTTAATCCGGTCAAAGAATCCCTTTGATTGCGGCGTTTCATCGCCGGTCTCGGTTTCCTGCAGCTCGCGCAGCAGTTCTCTCTGCCGGGCGGAGAGCTTGGTCGGGGTTTCGACCATGATCTCTATGACCAGATCGCCCCTACCCCGCCCTTGCAGCACCGGCATGCCCGCACCGCGTTTGCGCAGCTGCTTACCGGACTGGATTCCGGCGGGAATGTCGATCGCAATTGTTGCTCCGTCGAGGCCCGGAATTGCGATTTCGCCGCCCAGCGCCGCCGTAGTGAAAGCGATCGGCACGCGGGTAACCAGCGTGGTCCCCTCACGCTCGAACACGTTGTGCCGCTTGATGTGGATAAAAATGTAGAGATCGCCCGGTGGTGAGCCGAAAGGCCCCGCTTCACCTTTGCCGGCGAGGCGGATGCGGGTGCCGGTATCCACGCCTGGCGGAATGTTCACTTCCAGCTTCTGCGGGGTATCGACCCGGCCCTCGCCGCGGCAGGAGCGGCAAGGCTTTTCGATCACCTCACCGCGGCCATGGCAAGTTGGGCAGGTCCGCTCGACCATGAAAAAGCCCTGCTGCGCGCGGACCTGGCCGTGGCCGCCGCACAGGTTGCAGCGCCGCGTGCCAGTGCCCGGCTCCGCGCCGGAACCGCCGCAGGGGTCGCACTGGGTTGAAACCTCGATCTCGATCTCAGCCTGCTTTCCGTGGAATGCCTCGTCGAGGCTGACTTCCATATCATAGCGAAGATCGGCGCCGCGCCGCGCCTGCTGGCGCCCGCCGCCACCGCCGAAAGCAGATCCGAAGATTGTCTCGAAAATGTCACCAAGGTCGGAAAAGCCGGCGCCGCCACCCTGCCCACCGCCGCCGCCCGACATACCCTGCTTGAAGGCATCGTGTCCGAAACGGTTATAGGCCGCGCGTTTTTGCGGGTCCTTGAGGCAATCGTAGGCCTCGCTGATCGACTTGAATCGCGCCTCAGCCTCAGCATCACCGGGGTTCTTGTCCGGGTGCCAGCGCATTGCGAGCTTGCGGTACGACGACTTGATCGTCGCATCGTCGGCGGTGCGCTCGATCTCGAGCAGGGAGTAATAGTCGGCTTCGACAGACATCAATTAGCCCCACACAAAAGCCCCTCCCCACTGGGGAGGGGTTGGGGTGGGGGTACGACGCTAGCGTAGTAGCCCACCCCGCTGCGACTAGGCGGCAAGCCGCCAAGTCTCACTGCCCCTCCCCGCCGGGGAGGGGTGAGTTCAGCCCTTGTTGCCTTCGTCGACTTCCGAGAATTCGGCATCGACCACTTCCTCGGCGCTTTCGGCTGCAGCCTCAGCGCCAGGCGAAGCCGCAGCAGCCTGTTCCTTCTCGTAGATCACCTGACCCATCTTCATGGCCTTTTCGGTCAAGGCCTGGGTCTTGGCGGTCATCTCATCGGCATCGCCGCTTTCGATCGCGGTCTTGGCTTCGGCAATGGCAGCTTCGATCTCGGCCTTGAGATCAGCGTCGATCTTGTCGCCATGTTCGGCCAGCTGCTGTTCGGTCGCGTGAACCAGGCTGTCGGCGTTGTTCTTCGCCTCGGCAGCGGCGCGGCGGACCTTGTCCTCCTCGGCGAATTTCTCGGCGTCCTTGACCATCTGGTCGATGTCCGCGTCCGAAAGACCGCCCGAGGCCTGGATCTTGATCTGCTGTTCCTTGCCGGTGCCCTTGTCCTTGGCGCTGACGTTGACGATGCCGTTGGCGTCGATGTCAAAGGTGACCTCGATCTGCGGCACGCCCCGGCGCGCGGCCGGAATGCCGACCAGGTCAAACTGGCCAAGCAGCTTGTTGTCAGCGGCCATTTCGCGCTCGCCCTGGAACACGCGGATCGTCACCGCCTGCTGGTTGTCCTCGGCCGTCGAGTAGGTCTGGCTCTTCTTGGTCGGGATCGTGGTGTTGCGATCAATCATCCGGGTGAATACGCCGCCCAGCGTTTCGATGCCGAGCGACAGCGGGGTCACGTCGAGCAGCAGCA
>CAZOSI010000140.1:0-8597 GCA_964582485.1 uncultured Novosphingobium sp.
GTTTTGCGGATTTCAAATATCAATTTTTTACGCAAATGTCATCAAATTTGGCGCCAGATCAAGCGCCCGCGTAATCTGCTCCGGAGCTGAAGTTGTATTGGCTCGTCGGGATCACGTCGATAACGCCAGGTTCGATGAAGGCATTGCAACTCACCATCATGCGATCAAGGTTGGCCTTGAATTTCGCGCCGTCGCCAACCGCGTCAAAAAACACCATCGGATCGGTCAAGGCGGCGGCGGGGAAACACTCCTCGACGATTGCGGCATAGGGCGGAGCATCGCCAGTGATCGCGCGAACAACCAGGTTCTGGACATATTCGAAATTGGCCTGGGTCTCAATTGCCACCACGGTGTGACGTTCCTGCCAGGCTGCCAACCACTCGGCATGGCTGAGCCGATCAGGCCGCACCAGGAATGCCATTTGCGCCCAACCGCTGGTCCGTTGGCCCGAAATCGTCGGGTGCGCAGCGTTGGCGATGATAGTCGATTCCGCCACGACCCAGCCGGCCCAGCGCTCTCCCATATCATCCAGAGCGGCATCCATCTCATGCCGAAACAGGCCGTTGGCGGATGGCAGCCAGAACTGAACTACAGCATTGTGCTGCTGCGGGCCGCACGATTGCCGCAGATGCGCGCCAGTCGCCACGGCGTCATCCTCGATATTGATGCGCAAGCCCGAGGCACCCGCCGCCATCAGCCGTGCGGGCAGTTCATCCAGCATCCGCCGGTTGAACGCAGCGTGATCGGCATCGTCCCCGGCCCAAACCAGGCAGATCAATTTTTCCATGGCTCAGTCCTAGTCAAAATTGGCCTGCCCCCCGTCGAGCGGGATCGTCGCCCCGGTCAGATAGCCCATTGCCGGCGAACACAGCGCGACCACGGCCTGGCCGATATCCTCTTCCAGCTTGCCGATCCGGCCAAGCGGAATGGTCTTGAAGAATGCCTCAGCCTCTTCCGGATTGTTGGCAATCCACCATTTGAGGCCGGGACTCTCGGCATGCGGAGCGATGTTCAGAACCCGGATCCCATCGCGGCCCCACTCAGCCGCCGCAGCCCGGGTCAGCACCCGGGTCGCCTGCTTGACCGCGCCATATGCGCCGTAGCCGCTCATGTCCCACCGGATCCCGGCCGATGAGGCCAGATTGACAATTACCCCGCCGCCGCGCGCCACCATCAGTGGGCGGGCCAGCTTCATCAGCCGGAACGAGGCCAGGGGGCCCGATTCAAAGCCAGCCAGAAAGGCCTCGTCGCTGACATCCGCCAACTTTCCATTCGGAACCTCCTGCGCATTGTTGATCAGGATATCGAGCCCGCCGAACCGCTCCACCGTGCGTTCGACCATCTCTGCCAGGCTCGCCGGATCCTTGACGTTTCCGGCGATCCCCAGTGCCTGCCCGCCGCGCTCGGACACCATTGCGCAGGTCGCGTCGAGCTTGGCCAGGGTTCGCCCAGTCACCACGACCGCCGCGCCCGCAGCCGCGAGCGCCAAAGCAATTCCCTGCCCAACCCCTTGCCCTGCACCGGTTACCAGTGCCACCTTACCGGAAAGATCGGCCATTTGCTCTCCCAACTCAAAGGATTCGTAATTTGCAGAGTTTTTGACTACGCATTAGGTTGACAGAAAGCGTACTGCTGCGTCAATTGCGTTCTTATCAGGGCCTCAATCGGGCCTCGCAAAGCATGGGACAGGAGTCGGCCGTGAGCCAGGAACTTACCGGCAAGGTTGCCATCATTACCGGAGGCAGTGACGGCATTGGCCTTGCAACTGCTTCGCTACTCGCCCGCCGCGGCGCTCAGGTGGTGATCTGCGGACGGCGGCAGGAAGTGCTCGATGCCGCCATGGCCAGGATCGAAGCCGAAGGCGGCAGGGTTGAGGCCATGCAGCTCGACGTCACCGATTTCCCGGCTTTCGAAGCTCTGATCGAGGATGTGGCAAGGCGTCACGGCCGGCTCGACATGCTGGTCAACAATGCCATGTCCACCCATTATGCCCCGATCAGCCGGTTGAAGCTGGAGCATTGGCGCAGGGATTTTGCTGTCAATGCCGATGCCGTATTCGTCGGCACCAAGGCCGCGATGAAAGTTATGGCCGCACAGGGCAAAGGCTCGATCGTGAATATCTCGTCCACCACGGCGATCAGGGCCATGCCGAACTATTCCAGCTATTCCGCATCGAAAGCCGCCTTGATTCAATTCACCGCCGTGGCTGCCATGGAAGGCGCACCGCAGGGCATCCGCGTCAACGCGATCGTTCCCGGGCAGGTCAACACCGCCGCCACACTCGATTTTGCGACCAAGGCGCCGGAACTGGCGGCCAAGACTGCCGGAGCAATCCCGATGGGACGCGGCGGCGAACCGGATGAACTGGCCGAAGCGATCGTCTTCATGCTGTCGGACGCGGCCAGCTATATCACCGGCGTTGCCCTGCCGGTTGATGGCGGCAAGTCCGCGCAACTTTACATTCCGTCCTAATCCGGAGAGCAGCGAAGATGAGCGAGACCTGGGACAAGGAAGTCGATGTACTGGTTGTCGGATCAGGCGCGGGCGGGATGCTGTCTGCGCTGGTCGCGGCACGGAACCATGCCGATGTCTTGATCGTCGAGAAGGAACAGCTGTGGGGTGGCACTTCGGCTACCTCGGGAGGGGGAATCTGGATTCCGGCCAGCGACCAGGCGACCGCAGCGGGCTTTCATGACAGCGTGGATGAGGCGTTCAAATATGTCCGCGCGTTGTCTGCCGACAATGTCCCCGATGCCAACATCAAGGCCTTCGTTGAAAACGCTGCCCGGATGCTGCGCTGGATGGGCGACAACACCGAGATCGAATACCACGCCTTCCCCTATCCCGATTACCATGCCGAGAACCCAGGCGGATCGCCGACTGGGTATCGCACCCACATGCCGCTGCCGCTCGATGGGCGCAAACTGGGCAAGGATGTCCGGACACTGCGCTTCGCGTCTCCGGCCGCGTCACTGTTCGGATTCCTCAACTGGCATTTTGATGAAACCTACCTGTTGTTGTTCCGCGGACCCGGTTGGCACCTTCATCTGGCCAAGAGCCTGCTGCGCTATTGGTTCGATTGGCCGTTCCGCTTCACATCGGGCAAGGACCGGCGCCTGACCCTGGGCAATGCTCTGGCAGGAGGGCTGCGGCTGGCGCTGAACGAAGCCGCAGTGCCGCTGTGGCTGAATGCCGGGCTTGAAGAGCTTGTGACCGAAAAAGGCAAAGTGATCGGCGCGGTTGTGCGCCGTGACGGCACGGCACTGCGGATCCGCGCGCGCAAGGGCGTGATCCTCGCCGCCGGCGGTTTCGACAAGAACCAGGCGATGCGCGATCAACATGCCCCGCTCTATCCCAATGCAACCTATTCCGGCGGGACTGCAGGCAACACCGGCGATGCGATCCGCGCCGGTAGGGCAGTGGGCGCCGATACGATTAACCTGCAATCGACCTGGGCGGCACCGGTTTTCTATGTGCCCGGCGAAGATCGCGGCCGGCTCTGCACGATCGAACGCGCCTTGCCCGGCTGCATGATGGTCAACCAGCAGGGCGAACGGTATCTCAACGAGGCCGCATCCTATCACATCGTCGGCCAACAGATGGCCCGGCGCCAGAATGAGCATGGCGACGCCAGCCCGAGCTGGTTCGTGTTCGATCATACCTATCGCCACTCCTATCCTGTCGGTCCGGTCTATCCGCTGGTGCCGGACTGGGCCCAGAACGGAATGGTCAAGACGATCCTCAAGAAGGGCAACACAGTGGCCGAGCTTGCCGCGGCAATGGGTATCGATTCAGCCCGGCTGGAAGCCACGGTTGCGCGCTTCAACGCCAACGCGGCGCAGGGCGAAGATCCGGACTTTCACCGCGGTGAGGCAGCCTACGACAAGATGTACGGCGATCCGCGCGTTTCGCCCAACCCCTGCCTGCGTCCGATCACCAAGGGGCCATTCTATGCCATGCCGATCTATCCGGGTGATATCGGCACCAATGGCGGCTTGAAGACCGACGCTCTGGCGCGCGTGGTCGATGATGTCGGCAAGCCCATTGCCGGGCTTTATGCCATCGGCAACAGCGCCGCTTCGGCGATGGGCGAAAGCTATCCCGGTGCCGGGGTTACGATCGGCCCAGCCCTGACCTTCGGTTATATCGCCGCAAACCACATGACTGGCAGCAACGCCTAGCCCCGGCTAGTCCGCCCGAACCTTGACCTTCGGGGCGGCCTGGCCGCGTCGCATCGTCTCCAGGAACTTGTCGAGCGGGGCTGGCTCGGGCACCGGACTGCCATCATCACCCTGGCGGGCCCAGAACTCATCGAAGCTGGGGAACAGCTTGTGAAAGTTGCCTTCGACCCAGTCTTTGCCCGGCCAACGCATCTTGTTGTCACCGATCGGCGGCTTGTTGAGATCGCTGGCGTACCAATATAGCGGCAGCCGGCGGGCAAAGAACCACTGTCCATCACGGCGGACATAGTCGTCGGCATACATCATCTGCATGATCACCCATTCATCACCAGTCTCATGCTCGTTCTTCGAATAGACGATCCCGTGGGCGTGATCGGGATCGTCGAATTCGATTACGTGCCCACCGATATGGTGCGATGTGCCGGTAAACGGCGATCGCAGGGTGCCGTCCATATAGGCCCGCAGCGCCTGCCTGCCTGACGCCTCCTTCCCGACCCGGACATCGGCGACAAATAGCGAAACCATCGCGTCCATATCGCGCATATCGAGCGCGAGCGCGTATTTGGCGGGGAGTTGGCGGATCGCATCGAGCGATTCCAGCCGGTCGATGCGGGCTTCAAGCGTGGTCATGGTTTCGGCTCGTACCAGATTGGAGAGGTATAGGCCCGTTCCTGGGCGATCTGCTGCACATCGGGCGCCAGTTTCAGGCCATAGCGAACGGCATCGTAAGCGACCCAGCGCGGGGTCGGGATTTCAATTACCCTGACGTAATAGAACGCTCGCTGGGCCGGATTGAATTCCGGATCGCGCCACACGGTGGCCAGCGTGGCCGCCCCGATCGAGTTGGCATAGCCCGGCTTGGAAAGATCCACTGTATTGCCCACGGCTGGAACTTTGCCGCGCGTCACCTTGCGCGTCTCGGGCGAACTCCAGACCACGTCGAACACCTTTTCATGCGCAAGACCATTGGCATCGACCCAGCCCTTTATCACCTGGACCCGATCGAGATTGGCCCCGTCCGGATCTTTCAGGGCTGACACGATGAAGCTGGGCGCACCGCCCTTGCGCTGCGGTAGCACGCCGCCCATCGGGACCCCGCGATCGTAGCCGGCCTTGACCCAATCCCCGCCCAGATCGCTGCTCTGGAAGCCCCACCCGCCAAATACCCGCACCGTCATCCGCGGGCCAGTCGTGGCATAGACTTCGCGCCGCATCATCGCATCGAAGATCTCTTTGCGGGTGTTGGCCTTGGCCCAGACTGCCGCATAGCCGCCAGCGAGGTATTGCCAATTGAACCGGCCCAGGCGGGTGCCCATGTTCATGGCCGGGGTAACCCGATCAGTTTTCCCGGCCAGCGGCTCGTTGCCGGTGTGCTTGCCGAAGAAGTTGTCCTCATCGCCGGTGGCAAGGCTGGTATGACTGTCGGTTGATCCGATCAGGCCGAAACGATAGGGGTTCGCGCCGGTGCTCTGTTCGATCAGCAGTCCGCGCTTCAACGCTTCGCGAACATAGTTGCCAGCATACATGTTAGTCGTGGTCGGCTGCTTGCCGTTCAGATTGGCCTGATCCCAGCCCGAAACGCCGAAGCCCGCGAACTCGTCCGATGGTGAAAGGAACGGGTGCGCCTCGCTGTCACCCTTGATCTGGGTAGTTTCCACCAGCGGCTCTCGCGCGGCCCGGCGGCGGGCTTGCTCAGCGCTCATCGGTACCCCGCCCGGTCCGGTCAGCTGAAACATCAGTCCGTTGGAAACATTGCTGTTGTGCGGGATCGCCAGCATCCGACCACCCGTATCCCGCTCGTAAGCCTCCATGTAGGACCACAGGTCCTCGGGCTTATCGCTGGTCTGCGACAGGAACGGCACGACCTTTTTGGCACGATCGGCGCCATCACGGAACATCACCACCCGGTGCAGATTGTTGCCATTCGGCATCGACGTGTACTCAAACCCGATGAAGGCCGTGAACTTTCCCGGCTCGTTATAGTCATCAACCGTGGCGATGTGATCGGTCCAGATATCCTTGCTGTCCTCTGCAGCCTTTTCCGGATCGGCCAGCTTCTTGGCTTCTTCCGTCCCTGCAGAGTCGATCATTTCCGCCATGGCCTGGGCCGATTGTTCGGGTCCTGCATTGAACATGTCGTGCCAGCGCTTGAGCGTATCGTTGGGCAAGAGAAACCGCGGCGCATCGGCCAGCTTCTTGACGAAGCCCAGCCCGTCGGAATGATCGGCAATGACCAGAAAATCGAGCGGCCGGGCCAGCTTTGCCTTGACCCCCATGGTCGCAGTGACCTCTTCACCGCGCGCAAAGCGCAAGGCTTCCTCAGGCCCAAGCCGGTTACCAAAGCCGAAAGCGTCGGGCGAATTGGACGTGTGCAGATGGGTATCGCCCCAAAGCACCTTCTGCGGATAGCTGGAGACTTTGACCTCGGCTTGCCCGGACTTTGCGTCGCTGGACCCGGACTGCCCGCAGCCACCAAGCGGGAGGAGCGCCAAGCACGAAATGAGAAGTCTTGCTTTAGACGATCGCGTCATCGGTCGATCCTTTCAATCTGCGGCAGCAGGTAACTACCATCAAGTGCCTGTTTGCGAGGCAGGTATAACCGCATGACCACATGAAATGTACCGATCGGTACCGGCAGCCAGTTGCTGCTGCCCTGCGGTGGACGGCTGCCGGAAAGATACAGCGTCAGCCCGCCATCCTTGTCATAGCGCAAGCCCTTGGTGCGATCGCCGATATTGTAACGGCGCAGCGGATTCTCGACCAGTTGCGAGGTTGTCCGATCATAGGCGGTAAGAGACCAGAAGGCATCAACTGGCGGCAATTGCCCCTTGGCAAAGCGGATGCGGTAGAGCCGGTCACCGCGTAGCGGCTCGCCTCGGTCATCGGTGATCGCAGCCGGATAAATCGATTCCTCGGGCGCGTTGACATAGCCGCCGCGCGCCACTTCAGCACGAAGCAAAAAGTCATCCCCCGGATCCGCCATCGCGCCCGACCACATCCAGCCGTTTTGAATTCGCGAGGGGCGAAAGCCGCGCTGAGCCAGTACCTTTGGCCCATGCCGAACCGCACAGCCGAGCCCCAGTGCTTCGCCCGGCTTCAGCCCTGCCGGGTCGAATCGGCGAGCAGGCCCAAACCCGGCCTGATTAAACCCAGCCATCAAGGCTTGCTCGCCAGGCTTGGTCGGCACTGAACGCAACGCCTGGTTGAGCAACTGGAAGAACAGCAGACTGTCAAACGGCTTCATCGGCTCTGCCGCTGTTAATGGGTCACCAGGCGCACCAGTCAGCCGGATCGAAAGCGCGGCCGCACGCGCCTTTGGCAAGTCCGCCTCACCGGTGACCAGAACCCTGCCCAGCATCCAGACCGTATCCGTTGGCAGGTGCATGGCGGCATAGCCTTGCGGGACCACCCCTCCGGACGGCCCGATCAACGCATAACGGGCTGCCGCGCCGCGATTGGTCCGGGTGCCGATGTGGTGCGGCCTACCGTAGAGGTCCATGAAAGCCAGTGTGTAATAGCGCTGACCAAAAGCCGGAACGTCGAACAGCACCGGCCCACGCGACAAGTCCAGCCAGGCGTTCAGATACAGCGTATCCGCATTGGCGGCACGCAATTGCCCCTGCGTCGCCGGGGTTAGCAGATGGGGATAGACGGCAATGGCATTAACCGGCGCCACAGCTGGCTGGCGACCGCCAATGCGATGCGTTTCGTTGTGCTGTTGTTTTAGCAAGTCAACCAGCGGGTAACCATAGATAAAGCCCTGAAGGCCAATCGAGTAGGCAAGCGCCGCTTCCGGCTCAGTCGCCACCGTCTGGCACCGGGCTTCGTCTGGTAGACTGGCGGCGGCGAGCGCCAACGCAATCGTCAACATACCCCCTCCAATTGCGTAGGCTTTCTTATATTTTGCTGCGTTATATCGTTTGCATTTGCTACGCAATCATTATTCGCGTAATCCGAATGAGTACAAGCTACGCATGAACTCATCCGCAGTGTACGGCTGGGTCATCACCAAGGAGGGACCTGATGCGCCTGTTCAGCTCTGTTTCGTTTGTCGCCCTGGCCACTGTGGCCGCGAGTCCCGCGCTTGCTCAGGAAGCGCCGGAGTCGGCTGATGGCGGCATCGGCGATATCGTCGTAACGGCGCAAAAGCGCGCGGAAAACATCCAGGACGTGCCAATCGCGATTTCGGCAGTAGGCAGTCAGTATCTCGAGAGCCGTGGGATCGATTCAATCGACAAGCTCGGCACGATTGCTCCCAACGTGAAGATCGAACGCGCGCCAGCCTCTAAGACAATCTCGCAAATCTCGATCCGCGGCTCGGTTACCATCAACCCGGCGATCACCTGGGAGTAGGCGGTAGGACTCTATCTTGACGGGGTCTATATCGCCAAGGCGCAGGGCTCGATCTTCGATGTT
>CAZOSI010000141.1:0-1745 GCA_964582485.1 uncultured Novosphingobium sp.
TCACCAATGGCCTGCCCTTCAACACCGCGCTGTCGGGCAACGGGTCGATCGTGGTGAACATGGAAAGCGGGAGTTATTTCTTCGCCTCTTCGATGGCCGTCGCGGGCGGTTCGGCAATCGCTTTCACGGTCAATGGTACGACAGGTTCCGACGTGATGAAGGGATCGCAAACGGCCAGCAACACGTTCATTGGCGGCGACGGCGCGGATCAGCTGCGCGGCGGCGGACTGGCTGACACGATCGATGGCGGCGCAGCGAATGACAAGATCATGGGCCTTGGCGGTGCTGACCAGCTGACCGGCGGGGCGGGGGCGGATCAGTTCCGCTACCTGTTCGCGGGCGACAGCGGGGTGGGTGCCGGGAACCGCGACGTGATTCTCGATTTCGCTGCGGGGAGCGACCGGCTCGATTTCCGGGTGCTCGACGCCAACCTCTCGCTTCCAGGGCGTCAGACGCTAAGTTTCCTAGGGACGGGTGCATTTACTTCCGGCGGAACGGGGCAGGTCCGCTACGAGGTATCCGGCGGCGACCTGTTGGTTCAGGTCGATCTCGACGGCAATGGCACCGCCGACATGGAAATGCTGTTGCAGGGCGCGGGCGCACAGACCCTGACCGGAACCGATTTCCTGTTCTGAGGATATTCATCGGGCATTCACGTTTACATCCGTAGTCGTTTACAGGCGTAGACGATGAGGTGAGGCAATGGCCGAAACGCCCGATAGTGGAGAGCGGATTACCGAAGCCGAACAGGCGGTGATGGAGGCATTGTGGCAACGCGCTCCGCTGACTGCTGGCGAAGTAGCTGATGCCGTCGCTGCGCAACGCGGCTGGACCCTGGCTACAGTCAAGACCTTGCTTTCGCGGTTGGTTGCCAAGCAGGCCGTGGTTACCCAGCCTGACGGCAAGCGCTTCCTCTATTCCCCGCAGGTTGCTCGAACCGACTATGCCGCTGGCGAATCCCGCCGCCTGGTCGATCGCCTGTTTGGCGGTTCTGCCGCCGGCCTGTTCGCTCACCTGGCGGAGGCCGAAGCGCTGAGCGAGACAGACCTGAGCGAGATCGAAAGATTGCTACGGGAGCTGCGCAAATGAGCTGGCTGGTCGATACCCTGCTGGTCAGCGGCGCCCTGATCGCGCTGGTGCTCTTGCTGCGCCGTCCGGTGGCCCGCATTTTCGGCCCCGGGATGGCCTATGCACTGTGGGCCTTGCCCCTGTTGCGGCTCCTCATTCCCCCGATCACCTTGCCCGCCGATCCGGTTGAGGCTGCCCCTCTGTTTGTGACGGTACTGACCAATCCAGACCCGGTCAGTGCCGCGCCGGCCCCCGCCTGGACATTTGCCCCTTTGCTCCAGGCGGTGTGGCTGGGGGGAGCTTTGGCATATCTCGGCTGGCGGTTATGGCAATACCGGGCGATGCGGCGCAGACTGCTGGCTGGGGCGATCGGTGTTGGCGAAGCGGAAGGCGTGCGCCTGGTTGAAGCGCCCGATGTCCGGTCACCGGTTGCCTTCGGAATTCGCGACCGGGTTGTCGCGCTGCCGCCGGGCTTCATGGCAATGACCCCGCGCCGCGAACGCGATCTGGCGATCGCGCACGAGCTGGAACATCATCGCGGCCGCGATCTCGCCGTCAATATTGCGATGCAGCCGCTGTTGGCGCTGCACTGGTTCAATCCGCTGGCCTGGGCCGGTTGGCGCGCGCTGCGCCGCGATCAGGAAGCGGCCTGCGATGCCCGCGTGCTGGCCGGGCGC
>CAZOSI010000141.1:1755-8543 GCA_964582485.1 uncultured Novosphingobium sp.
CGAGGGGCTGGTGTTCCTGGCCTATCCGGCGGACCGCGCGGCCTATGGCCGGCTGATCGCCGCCTTCGCCTGCAATCCGTCTCCGGCGCTGGCCAGCCCGCTGGCCTGCCCGATCCTGCATGAGAAAAGCATAGTCCATCGTCTGAGGAGCCTGACCATGACCGAACCCACCAAGACCCGCCGCCTGGCCGGGCGCCTGCTGATCGGCGCTGCCGCGCTGGCGCTGCCGTTGACCGCGACGATCAGCTATGCCGGTGATGAAGCTCCGGCTCCGACCAAGGTCGAGAAGCGTGAAGTGCACAAGATCGTGATCGTCGACGTGCCCGAAGGTGCTTCGCCGGATGACAAGGACCTGCACACCCGCACGGTCGAACGCGGCGGCAAGACCATAGTGCTCAAGACAAAACAGCCGCTGAGCGATGCCGAAGCGGAAGCGAGGATCGCCAAGACCGAAGCTGAAATGCCGATGCCGCCCGAACCGCCGATGCCGCCCGAGGCTCCCGGCTGGGAAGGCGCGCCGCCATCTGGCCGTCATGTTGTGGTGATGCATGAACACGGCAAGGGTGGTGATGCCAAAACTGACAAGCGCGAAGTGCACACCATGGTCTTCACCCAATCCGGTGAAGGGAAAACCATGCCAATGGTTCACGGTGAAGGCGCGATGACCATGACGCATTGCTCCGATGGCAAGCCGGTCGTCGCGTCAGTCAACAAGATCAGCGCGGGCAAGCAGCACCACAGCGTGGTGATGGTCTGCGCCAAATCGGGCGACAAGGGCGCCAGCCTGGCCGGCCTGCGCAATGCTCGCGAACGGGTCGCGGCTGATAAGAATATGCCGGCCGATGTGAAGGCTGACGTGCTGAAGCAGCTCGATGGCGAAATCGAAAAGGCGGCGAAGGCGGGATAATCCTCTCCGTATCGGGGAGGATTGCCAGACTACCGCCACCTGAGCCGAGCGGGGGTGAGCTCGGCAACCGACCTCACCCCCATCAGCTTCATCCCGCGCTCGATCTCGTCCTTGAGGATACTGACTGCGCGTTCCACCCCAGCTTCACCGGCGGCCGCAAGGGCGTAAAGATAAAGCCGCCCGCCCGAGGCCGCGGTGGCCCCGGCGCAAACCGCTTTCAACGCATGGGTGCCGCGCCGCACGCCGCCATCGCAGATGATCTCGATCCGTCCGCCCACCGCATCGACGATCTCGCGCAGCTGGTCGAACGGGGCGCGGCTGCCGTCTAGCTGGCGGCCGCCGTGGTTGGAAATCATGATCGCATCGATCCCCATGTCAGCCGCGCGGCGGGCATCGGCCACGCTCATCACGCCTTTCAGCGCGAACTTTCCGCCCCAGTCATCGCGCAATTGCTCGGCCATTTTCCAGTCCATCGACTGATCGAGCATGGTGTTGAAATAGCCGGCGATCGACACGGCCTCGCCGGTGCCTTCGACCACGTGGGTATCAAGGTTTGGCAGGGCGAACTTCTCGCGCAGCAAATAGTCCAGCCCCCAACGCGGCTTCAGCGCATAGCCCAGCAGGTTGCGGGGGGTGAACTTGGGCGGAGAGGTGAAACCGCTGCGCGCGCAGCGTTCACGTTTTCCCGCCACGATTGTGTCCACGGTCAGGGCAATGGCATCGAACTTCGCTGCTTGGCAGCGCTCGATCATACTGCGGTTGAGGCCGCGGTCCTTGTGGTAATAGAACTGGAACAGCTTGGGGTTCGTGCCCATCGCCCCGATCTCCTCGATCGAGACGGTGGCGAGGCTGGAGATGCCGAACCACAGCCCGAATTTTCCCGCTGCGCGCGCCACTGCGCGCTCACCCTGCCAGTGGAACACCCGCTGCAATGCCGTGGGGGAGAGCATCAGCGGCAGCGCGCTCTTGCGGCCCATGATCGTGCAGCTGGTATCGATTTCGCCAACCCCGGCCAGTACATCGGGCACCAGATCGCATCCGGCATAGGCTGCCGTATTGCGCGCCTTGGTCAGTTCATCGTCAGCGGCACCATCGATATAGTCGAACACCGGCCAAGGCAGCCGCTGCTTGGCGAGCAGCCGAAAATCTTCGATATTGTGGCAATCATTCAGACGCATCACCGCATCAGCGCATCGCATACGGCATCGTCGGCGCTCTGCATGCCCTTGCGAAGCCATTCCATCCGCTGGGCGCTAGTGCCGTGGGTAAAAGCTTCGGGATTGGCGCGCCGACCGGCGTTGCGCATCAGCGTATCGTCGCCAATGGCGGCGGCCGCGTTAAGGCCGCTTTCCATGTCGCCCGCTTCCAGCCGGTCTCGGTTCTTGGCGGCCCAGACCCCGGCATAGCAATCGGCCTGCAGCTCAAGCCGCACCGACAAGGCATTGGCCTGGCGCGGGTTCTGCGATTGCAGGCTGCGGATCTGGTCGGAAATGCCGGTCAGCTTCTGCATATGATGGCCATATTCGTGGGCGATCACATAATCGCGGGCGAACTTGCCGCGCGCGCCCAGCTCCTGGTCCATCTGCGCGAAGAAGTCAGTATCGAGGTAAATCCCCTGGTCGGCCGGGCAATAGAACGGACCCATCGCGCTTTGCGCCGCGCCGCAGCCAGACCGACCCATCTGCGAATAGAAAACCAGTTTCGGAGCCTGAAACGGAATCCGCGCTGCGGCGAAGACCGGAGCCCAGGTCTTGTTGAGCGAGGACAGCGCATTGCACATCTGCAAGCTGCTGGCGTCGGTCCGGCAGGTTTCGCCGACGCCATCCCCGCCGGGAGCGGGCAATTGCTGCGCCGGGCCCTGAGCCTGCTCCAGCCCGCCGATCATCTGTGCCGGATCGACTCCGAATACCAAGGCCGCGATCAATGCGATCACCAGGGTGCCACAGCCAACCTGTCCGCCGCGCCCGCCGGGAAGTCCGCGACGACCGCCACGCTGATCTTCGACATTGATGGCGTTGGGATCGAATTCATCAAGACGCATTGGTGGACCCTCCGTGCAGGCTGGACAAAGCCCGTCTCAGCCGCGATGGCCCAGCTATAACGCATGTCTCAAGTCTTTGGAGTCGAGAATGTTCCTATCCGGAAAACGCGCGCTTATAACCGGTTCAACCTCGGGGATTGGTCTGGCCGTGGCGCGATCGCTGAAGGCTGAAGGGGCAGAAGTAGTGCTGTCCGGCTTTGGCGATAAAGCCGCAATCGCTGCGCTGTGTGCGGAGCTGAACGCTGTTCATATTGCTGCAGACCTGTCCAACCGCGCCGGGGTGGAAGCACTGATGGCCGGGGCGGGGCCGGTCGATATCCTCGTCAACAACGCCGGAATGCAGCACGTTGCCCCGGTCGAGGAGTTCCCGGTCGACAAGTGGGACACGATCATCGCCCTGAACCTCACAGCGGCATTCGATGCCTGCCGTTTGGCGATTCCGCACATGAAGGCGGCCGGGTGGGGGCGGATCATCAATACCGCCAGCGCCCATGCGCTCACCGCGTCACCCTACAAGTCAGCTTATGTCGCGGCCAAGCACGGGCTTTCAGGGCTGACCAAGACGCTGGCTCTTGAACTGGCGACCGACAACATTACCGCCAATTGCATTTGTCCGGGCTATGTCTGGACTCCGCTGGTGGAGAACCAGATCCCCGATACCATGGCGGCCCGGAACATGACCCGCGAGCAGGTGATCAACGATGTGATGCTGGTCCGCCAGCCGACCCGAAAGTTCGTTCAGCCTTCGGACATCGGCGAAATGGCTGTGTTCCTGTGCCGTGACGCTGCTGCCAATATCACCGGAACCAACATCTCGATGGATGGGGGCTGGACCGCCGAATAACCGGCGGCACTGTTACATTCCTGCCACCCGCCGGAACAATCGCACCTGTGTGTGTGCGATGACTTGCCGGACCTTGCCGGACAGGTGATAGTGCGGCGATGAAGCGTTTCTGGCGGGCGACGAACCGAGCGATTGCGCTGCTGCTTGCGGCGACGCTGGCGCTTCATCCGCTGGCCGCAGCCAAGCCGAACAAGGCCCGGGTGGAACTGGAAGCGCAGCTACGCGCTCACGTTACCGAACTTTCGGGCGATGCCTATCAGGGGCGAGAGCCCGGCACCGATGGTGAAGCGAAAACCCTGCGTTATATCGGCAAGCAGTGGTTCGATATCGGCCTGCAATCGGGCACCAACGATCCGGCACACCAATGGTTTGCCCCGGTCAGCCTGGTTGCCCGCGATCCGGACGCGAGCCGGGCTTATTTCAGCCGCAAGGGAAAGCGGCTATATCTGCCGGCGGGATCGGTGCTGGTGCTGACTTCGGGCAAGCGTGGGTTGGTGGAAAATGCCCCGGTGCTGTTCGTGGGCAAGGGCGATCTTACCCCGCCACGTGCCGAACTGGCTGGGCGGGTCGCGCTGTTGCTGGATGGCAGTCAGGACAATTCCGATCGGCAAAACGCGCTGATCAAGGATGGCGCAGCCGGGGTGATCACCGTGCTCGATGGCGATCGTTTGCTCGAAAACGTCACGTCCCGGCGGATGCGGACCGGCTATGCCCTGGCCAGTGACAAGCTTGGCGGAGACCTTGAAGCCTTCATTACCCCCGATGCACTCAACGGGGTGCTGGTGGGCGCGGGACTTAACCTGGCCAAGCTGCAGGCTGAAGCTGCGGAATCCGGTTTTGCTGCCCGGCCGCTCGATCTGGCCGTTTCGCTGGAGGCGACCACGCGTGAAACCCGGATCAAGACCCACAATGTGATTGGCAAATTGCCCGGCAAACGGCCAGAGCTGGGCGCGGTGCTGCTGTTGGCGCACTGGGATCACTTCGGGACCTGCGCAGAGCCGCCCGCTGAAGACCTGATCTGCAATGGCGCGGTTGACAATGCCAGCGGCATTGCGGTCCTGACCGAGGTGGCGCGGCGGCTGGCCAAGGGGCCGCAGCTGGATCGCGACGTTTACTTCCTTGCGACCACGGCCGAGGAAATCGGATTTCTTGGGGTAGAGGCTTTCGCCGATAATCCGCCGCTGCCACTTGGCAATATCGTAGCCGCCTTCAACATTGATACGGTTGCGCTTGCTCCGGCCGGCCGGCCATTTGCTGTGGTGGGCAAGGGGATGACCCCGCTTGATCCGCACATTGCCGCCGTCGCCAAGGCCGAAAAACGCAAGCTGGCTGATGGCGAGGCGGCCAATGCCTATGTCCGTCGGCAGGATGGTTGGGCGCTGATGAAGCACGATGTTCCGGCGGTGATGATCTCAAGCTCGTGGTCCGATATCGCGATGATCGAGAAATTCATGGACAGCGATTACCATCGCCCCGGCGATCAGCTCAGCCGCGGGATCGAGCTGGGCGGCGCGGCGGACGACGCCGAATTCCTGACAGCGCTGGCAAGGTGGTTCGCTGACCCGAAAAAGGTCCCTTTCGCGCGCAACTAGGCCACTAGCATATCCCGGAGCCTGCGGTTACATGGGCCGCCACGAATCGACTTGCGCCCTCGGCGCCCAGACAAGGCATGTGGCACCATGGATATCCCTCTCGGCCTGACTTACGATGACGTCCTGCTGCTGCCGGCCGAGTCTGAAATCCTGCCCTCAATGGCCGATACCCGCACCCGGTTGACCCGTGAGATCGGGCTCAACATTCCGGTGATTTCCTCGGCGATGGACACCGTGACAGAGGCCGACATGGCAATCGTCATGGCACAGCTGGGCGGGATAGGGGTGCTGCACCGCAATCTTACGATCGAGGAACAATGCGCCGCAGTTCGCGCGGTCAAACGCTTTGAAAGCGGGATGGTGATCAATCCGATCACGATCAGCCCCGATGCCACGCTGGGCGAGGCCCGCGCCTTGATGGAAGCGCACCGGATTTCCGGGATTCCGGTGGTGGAATCGGGTGGCAAGCTGGTCGGCATCCTGACCAACCGCGATGTGCGCTTTGCCGACAATCCGCTGCAGCCAGTGCGTGAGCTGATGACGCATGAAAATCTCGCCACGGTTCGCCCCGGGGTTACCCAGGAAGACGCCCGCCGCTTGCTGCACCAGCGCCGGATCGAAAAGCTGCTGGTGGTGGATGAGAATTTCCACTGCACCGGCCTGATCACGGTCAAGGACATGGAAAAGGCGATCACCTATCCCGATGCGACCAAGGACGCGACCGGGCGGCTGCGCGTCGCCGCTGCGACCACAGTGGGTGACAAGGGCTTTGAGCGGACCGAGGCGCTGCTCGCCGCTGAATGCGACGTTGTGATCATCGACACTGCGCATGGCCACAACAAGGACGTCGCTCGCGCGGTTGAGCGGGTGAAGAAGATTTCCAACTCGGCCCAGGTGATCGCCGGCAATGTCGCGACCTATGACGCGACCCGCGCGCTGATCGATGCCGGGGCCGATGGGGTGAAGGTAGGAATCGGGCCGGGCTCGATCTGCACCACCCGCGTGGTAGCCGGGGTCGGCGTGCCGCAGCTGACCGCGGTGATGGAAGCCGCCCGCGCCGCGGCTGACAGCGGTGTACCGATCATTGCCGATGGCGGCCTGCGCACTTCGGGCGATGCCGCCAAGGCACTGGCCGGCGGGGCCAGCACGATCATGGTCGGCTCGATGCTGGCGGGAACCGAGGAAGCACCGGGCGAAACCTTCCTGTACCAGGGCCGCGCTTACAAGAGCTACCGCGGCATGGGTTCGGTCGGGGCGATGGGCCGGGGCAGCGCCGATCGCTATTTCCAGGGCGACATCAAAGACCAGATGAAGCTGGTCCCCGAAGGGATCGAAGGCCAGGTGCCTTACAAGGGCCCGGCCAAGGACGTGATCCACCAGCTGGTGGGCGGGATCAAGGCGGCG
>CAZOSI010000142.1:0-8445 GCA_964582485.1 uncultured Novosphingobium sp.
TTTTCGGTACCTACCGGCAGGGCAAGCTCAGTTTTGGCAAGCTCGATCCGGTGATTTTCGGCGATGGCACGGCCGGTCGCAGCGGCTTGCCCGATATGGACCTGATTCTGGATGATGCCCGCGCGCGGATCGAAGGCGATTTCGGCGTGATCGGGTTCAAGGCTGAAGGGCGCGGCAACGTTCGAAACAGCTTTGCCGGTACGATCGCGGCAATGGCCCCGCAACTGGCCGTTTCCGGGTGCAAGGCCCGCGGGGCAACGCTGTTCGGCAAGCTGACAACTTCGGCCGGAGCACCCAGCTTCAGCGGACCGCTGCGGCTTGGGACGCTTAATTGCCTCGCCGCCGGTTTCGCGCTGCGCGGCGCGGCGGTGCAGCTGGATGGCGAACTGTCCGACACCTTCAGCCGCGCCAAGGGGCGCTATGGGCTGACTGGATCGCAAATAGCCTGGCTGGGCAACAGCGCACGCGCGATCACCGCCAGGGGCGATTTCGCCTTTGCAGACGGTGATGTGGTGGCCAGCTACATTCTGGGCGGGCGCTCGGTTGATTTGGGCTCGGCCGGGGCCGGGACGCTGGCAATTGAAGGTACCCTGCGCAGCCGCGACGATCTGACGCAGTTCGATGGCGAAGGAAAGGTCCGTGCCAGCGAAGTGCGGACCGGAACCACGCTGGGCCCGACGCTGGCCGGGCTTGAGAAATCGGGGGAGGGGACCCTGCTGGCCGATCTGGCCCGGCAGTTCCGCCTTGCTCTGGCCCGGGAAGAGCGCGGTTCAGCCTTTCGCGCCGATTACACTCTGCGCCAGACCGGGGGCATCACCCAGCTGACTCTGCCCAGTGCGGAACTGACCGGCGGCAGCGGTACCCGGCTGGTGGGCGTCAGTCGCTTCGCCCTGTCACTGGGGATGAAGGGCGGGCCGCGCTTTTCGGGCCGGTTCGTGACCGGCGGCGCGGGGCTGCCAAGGATGGAAGGCATAGCCCAACGGGCCGGGCGCGGCGGGATGGAAGCGCGGCTTTCGCTGTCCGAGTACCGCGCCGAAACCAGTTCGATTGCGTTGCCAGACCTTCGCGTGGTGCAATTGCCGGGCGGCCAGATCGGCTTTTCCGGGCGCGCCTTGGTTTCCGGTCCGCTTCCGGGCGGCGAAGTGCGCGGGCTGCGGGTGCCGATCGAGGGCAATTGGTCAGAGCGCAGCGGACTGGCCGTTTGGCGACGCTGTACCCCGGTTGCTTTCGATAGACTGACCGTGGGCAGCCTCAAGGTGGGCGGTCAGGGACTGACCCTGTGCCCTGGCAATGGTGGGGCGATTGCCCGAACTGGTCCTGGCGGCCTGCGCATCGCGGCTGGCACCGCCGGACTGAACCTCTCCGGAACATTGGGTACCACGCCGATCCTCCTGCGCAGCGGCGCGATCGGCGCGGCCTGGCCCGGAGCAATGGCGGCGCGCAACCTCGATATCGCGCTCGGTCCGGCCGACAAGCTGAGCACGATCAAGGTAGCTGCATTCAACGGTGCGATGGGCAAGGATGTCACCGGCAAGTTCAGCGGGGCCGAAGTCAAGCTTTTTGCCGTCCCGCTCGATATTTCCAAAGCGGCGGGTGACCTGCGCTTTGCCGGTTCGGTGCTCGATCTTGAAAATTCGGTGATGAAAGTCACCGACCGGCAACAGCCCGGCAAGTTCGAACCGCTGGTATCGCGCGGCGCCCGGCTGCATCTGGCCGATAATCGGATCACCGCCGAAGCCATGCTTCGTGCGCCGGCCAGCGACCGCGAGATCGTGTTGACCACATTGGAGCACGATCTGGTTTCTGCCAGCGGCCATGCCAATCTCAAGGTTCCGGGGATTGTCTTCGACGGCAAGCTGCAGCCGGATACCCTGACCTACCTTGCCAGCGGCGTCGTGGCGCTGGCCGAAGGAAAGGTCTGGGGCGACGGTCGGATCGACTGGACCGCGGAGAGGGTAACCAGCACCGGGCGCTTCACGACTGACGGGCTCGATTTCGCGGCTGCTTTCGGACCGGTCAAAGGGATGAAAGGCACGATCGAATTCGCCGACTTGTTGGGGCTGGTAACCAAGCCGGACCAGCGATTGACTATCGCCTCGATCAACCCGGGGATCGAGGTATTCGACGGTACGCTTTCGTTCCAGATCGAGCGCGACTACCTGATGGTGGTCAACGGGGCGGAATGGCCGTTTGTCGATGGCGCGCTCAAGCTGCTGCCGACCCGGATCAAGCTCGATAAGGGTGAAGCCCGGCGCTTCACGCTCAAGCTGGAAGGGGCCAACGCGGCAAAGTTCATCTCGCAGCTCGAACTGGCCAATATCAGCGCGAGCGGAATTTTCGACGGCACATTGCCGCTGGTGTTTGATGAGGATGGCGGAAGGATCACCAACGGCTTGCTGGTTTCGCGCCCGCCTGGCGGCAATATCTCTTATGTCGGTGAGCTGACTTACAAGGACCTTTCGGCGATGGGCAATTTCGCCTTCCAGACACTGCGCAGCCTGGACTACCGGCGCATGGAGATCGGGATCGATGGCGAGATCGACGGGGATATCGTCACGAACCTGCGGATCGAAGGGGTCCGACAGGGGCAGGGGGCGAAGAGGAACCTCTTTACCCGCCAGCTTGGCCGCCTGCCGATCCGGTTCAACGTCAATATCAAGGCGCCGTTCTATCAGCTCGTCACCTCGTTCAAATCGTTCTACGATCCGGCCTATGTCCGCGATCCGCGCAGTCTCGGTCTGATCGACGAACAGGGCCGGCCGATTGAGCGTCCCGGTGCACCCGGCCCGGCAAATCCGCCCGCGCCCCGGCCCGAGGCTTTCCCCGCATCGCCCGGTCCATCGCAAAAGCCTGACGATATTCAGGATTCAGACAGCAGGAATAGGCCATGAGCAGTCACGAATTGACCAACCGCGCCCGGCTTGCGATGCTGCCAGCCATGCAGGGGAACCAAATCGGGAAACGGCGGTCGAGCCAGCGCAGGGCAACCGCGCTGGCAATGTTGATGGGCGGCGGGATCGCGCTCGGCGGATGTGTTTCGGTCAAGGCGCCGGACAAGCCGATCGTGATCGAGCTCAACATCAACATCAAACAGGAGGTCGTTTATCGGCTTGCGGCGGATGCCGAAAAGACGATTGATGAGAACTCCGGCGCTTTTTAAGGACGTGTCATGTTGAAGATTATTGCTCTGCCTGCTTCCGGACGCTCGCGCTTTACGGCGCTGGCCGGCGCCCTGGCGCTTGGCGCGCTTACCCTGTCCGGCCCAGCCGCTGCGCAGCAACAGCGCGATCCGGCCTATGCGGCAGCGCGTGCTTCCGGACAGGTCGGCGAGCGGGTTGACGGCTACCTTGGCTTCCCCGCGGCGCCCAGCCCGGAAGTTCGCCGTCTGGCTGACGATATCAACATCAAGCGCCGCGCGATCTATGCCGAAAAGGCCGCCGAACAGCACGCCACGGTTGAACAGTACGCTTTTACCACCGGCTGCCTGCTGATCGGGAAGACCGCGCCCGGGGAAAAGTACCAGGCCCCGGACGGCTCCTGGCAGACCCGCACCGCGGCCCCGCCCCAGCGCGACAGCCGCTGCCCGTAAACGGCCCTGACAGCCACGAAACACGAGCCTCTTCGCAGCTTGTTGCGGGGAGGCTTTTTCGTCCCGGTTGACTTGGGGGAAGGGCCTGCTAAGGGGGCGGCGCCCTCGGCGGGCAGCCGTTGCCCGTGCCCCGGATTCTCTTGAAAGGACCAAGGCATGAACGACGAGCCGTCTGCCCGAGAACCCATCGGCGATGATGCGCGAATCGATGCGCTCGAAGCGCGGCTGGCAGCCGCGAGAGAGCGTGAAGAGCAACGCAACAAGCCGGCTGCGGGCGCAGAGGCCGATGCGAATTACCGCATGGGCAACCGCGTTCTGGCCGAACTGATCGGGGGAATCGGCGGCGGTGCGTTCATCGGCTGGGTCATTGACCGATTTGCCGGAACCTCGCCCTGGGGTCTGTTGGTGGTGATGGCCCTCGGGATCATCGTTGCCTTCAGGAGCATCATCCGGATGGCCTCGCAGCGGCCCGATTAGGGGCTGCATCAGGGGGCATCAGACCGAATTTTGAAAGAGGCAGGTTTCGTGGCAGCCGAACAGGGCAAAGTCGATCCCATGCACCAGTTCTCGATCGAGCCGTTGTTCGGCACCGATCACTGGTCGATCGCGGGCTACTCCATCCCCTTCACCAATTCCGCGCTGTGGATGGCGATCACCACGGTGGCGCTTGCGCTGTTCGTGATGGGCGGGATGAAGCGCGAGCTGGTGCCCGGGCGCTGGCAGATGGCGGTCGAAGGCTTCACCGGCTTCATCGACAACCTGCTGGCCGCCAATATCGGCCCGGCCGGCAAGAAGTATGTACCCTACATCTTCTCGATCTTCATGTTCATCCTGTTCGCCAACCTCCTGGGGCTGCTGCCCCTGATGCTGGTCGGCGTCCATCCTTTTACCCCGACCAGCCACTTCACCGTCACCGGTGTGCTGGCGGTTATGTCGTTCTCGATCGTGCTGGTCGTCGGGTTCTGGCGCCATGGCCTGCACTTCTTCAGCCTCTTCGTGCCGCACGGCACGCCGTGGTGGCTGCTGTGGCTGATCCCGTTCATCGAACTGATTTCGTTCCTGGTTCGCCCGTTCAGCCTCGCGCTGCGACTGTTCGTGGCGATGATGGCCGGGCACGTGCTGCTGGAAGTGCTGTCCTCGTTCGTGATCTCCAGCGCCAATTCGGGCGTGCTGTGGGGCACGGTGGTCGGCCTGCCCAGCTTTATCCTGATGATCGCAATCTGCGCGCTGGAACTGCTGGTCGCCGGCATCCAGGCCTATGTCTTTGCACTGCTGACGTCGCTATATCTCAACGACGCTGAGAATCTTCACTAAGTTTTCTATCCAACCATTCGAATTATCGAGAAAAAGGAGTTTTTGAAATGGAACCTGCAAGCGCAAAGCTGATCGGTGCTGGTCTCGCTGCCATCGGCGCCGGCATGGCCGCCATCGGCGTGGGCAACGTGTTCGGTTCGTTCCTGGAAAGCGCGCTGCGCAACCCGGGTGCGGCTGACGGCCAGCAGGGCCGCCTGTTCATCGGCTTCGCCGCCGCCGAACTTCTGGGCCTGCTTTCGTTCGTCGTCGCGATGATCCTGATCTTCGTCGCCTAAGACCTGCGATTGACTGACCGACCGGCTGCGCGCCCGCCCCGTCCGGGGCGGCGCCGGCCGGGCAGATGCGGACGTAACAATGCCTCAAATTTCCCAGCTCGCCGCGACTTACGCCAGCCAGATCTTCTGGATGCTGGTGTTCTTCGGCTTCATCTTCTTCGTTATCGGCCGGGGCATGGTGCCCAAGGTGATGGCGACGGTTGACGCCCGCGACAAGCAGATCGCTGATGACCTTGCTGCGGCCGAAGCTGCGCGCAAGGCCGCCGATGAACAGGAAGAGGCCTGGCGCGTCCAGTCCAATGCCCAGCGCTCCGAAGCTCAGGCGCTGATTGCCAAGGCCAAGGCCGATGCCGCGGCTGCCAGCGAGAAGAGCATGGCCAAGGCTAATGCGAAGATCGACGCGCAATTGAGCGAGGCCGACGCCCGCATTGCGGCGGCGCGCAGCGATGCGCTCAAGGAAATCGAAGCCGTCGCATCAGAAGCCGCCGGCGATATCGTCGCCCGGCTGACCGGCGCCTCGGTTGACGCCAAGGCGGCCTCGGCTGCCGTCAAGGAGGCGCTCAATGCTTGATCTGAGCCTGCTGGCCGCCGCTGCCGAACACGGCGCCGAAGCTGCCGCCCACGGCGCGGCGCATGCCGAACCCGCCGCTTTCGGTTTCATCACGCCAGGCATGTGGGTCGCTCTGGCGATGTCTACACTGCTTCTGGTGATGGTCTGGAAGAAGGTTCCGGGGATGATCACATCCGGGCTCGACGCCTCGATCGCCGAGATCCGCAAGCAGCTCGACGAAGCCAAGGCGCTGCGCGCCGAAGCCGAAGCCCTGCGCAAGGAATATGCCGACAAGATCGCCGGAGCGGAAAAGGAAGCGGCCGAGATGATCGAGCATGCCCGGCATGAAGCCGAGGCGATCGTCGCCAAGGGTGCTGAAGATACCAAAGCGCTGATCAAGCGCCGCGAGAAGATGGCCGAAGACAAGATCGCCGCTGCTGAGCGCGGTGCGATCGACGAACTGCGTGCCAAGGCCGCCGCTGCCGCCGCCGGTGCCGCCGGCACGCTGATCGCCGCGAACCACGACGCCAAAGCCGACAAAGGCCTGGTCGACGAGGCGATCGCCGGCCTCTGAACGAATTTCAAAGCTTGGAGAGGGGGAAGGGGCGGTCCATAAGGGCCGCCCTTCTTCGTTCGGGAGGTCTTCCTCAACGGGGAGGACCTAAGGCTCCAGCACCACTTTCCCCACAATCCCGCGCCCGGCCATCGCTTCAAACGCTTCGCGCCAACGTTCCAGCGGCAGAATCCGGTCGATGTGCGGGTTGAGCCGGCCCTCGGCGGCGAGGGTGGCAACCGCTTCGCGTATCGCCTTGCCGCGATCGGGGAAGCGGCGGGCATATTCCCCGGCGCGTACGCCGACCACCGCGAAGCCCTTGATCAGCGGGATGTTGGTCGAAATATCGGCAATCCGCCCACCGGCAAAGCCGATCACCAGCAGCTTGCCGCCAAAGGCAACGCAGCGGGTGCTTTCGTCGAACACATCGCCGCCAACCGGATCATAGACCAGATCGCACAGCGCGCCGCCGGTCAGTTCGGCAACCGCCTCGCGAAAGCGCCCCTCAGCCAGGATCACTGCGTCCGCCTGGCTGGCGGACTGCAAGCGCTTTACCTTGTCCGGCGTGCCAGTGGTGGCGATGACATGGGCGCCCAGCCGCTTGGCCAATTCTACCGCCGCCAGGCCGACCCCGCCACTGGCGCCGTGGATCAGCACCCATTGCCCCGCCTTCAGCCCGCCGATCTCGACCAGGCCGGTAAAGGCCGTGCCATAGGCGGCGCCAAGCGCGGCAGCGGCAGGATAGCCGACGCCGTGGGGCATCCGCGTCACCGCGCGGGCCGGAACCACCGCATATTCGGCAAAGGCGCCGGTCTTGTTTCCACCATAGACTGCATCGCCGGGGGCAAATCCGCTGTCCACATCGGCTTCCACCACTTCACCAGCGAATTCGAGCCCGGCGGTGAACGGCAAGTCCGGTTTCAGCTGATATTCGCCCTTGGTCATCAACAGATCGGGGAAATTGAGCGAAGCGGCTCGGACCCGAACCTGAACCTCGCCGGGGCTGCGCGAGGGTAGGGGCAGCTCGGCGAGTTCCACGCCCGACAAGTCAGGCGAGAGCGATTGGACGACCAGGGCCTTCATTGGCTCAGAACGTGTCCTTCGCGGCCCGCAGTGCGGCGAAGGTCTCGGCCGGGCTGCTTCCGCCCCAGCGTGCCTGCATCGCGGCGTGGTCGGCCCGCAGGAACGGATTGGTGGCGAGTTCGCGGGCGAGGGCGAAGGGGACAGTCGGCTTGCCGGCGTCCCGCGCGCGGGTGATAGCTTCGGCATATTTGGCGAGCTCCGGATTGTCGGGGTCGGCATGCAGCGCGAAGCGGGCGTTGGACTGGGTATATTCGTGGGCGCAGTACATCGTCGTCGATGGCGGCAGCGCCTTCAGCCGGCACAGGCTGGCCCAGAACTGGTCGGGCGTGCCTTCGAACATCCGCCCGCAGCCGAGCGCGAACAGCGCATCGCCGCAGAACACGGTTTCGGCATCGGGCAGGTGATAGGCGATGTGGCCGTTGGTATGCCCGCCAACATCGATCACCGCTGCGTCCCATTCGCCCAGCATCACCACGTCGCCATGCCCCACCACTCGGTCCGGCGCGGTGCCGAGCTTCTCCACCTCGGCCGGGCCGACCACCGTGCAGCCGGTCGCCGCCTTGATCGCGGCGTTGCCGCCAGCGTGATCGGGGTGCCAATGGGTGTTCCAGATCTGGGTGATCTGCCAGTGCCGCCGCGCCGCCTCACGCAGGTAGGCGTCGGCATCGGGGGTGTCGATGCAGGCCGTCTCTTCACTGACCGGATCGTGGATCAGGTAGCCGTAGTTGTCGGACAGGCAGGGGAACTGGTGGATTTGCAGCATGGGACTCTCCTGGCGTCACCATACCCGCATTGCGCCAAAGCAAAAGCCCGCCCGGATCGCTCCGGACGGGCCTTTGATTGGCTAGCCTTGGCTTCGCGAAGGATCAGTCCTTCTTGGCCTTCAGCGCGGCACCCAGGATGTCGCCCAGCGAAGCGCCGGCATCCGACGAACCGTACTGTTCGACAGCTTCCTTCTCTTCGTGGAGCTGACGCGCCTTGACCGAGAAGTTGGGCTTCTTCGAACGGTCGAACCCGGTAACCATCGCGTCGAGCTTCTGGCCGACCTGGAAGCGGTCGGGACGCTGTTCGTCGCGGTCGC
>CAZOSI010000143.1:0-8403 GCA_964582485.1 uncultured Novosphingobium sp.
TCGATCCGGGTGCCGGTGTAGTGTGCCAGCCGTGCGAGGCTGAAATCGGTGCGCAGCCCGTCGAACAGCGCGAGCGGGATGCTTTCGCCCGGTTCGTCGATCTCAATCCCGTCGGCCAGTTCGTCGCCGATCAGGGCCAGTTCAGTGGTGGGAAAGTGCCGGGCCAGATCCTGCGGGCTGATTCCGGCCAGGCCGGAATTGGCGTCGATCACATAAGGGAAGGGGATTTCCTGATCGGACGGGCCGACTTCGATGGTGATTTCGTAATCGTCGGTCAGCAGGTTCAGCTGCTCTGTCAGGTAGTCGGCGAACAGCGCGGGGCGGGTGACCGTGGTGGCATAGGTGCCTTCATGCGAGAGCCGTCCGAACGAGCGGCGATAGTCTGGCCGGGTTTCAACCCCGCCATAACTGAGCCGTAATTCCGGATAGCACCAGGCTTTTTCGGTGCGGCGCGAAGCTGGGGGAAGGGTGCCGTCCGCTGCAAAATTGGCGATGTCGCTTTGCAGGGTGGAGACGGCGGTTTCGTAAACGCGGACCAATTCCGCGATGATCTTTTCTGTCGTTTGCATCGCGGGCCTATAGCCACACTTGCGTGACATTTCAATTGCGCCAACGAAAAGGGGGCGCCGAAGCGCCCCCGATCCGTAGCTGAAGGTCCTGAAACCCTTAGCCTTCGGCTTCTTCCGAAGCGTCTGCGGCAGCCGGGGCTTCCGCTTCTACTTCTTCACCATTGCCGGCTTCGAACTCGCCAGCGGCGGCAGCAGCCTCGGCAGCGTCGTCTTCAAACATTGCGGCGATCACGTCGACGCCGGCTGCCTGCTGTTCGGCTTCATCCGGCGAACGTGCGACGTTGACCTTGACCATGACGACAACTTCGGGGTGCAGCGTAACCTTGACATCGAACACGCCGATCGTCTTGATCGGGCGTTCCAGCACGATCATCGACTTGGCAATGCCCGCGCCGTCGGCATTGAGCGCATCGACGATATCGCGCACCGAAACCGAACCATAAAGCTGGCCAGCATTCGACGAAGCGCGGATCAGGACGACCGACTTACCTTCGACGTTTGCGGAATGCTTTTCAGCTTCGCCGCGGCGCGCGTCGTTGTCGGCAACGATCTTGGCCTTGTTGGCTTCGAAGACCTTGCGGTTGGCTTCGTTGGCGCGCAGCGCCTTCTTGTTGGGCAGCAGATAGTTGCGGGCGTAGCCGTCCTTGACGTTTACGACATCGCCGATCGTGCCCAGCTTCTCGATCCGTTCGAGGAGGATGATTTCCATCGGTATTCTCCCCTTACTTCACGAGGTAGGGCAGCAGGCCCAGGTGGCGGGCGCGCTTGATCGCCTGGCCGAGCTCACGCTGCTTCTTGGCGGAAACGGCGGTGATGCGCGACGGCACGATCTTGCCGCGTTCGGACATATAGCCCTGCAGCAGGCGCGTGTCCTTGTAGTCGATCTTGGGTGCGTTCTTGCCCGAAAACGGGCAGGACTTGCGGCGGCGGAAAAATGCGCGGGCCATTGCTTAGAACTCCTCGCGTTCGCGGCGCTTGGCGCGCTCGCGGTCTTGCTTGCGCATCTGCACCGACGGGCCGGCTTCCAGCTCGTCAACGCGCACGGTCAGCCAGCGGATCACGTCTTCGTTGATCGCGGTCTGACGCTCCAGCTCGGCAACGGTGCCGGCGGGGGCTTCGATGTTGAGCATGACAAAGTGCGCCTTGCGGTTGCGCTTGATCTTGTATGCCAGGTTCTTGAGACCCCAGGTCTCGGTCTTGGTCACCTTGCCATTGTTGGCTTCGACGATTTCCGTCGCGGTGGCGGCCAGCGCATCAACTTGCGCCTGGCTGAGATCCTGGCGAGCCAGGAACACGTGCTCATATAGAGCCACGGCAGCTTCCTTTATCTATCTAACCGATCGCTGGCTGATCCGCACCATTGCGGGGCCCCTCCGGCTTTCTTCGATTTCCCGCGCAAAGGCAGGAAGTGGCGGCCCTTAGCCTATTGCTTGTGGATTGCAACGGGATTGTTCGTCTGAATAGCGGACTTTGCTTTGCTTTGCCGATCCTGATAGAAACTCCTTCATGAATGCGTCGGGGGGTGAATGAGTGATTTTTTGACGTGGTCCGGCTGGGGCGCAGGCTTGATCGGATTGGCATCAACCGTTTTTTTCGGCATCGAGAACCGCAAACTAAACCGGCGCATGCGCTCGGTTGACTGGAGCGACGTGGTCGTATGGTCACGCGCCTTGGGAAAACGGATATCCAAAGAGTTTCAGCCGGATATTATTTACTCCACAGATGCTCGCGGCGGGATGATCGCGGCAATCATGCAGGATTCGATGAATTCGCTTAATGTTTCGCTCTCTGGAACGACAATTTGGAAAGACCAATACCAAACTCCGCCGGATCTCAAGCTATTTGAAATGATTGATGATAAGAAAGTTTCCGTCGGCGTTTTGAAAATTAAATCTAATAATGATTTAAAGAAAGTTTTAATTGTAGACGACTTGACCGTAACTGGTAGAAATATTGAGCGTCTAAGAGATATATTCGTTAAAAAGCTTGGATTTTCGGCAGAGAATGTAAAGACTTGCACTCTTTTGGCTTCGGAAACCTCAATTGCGAGCAAACGAGCTCCAGACTACTATCATCACAGTTGCTCATCCCTGGATTTTGATTTTCCCTGGGGCAGGGCGCGCTAAGCCAAATCAACTGGAATTGGAGAACCAACCGTGCCTACCGGTCTAGTTGCACTGCTTGACGACATTTCCGTAATCGCCAAGGCGGCGGCCGCGACGATCGACGATGTCGGCGTGGCTGCGGCCAAGGCGGGTTCCAAGGCGGCGGGCGTAGTGATTGACGATGCGGCGGTCACCCCGTCCTATGTCACCGAATTCACTCCCGATCGTGAACTGCCGATCATCCGCAAGATTGCGCTGGGCAGCCTTAAGAACAAGCTGCTGATCCTGCTCCCAGTCGCCTTGGTGCTGAGCCAGTTCATGCCATGGGCGGTAACTCCGCTGCTGATGCTGGGCGGGCTGTTCCTGTGCTATGAAGGCGCGGAAAAGGTGATGGAAAAGCTGGGCGGGGAAAAGCACGGCGAAACGCTGGGCGATGCCATCACAGATATGGCGACTTTTGAAAAGGAACGCACGGCTGGTGCGATCCGCACCGACTTCATCCTCTCGGCGGAAATCATGGCAATTGCCCTGGCCGAGGTGGCTCACGAACCGCTCTTGAGCCGAGCGATCATTCTGGCTCTGGTTGGAATTGTCATAACGATCATGGTCTATGGCGCCGTCGCGCTGATCGTGAAGATGGACGATATCGGCCTGCATCTGGTCGACAACCGCCATACAGTGTTCGAAAAAAGCCTCGGCCGCGGGCTGCTTCACGCCATGCCGCGGCTGCTCGCCGTCTTGTCGGTGGTCGGGACTGCCGCGATGCTGTGGGTTGGCGGACAGATCGTGATCCATGGTGCGCATGAGCTTGGCCTGCATGGTCCATCGGACATCGTCCACGCAATTGAACATGCGGTCCACGAGGCCACCGGCGCGCTCGGCGGGCTGCTCGGCTGGCTGACCAATGCCACGCTTTCAGGGATCGCGGGGCTGATCCTGGGCGCGATCATCGCTGTAGTTCTGCACAAGGTGCTGAAGCGCGAGACAGGGGCGGCCGCCTGATTTAAATAGGGACAGTCCCTATTTAGGTCCCTATTTAAATTGCGCTAGCAGGTTTTGCGCGAACAGGGTCAGTGTGTCGTCGCGCGCGCCCATCACCACGATCCGGTCGCCAGGACGGGCGATTTCTGCGATCCGCGCTGCGCAATCTTCGCGTGCCGGGATATACTCGGCCTTGCCGCCCGCTGCCTCGATCAGCCCGACAATCCGTTCGCTCCCCTCGCTGCGATCGACGGTGCCGCCGAAATAGACCGGATCGCACAGGATCGTGACATCGTCAGGGCCGAGCAGGCGCGCGAAGGTTTCGGCCAGTTCGGTGCCCATCTGGCGCAGCGGGCCGTATCCGTGCGGCTGAAAGAAGGCGATCACCCGACCGGGCTGGGCCTTGAGCGTGGTGAGTGTTGCGGCGCATTTTTCCGGGTTGTGACCGAAATCGTCGATCATGGTGATTCCGGACGGGCTGGTGCCGATCACGTCGAAGCGTCGAGCCAGACCAGCATAGCTGCCAAGCGCGGCAACCGCGTCCGCGACCGACACCCCGGCGGCGCAAGCGGCGGTGATCGCGGCGAGTGCATTCGAAAGGTTGTGGCGGCCCGGTACCTTGAGGTGCAGGGGATGATGTCCCGCATCGCGCCGGTCAATCACCGTTGCGGAAATTGTGAAGGGACCTTCCTGGACTGACCCTTCGACGACGCCGATCTCGGCTTCGACATTGTTGATTGCGTAACCCAGCCACGGTGTGAATTCAGGCGCGAGCGCAGCTGCCTCTGGATCATCCAGATTGATTACACCAATGCTGGTTGTGCGCAGAAAATCGCCGAACAGGCCGCGCAGTTCATCCATCGACTTGTGGTCAAGACTGACGTTGAGGAGCACCGCCACACCTGGCCGGTACAGTGCGATCGACCCATCGCTTTCGTCTACTTCCGAAACGAACAGGCTGCCCCCGCCAACCCGCGCGCTGGCAAAGGGGGCATCGGCGCCGGCATAATTCTTCATCACCGCACCGTTCATGATCGTCGGGTCGCGGCCGGCCTGATCCATGATCCAGCCGGTCATTCCGGTGACTGTGCTCTTGCCACTGGTTCCGCCGATCGCGATCCGCGCCGGGGCAGCATTGAACAGCGCGGCAAGCAATGCCGCCCGGGTCATCCGCGGGCAGCCAAGTTCCTTTGCCCGGACCATCTCGGGGACAGTGTCTTCAACTGCCGCAGAGGCTACCAGTGTCTGCCCGGCACTCGTGATTCCGCTGCCGTCCTGCGGGTGCAGGGTAAAGCCGAGGCTTTCCAGCCAGGCAAACTTTTCAGGCGTTCGCCCCTGATCGCGACTGCGGTCCGATCCGGCCACCTCGGCGCCCGCACCCTTGAGAATCAGGGCGAGTGGCAGCATGCCGGAGCCGCCGATGCCGCAAAAGAACCACGGGTGAGATGTTAGGTCGCTCATGATGGCTTCGGTATGCGCCCTTGCCAGTCAGCGCAACCGGGTTAGGAAGCCAAAATGACCCGGATCGCCATCTGTGCCCCGTCGCGCTCGCTCACGCACGAAGATGCTACGCGCGTCACCACGATCGCCGCCGAATTCGCCGGGATCGAACTGCACTTCCATCCGCAATGCTTCTTCGAGCATGGCCATTTTGCCGGGACCGACCGGCAGCGGTTGGAGGCGCTGGTCGAATGCGCCAACGACCCGGCGTTTGACGCCGTCTGGTTCGCACGCGGCGGCTATGGCTCGAACCGGATCGCCGAAGAAGCGATTGCGCGGTTCGACCATGCCGCTCAGGACAAGGCGTTCCTGGGCTATTCAGACGGAGGCTATCTGCTCGGCGGGCTTTATCGGCAGAAGTTCGGCCGTCCAATTCATGCCTCTATGCCAGCAGACGTGCGGCGCTCTGGTGGCGAAGCGGCGATTCGGCGGGTTCTGGGGTTCATGGCTGGTGACCCGTCCGGGCTTGAGCCGGGGCTGGACCAGCGACCGGTGGCGGCATTCAACCTGATCACGCTGGCGATGCTGTGCGGCACCCCGCTGATGCCGGGGCTGGCCGGGCATGTCGTGCTGGTCGAGGAAGTCAGCGAGTACGACTATTCGGTCGACCGGCTGTTCTTCCACGTCACCGCGCACCTGGGCGGAATCGCCGGGCTGCGGCTCGGGCGGGTCAGTGACGTACCGGTGAACGAGATTGAATTTGGTCAGTCCGCCGACGAGATCGCGCGCCACTGGTGCGCACTGCATTCGATACCCTACCTTGGCCGGGCCGAGATCGGCCACGACGCCGACAACAAAATCGTGCCGTTCGGGCTTGCCCGCGCCTTTGCCGGGTAATAGTCGCGCGGGAAAATCAGGAGACCAAAAATGAGAGCGTTCGTTTTCCCCGGACAGGGCAGCCAGAAAGTCGGCATGGGCGTGGATCTGGCCGCCGCCAGCCCGGCCGCGCGCGAAGTGTTTCAGGAAGTCGACGACGCGCTGGGTCAAAAGCTCTCCGCGATCATGGCCGAAGGGCCCGAAGACGCACTGACCCTGACCGAGAACGCCCAGCCGGCGATCATGGCCAATGCCATTGCCGTGCTTCGGGTGCTGGAACGGGAAGGCGGGATTACGCTCGCCAGCAAGGCCGATTTCGTCGCCGGGCACAGCCTCGGCGAATATACCGCGCTATGCGCCGCTGGCGCGTTCAGCCTGGCCGATACCGCGCGGCTGCTCAAGCTGCGCGGGCAGGCAATGCAGGCAGCCGTGCCGGTGGGCGTCGGGGCAATGTGCGCGCTGTTGGGGGCTGATCTCGCCAAGGCCCAGACGCTCGCCGATGCCGCCGCTGAAGGCGAAGTCTGCACCGTTGCCAACGACAATGACCCCGGGCAGGTTGTACTTTCCGGCCACAAGGCCGCGATCGAACGTGCGATTGCCATGGTCAAGGACTTCGAGATCAAGCGCGGCGTGCTGCTGCCGGTTTCGGCCCCGTTCCACTGCCCGCTGATGCAGCCGGCCGCCGATGCCATGGCCGAAGCCTTGGCCAAAACCCCGCCGGGGCCCTTGCGCGTCGCGCTTTACGCCAACGTCACCGCAGGCCCGGTCAGCGACCCCGCCGAAGTCCGGCGCCTGCTGGTCGAACAGGTCACCGGCCGCGTCCGCTGGCGCGAAAGCGTGGTCGCAATGCAGGCCGCGGGCGTGGACAGCTTCGTCGAACTCGGCGGCAAAGTCCTCGGCCCGATGATCGGCCGCACCGTCGCCGATGTCAGCGTAACCAGCGTGGTGTCGATGGCCGATATCGAAGCGCTGGCGAGCCAGCTATAATTCTCTCGCAAAGGCGCAAAGGCGCGAAGATGCAAAGTGTAGAAAAGGCAGACCAACTGAGCAGGGTTGTTGTTGATGAATGCATTCGCATTCATCGGGAATTGGGCCCAGGTTTGCTTGAAAGCGTCTACGAGTCTGTTTTGGCAGCTGCGCTGGAACGACGCGGCCTAAAGGTGCAAAGGCAGGTGGCGGTCGACATCACATATGATGGCCTGTCCATTCCAGCTGCTTTCAGGATCGACCTTTTGATCGATGAGTGTCTGACACTTGAGATAAAGTCAGTCGATGCGCTTACCAATCTCCATGCGAAGCAACTTCTAACCTACTTGCGCTTGACCCACCGTACTCTCGGACTGTTGCTAAATTTCTCGGGCGAGACGATGAAGGAGGGCATTCGCCGGGTTGCCAACAATCACGGACGGACTTTGTAGACACTTTGCGCCTTTGCGCCTTTGCGAGAGCATAAACACATGGAACACCGCCTTTTCGACCTTACCGGAATGACCGCACTCGTAACCGGCGCAGCTGGCGGCATTGGCTCGGCGATCAGCCATGCGCTGGCCCGGCAGGGCGCGCGGCTCGCGCTTTCGGGGACCAACCCCAGCAAGCTGCGCTCGTTCCGTGAAGAGTTGAATGACACTTACGGTCATGACCATGTCGAGATCACCTGCGACCTTTCGAATTCCGAGCAGGTCGAGCATCTGGTCCCCGCGACGGTCGATACGCTCGGCAAGATCGATATTCTGGTCAACAACGCCGGGATCACCCGCGACAACCTCGCGATGCGGATGAAGGACGAGGAGTGGGACGCGGTGATCCGGGTCAACCTCGAGGCGGCCTTCCGGCTGATGCGGGCCGCCTGCAAGCCGATGATGAAGGCCCGCCACGGGCGGATCATCACCATCACCAGCGTGGTCGGGGCCACCGGCAATCCCGGCCAGGTCAACTATGCCGCAGCCAAGGCCGGCCTGGTCGGCATGTCGAAGTCATTGGGCCAGGAAGTCGCCAGCCGTGGGATCACCGTCAACTGCGTCGCCCCGGGGTTCATCCGTACCGCGATGACCGAAGTGCTGCCCGATGCCCAGAAGGAAGCGCTCAACGCCCGGATCCCGATGGGCCGGATGGGCGAAGGCGAGGATATCGGCGCGGCAGTCGCCTATCTCGCCAGCAAGGAAGCGGGTTACATCACTGGACAGACGCTGCACGTGAACGGCGGCATGGCGATGATTTCGTGAGGCAAGGCAGCTTCACCCTGCAAGCTGCGAAATTATCCCCAGTTTCCCCGTGATTTCCGGCGGCGAAACTTGCCGCAAGCGGCCCTTCCGGTAAGGAATGTCGACCGCAAACCAAGGCGCGCGGGGCGATTCCCCTCTGCGCGCCCCAGGGGGATACGATAATACCATGAAGGCCACCATCGAACGCGCGACGCTGCTCAAGTGCCTGTC
>CAZOSI010000144.1:0-8393 GCA_964582485.1 uncultured Novosphingobium sp.
ACCGTTCGGGTATCGGATCCATCGCTTTCTGGTGGGTAATAACGGCTGGTCGTGGTCCGGCTGAGCTTGAGCCCATGCCAGCTGGTTTCAGCAGGAAAGCGAACCTCGGCGCTGGCAGTCTCAGCGCCATCCTTGTCCTTGCCGTTCTTGCCGGTGATCGAAAGCGGCGTGTCATAGGCATCAAGCGCCACGGTTAACCCGCGACCGCTGCCCAAATCCATCCCGGCTTCAAGCTTTTTGTAGACCCGCTCCAACGTGTCGCCGGCCTGACACAGCGAAGCCGAGGAAAAGGCCAGGGTACCATCGAGCGCAACCGGGGTCGGCGCTGGCGTGGCCGCATCGGTGGCAAGCTCTGCACCGGAAGAAGAAGCAGTGGCGACCGCGCCAGGTTGAGTCAGTCCGCTATCGGGCACGATGCCGGCGCCAAACCAGGCTGCGCCCCCGATCACTACCGCCACAACTGCGCCGATTCCGGCGAGCAGCGGCCAGCGCGGGCGGGCGGAGGTTTCGTAACCACCTTCATAGCCGGCCGCCACGGGCGCAGCCAACTGTGCAGAGTCTGCCTGTTGAGCCTCGGCTGCGGCTTGTCCTTCAAGCACGCGGGCCTTCTGCGCGGCAAATTCGGCGTCGGTCAGCGCCCCATCCTTGTGCAGGCGGGTCAGCCGTTCAAGCTGTTCGATCCAGTCACTCATCCGCAAGTCCCATCCAGGTGAATCGGCACGAAGATAGCCGCTTGTTCAGCGAGCACAATCGCCTCAGCTCTTGAGCTTCCAGCCGCTCTTCAGCAGCAGGTAAAGAATGGTCGTGAGCGCCACGTTGAGCAGGCCAAGGCCAACCGCCCCATGCAGCACCGCCTGGTTGGTACTGCCGATGTCGCTTTGTCCCAGAAATCCGAAGCGAAATCCGGAAATAACATAGAAGAACGGATTGAGCCGGCTGATCGCCTGGAACAGCGGGGAAAGGTTGTCGATCACGTAGAAGGTGCCAGACAACAGCGAGAGCGGCGCGATCACGAAATTCGTCACCGCCGCATTGTGATCGAACTTTTCCGCCCACATCGAGGTAATCACCCCGATCAGCGCCAGCATCGTCGCCCCCATCAATCCGAACCACACCACCGCCCAGGGGTGCGCCACGCTGAGACTGACTCCCGGCCAGAGCAGCATTGCTCCGGCTACTGCGAGGCCGACCAGCACTGCCCGGGTGACCGCAGCTCCGACCAGCCCGATCATCAGCTCCCCGTGCGACAGCGGCGGCATCAGGTAATCGACGATGGTTCCCTGGATCTTTCCGGCCAGGAAACTGAAGCTGGAATTGGCAAAGGCGTTTTGCATCATCCCCATCACGATCAGACCCGGCGCGACGAAAGTGGCGAAGTTGACCCCCAGCACCATCCGCCCGCTGCGACCCATTGCCACGCTGAAAATCACCAGAAACATCAGCGTGGTGATCGCCGGAGCCCAGATCGTCTGGGTCTGGACCTTGAAGAACCGGCTGACCTCCTTCATATAGAGGGTCCACAACCCCAACCGGTTGATCCCGGTGAAGTGGGGTACTCCCTGGGCCGGAAAGCTCATTTGCCCCCCGCCGCTGGCGGTTGCGGGCGAATTGGTGCTTTCGGTGCTGGGAAAAGGTTGATTGGACATGCTGTGGCGACTATCCGCAGCCTGCGCCATTGGCAAGTTTGCGGCTCATATGCCGCCGAGGAAAGTGACAAGAAGTATGAGCTGGACCGACGAACGGATCGAAAAGCTGACCAAGATGTGGGAAGGCGGAGCCACTGCCAGCCAGATCGCCGAAGAGTTGGGCGGAGTCAGCCGCAATGCCGTGATCGGCAAGGCACACCGGCTGGGGCTGAAAGCCCGGCCCAGCCCTGTCAAGCCTAACGAGAAAGAAGCTGCGGCGCCCGCACCGAAGGCTCCCAAGGCGGAAGCCCCGCCGCGCGTGCCACCCGCGCCACGCCCGGTGCCTGCCGCGGCCGCCCGCCCCGGTCCGGCGACAACGCCGGCCGGTGCGCCCATTACCCCGCAGAGCGACGCGCCGCGGATCGTTTCGGTCGGCCCCGGCGGCTTCCTGCGTCAGGGTCCCGGCGATCAGCAGGCCCCGATCCCGCCCGCGCCGCCGCGCCGTCTGGTGCCTGCCAAGCCGAGCCCGGACGTGGTCGACAAGACCAGCCTGCTCGATCTGAACGACCGAATTTGCCGCTGGCCGATGGGCCATCCGGGCGAACCGGACTTTCACTTCTGTGGCGAAAAGGTGAACCCAGGGTTCCCGTATTGCGTCGAGCATTGCGGCCGTGCCTATCAGGCCCAATTGCCCCGCGGCCATCGCCGCCCGCCGCCCCCGCTGCCGTTCGGCGGCCCGCGGGTCCGCTAGGAGTGCGCCGCTTTGCAGCGAAGCTGGCGGCCGTGGCGCTGCTGGCATCGGTTGCAAGCGGCCCGGCCCAGGCCTGGTCGGAAGAAAGCCATCAGACAACTGGGGCGATTGCCTGGATCGATCTCAAGCAAAACCATCCGGCCGAACTGGCCGAACTGATCGCGCTGGCCCGCCAGCACCAGGATTACCCGCTGTTTGCTCCCGGGTTCGAACGGCTCGATGCTGATCAACAGGAACGCGCGCTGTTCGAAATCCTGGCGCGCTGGCCCGACGATATCCGCGGCGGACCGGAAGACATGCCCGAATGGCACTATCAGTTGCAGGTCGTTTATGGGCGGACCTGGCTCTGGCCGATTGAAAACGGTGCGGCCCTTTCCGGCTTCAGCCAAAACTTTGCGGCGCTGGCCAATCCCTGTGCCGAGCCCAAGCTCCGGGCCAAGGCAATCGGATGGCTGATCCACATCGTCGGTGATATCCAGCAACCGCTGCACGCCGGGCACCAGATGACCGCCAGCTACGCCATGACCGACCGCGCAGGCGAACTTGCTTTCGTGCGCCGCCCGTCGGGCGAAGTGACCAATCTCCACCAGTATTGGGACAGGACAATCGAGCAAGGCGGAGCCGTATTGCCGGTTGGCGCGGCCAGCTGGGCCGATGCGCTGGTGCGCAAGTGGCCGCGCAGCCGCTTGCCCCGCGAACTGGGCAAGAACGGCGATCCCCAGGCGCTGTTCCGGTTCAATCTGAATGAAAGCGCGGAACTGGCGCGGCTGATCGGCTATCAGGGCACCTATCTGGCGGCCAGTCCGGACCCGGCCTCTGCCCCGGCGGTAACCGCGCAGGAGCAATCCTTGGCGAACCAGCTTGCCAAGCGGCGGATCGCCACCGGCGGCTACCGGATTGCCGATATGCTGGCCCGGGCGATAACGATGGCCCGCCAAACCTCGACCACTTGCCCGGCCGGACAGACTTAATTTCGGCTGCGGCTTGCCGTTAACCACGGTATGACCGCACACGATCCCCACATTGGCCGCCAGGGAAGCAGACTGCTTGGCTGGCTCGGGTTTGGTCCGCGCGCCGCCGATCCATCTGTCGATCCGGCTACCACCAAGCAGCCCGAGCGTCGTACCTTCTTGCAAAACCGTCAGCTCGAAGAGATCGGCAAATTTCTGGCGCTCCACAAGATCGAGGTGACGCCGCTCGCTCTGACGATTGCATGGAATTACCTCACCGGCTTCGACAGTCAGGTGGTCCGCGCGATCGACCGCCAGATCCAGACGCGCCAGCCGATAACCGCGGCCTGGCTGGAAGAGAATCTGGGCGACAGCAATGGTGATGACCTGGCCTTGCTGGCCCAGCTGATGGAGCGGCTTGAAAGTTCGATCGACGAATTCGGCAAGACCAGCCGCGATGCCCACCACGCGACCAGCGACTACCAGTCGGCGCTGGAAGAACATGTCAATGAACTGACCCAGGTGACCAAAGCCGGTGAAGTGATCAGTGAACTGGCGACCATCGCCAAGGTCATGCTGCGCCGGACCCGCGACATCGAAAAGCAGATGCTGCGCAGCGAGGCCCAGACCCGCGCGCTGCGCCGACGACTGGTTGAGGCCCGGCGCAACGCCGAGGAAGACCACCTCACCGGACTGCCCAACCGCCGCTCATTTGAAGCAACCTATGCCGAGCAATACCGTCTGGCCCGGGCCGCCACCGAAGCCCTGTGCGTCGCCTTTTGCGATATCGACCACTTCAAGGCGATCAATGATACCCACGGCCACGAAGCCGGTGACCGGGTACTGAAGCTGGTCGCCGATAGCTTTGCCCGGATATCGGACGATCACTGCCACGTCGCCCGGCACGGCGGCGAGGAATTCGTCTTGCTGATCCGAGGCTGCGGCCCCGGCGAAGCGTTCGGTCAGCTTGACCGGCTGCGCGAGGAACTGGCCGGTCGCCGCCTGGTCAATCGCGCAAATGACCAGCCTTTTGGGCAGGTCAGCTTCTCAGCCGGAATCGCTGACGTCTTCAATTGCGGCGATCCGCGCACCGCACTGCGCGCGGCCGATGCAGCGCTTTACCGGGCGAAACAAAACGGGCGGAACCGGATAGAAGTGGCGACGCCAGATGACTGCGCCCCGCCCCAGATCAGCACCGCTGTCTGAGCGCTTCATTCCGGATTGACCAAAAACACCACATAGCCGCGAAACAGCGGATCGGCTTGCAACCCAGCCGGTTCGCGCCATTCGCCGCCCTGGACCAATGCGACCTTGTGCGGCACCGGAACCCGGGCGAGCCGCGCCAGATAGCTATCGTAGCCGGGGATTGTGGTGCGTCCCTGATAGCTTTGCACCACCACTTCATCGACCGTTCCCTTCAGCGCGGCCAGTGCCGCCGGATCGGCATGGGCGCTCCAGTCCATCAGTCCGGTAATCGAAAGGCGCAGGCTGGGATCGAGCTGGCCGCGAAGGCTCTTGAGGAAAGCTGCATAGCGATCGAGGCCCCGGGTTGAGGCATCGAAATCGATTTGCAAACCGGCCAGTTGGTTGCCGCCCCCCTGCCAACGCGCCAGTTCATCCATGACGCGCTGACGGGTTGCAGGCGGCCAATCGAGGCTTTGGGTGCGCACCACGAGCCAGACCTCGGCATGATCGATCCCCGGAGTGGCCCGCAGCGGATGGTAACGGCCATCGCGGCGCACTTCTCCGGCCAGCAGATACAGCGTCTTCGCCCGGCCCAATACGGGCTGGGGCCGGACCCCAGCCCACAGAAAGAAGGCGTCGTACCGCTCCGCTTCAACCCGTTCAGGCTGCGCGGGCGCGCAGGCGGCAAGCAGCAGCGCTGCCAGCGATGCGGGCCATCTCACCAGTAATAGCGAAGCTTCTTGGCCCAGGCGCTTTGCGGATAATCTCGCTTCAGCCGCTCAAACCAGACCTTGCGTTGACTTTTGGGAACGTCTGCTCCGCCGCAATCGTTGCTGCCGCTGGGCGCATAGCACATCACCGCACGGTACAGCGCATAGGCCTTGTCATTGGGTGCGGCCCTGGGATCGTTGGCGATCGCGGCGTAGAATTCGTCACGAAAGTTGCGCTTGCCCGCAAAGCCCACGGCGTGGCCGCCGAGCTCGTTCTTCTTGGGAGCCGTATCGTACTTGCCGTGCAGGTAATCGAGGCCTGCTATCCGAAAGAAATCCCCCAGGCACAGGCGCCCCGGCACATCCTGAGGGTTCTTTGCCAGCGCCGCCACGGTCACCGCCAAAGGTGCGCAGGGATAGCCATCCGCCTTCTGGCCACCGCTGAACAGGGCGGCATTGCTCTTGCGATCGGCGACAGGCAGCTTCACGTCGGCCCCAAAGGCGGTGTACTGCCCCAGCACCAGTTCGTTGGCGAGCAGAGTGTACAGCGCCTGATCGCGTTCCTCCGCGCCATTGCTCTTGTTCGTTACAATCGTGCGGAGCAGCGCCGGGCCGGCCGAACGATCGATCAGCCGCGAACGGATATCGCGGTTAGCAATCGGTGAACCGAGGGCAAAAACCGACGCAAGCTTGCCGCTGCGCTCCCAGCTCATCGCCAGCCCCAGTTCGGCCAGCGGGCGCTGCCACGGTCCTTTGGCGCCGCCGAGCAGGTCCTGCCAGAACCCGGCCTCGTTACGGTCCTTGAGCTCGGCCAGCGCCATCCCGCGCAGCACCTGGCGGCTGAAGCCAAGGTTGGAATAGGCGGATTGCTTGGCATTGTCCGGGATCAGCTGAAGTACCCGGCGAAAATCGCGGCCATAGTAATAGGCGTGGGTCGCCTGCAGATAGCCGAACAGATCGCCCTGCCCGGCAAAGCGCGGCGCCTGGGCATCGAGCTCGGCGGCAGACAGCCCGACCTTGGGTTGTCCTTCGCCGTAAGACTGGTCGCGCATCGCTACCAGATCCTTGGCCGCCAGCAACAGCGCCCCTTCCACCCCGGCACCATCGGCGTCGGAATTGAACAACAGCTTGGTATCGATTTCCTCGACCAGATCAGCCGATGCCGCTTCGGCCGGCGAGGCGCGATCAAGCATCCGGGCATAGGTGGTGCCAAGCGCGCCATAATTACGCGATAGCCACAGCCCGCGCCGCAGCAGGCCCTGGGCGGACACCGAATAGCGCCCGCTGGGCCAGGCCTTGAGATAGCCTGACAGCGCCTGCAGCCCGCGCTTTACCGCTGCCTGATCGACCTTGGCATTGCCATCGTAGAAGCCATATTCATCATAGGCGGCGGTCTGCGCTGCGGCGAATTCAACCCGCACCAGCATATAGGCAGCGGTTTCCTTGACGAACGGATCTCCAGCTGCCGACAGGGCCGCAAAGCCGCGCCGCGCTTCGTCCCAGCGCTCGCCATAAAAGGCGTCGCTCGCCTGGACATAGCCCAGAAAGTCCTTGCCCGCCGCACTAGACACGGCTGGCCAGCTGGCGAAGACCGGCAGTGCCTTGCCCTTGGTTTCGCCGTAGCGACGCGAATAGGCGGTGGCCTGCTTGCAGACCTCTTCTGCTGAGGTGCGCGCGCCGATCAGCGCGCTGCGTTCAGCTTCCGGCAGCCCGCGGCTGGCGGTCATCGCCGCGAGCAGCGCTTCCCCGCCCTGCTGGTAGGATTGGCACCGCGTTCCGGAATAACTTGACCCAGGGTCGCTGGCGCGATCACGGTTGACCGGAAAGAACGAAGCCCGCAGCGTTGCCCAATCGAGATAGACCGAAGGCAGGTTGACGTAGCTGTATTCACCCTCCTCTGGCTTGAGCGAAGCCATCGGGCGATTGCCTTTGTCGGCCAGAAGCAGCATCAGATTGATCCGGCTATCGTTACTGGGCGCCAGCATCGCCATGCCCTGGCAGCTTTGCGACGATCCGATCAGATTGAACCCGTCCTCACAGCCCGAATCGGCACAGGCCCAGGCCGTGCCCGCTGACATGACCAGCGCCAATGCCGCCCCGCCCAGCCACCAGCCATGCCGCATATCCGCCTCCTCAAGTTGTCATCCGATTTCCGGCACAATCCCTCACCTCGCTGTCCATGGCAAGCCATAGCCATGGGCATTCCCCTGAGTCCCTAAGAAAAAGGGGCCGCGCTTTCGCGCAGCCCCCGTTTTTTGATCCGTGAATACGGAACCGGCTTAGTCGTCGCCCTTGAGGAAGGCCGGGACGTGATCCGGAGCCGGGCCGTCGTCGCGGTCGCGGCGCGGGCCGCGATCACCGCCGCCGTCACGGCGCGGACCACGGTCACCGCCGCCTTCACGGCGCGGACCGCGATCACGATCGCCGCCGCCACTGCGCGGACCACGGCGATCGCCGCGGTCGCCGCCGGGACGGTCACCGCGCGGTTCGCGCGGCGGACGGGTGTCTTCCAGCTCGGCGCCGGTTTCCTGATCGACAACGCGCATCGACAGGCGGACCTTGCCGCGCTGGTCGATTTCAAGGACCTTGACCTTCACGGCCTGGCCTTCGGAAACCACGTCAGTCGGCTTTTCAACGCGTTCGTTGCGCATTTCAGAAACGTGGACGAGACCGTCCTTGCCGCCCATGAAGTTCACGAAAGCGCCGAAATCGACGATGGTAACAACCTTGCCGTCATAGACCTTGCCGACTTCTGCTTCCTCGACGATGCCCAGGATCCAGTTCTCGGCGGCTTCGATCTGGCTGAGATCGCTCGACGAGATCTTGATCAGGCCTTCATCGTCGATGTCCACCTTGGCGCCGGTTTCGGCAACGATCTCGCGGATCACCTTGCCGCCGGTGCCGATCACTTCGCGGATCTTCGACTTGTCGATCTGCAAGGTTTCGATGCGCGGAGCGTGAGCCGACAGTTCGGTGCGGGCAGTGCCCAGCGCCTTGGTCATCTCGCCCAGGATATGAGCGCGACCGTCCTTGGCCTGATGCAGCGCGGCTTCGAAGATCTCGCGGGTGATCCCGGCGACCTTGATGTCCATCTGCATCGTGGTGATGCCTTCGCTGGTGCCGGCCACCTTGAAGTCCATGTCGCCCAGGTGATCTTCGTCACCCAGGATGT
>CAZOSI010000145.1:0-7520 GCA_964582485.1 uncultured Novosphingobium sp.
CAAATCCGCTAAAACCCACGCATTCCCAAAGGCTTCAGAGTTTTTCACGGGCGACGATCTCAAGCCCACGTCACCTTTGCGCCAGCGCGACGGAATGATGGGTGCGACCCTAGCGCTGGCGCTAGGGTCGGCGTTGGTGGTGTCTGTGCTTGGCATTCGGCGAGATTTCGCCTCGGCACATCCCGCACCACTCGTTCTGACGGCTGTGGGGCTCTTCCTCATGTTGACGTTTGCTTCGGCATGGGCTGCGACCGAGATGGCTCAACCGGAAGTCAGGACGCACCGAGACGGACGAGCATGGGCTGCGCTTATGGCAGCGATTTTGCCCGGCTCGGCACTTGCCTTCATGGCCATGAAATTGATTTGTGGCTACCCGGCCGGTCTCGACGTCAGGGGCTACAGTTGCCTTGCCCTCGGTTGCGGCGTTGGCTTGCTCACGGCAGCGGCATTGATTGCCTGGTTACGTCGCGGTGCACCGACTTCACCGTCACGCGCCGGACTTCTCTCAGGGGTGGCGGCTGGTGCAGCAGGTATATTCGCTGTATCGCTTTGGTGTCCTCAAGATAGCTTACCGCATATTGGCATCTGGCACGGCATGACTGTCATCGTCATGGGGCTTCAAGGGAGGATAGTCTTTCCACACTTGCTCACTTGGTAGGCGCATGACCGCTTGTGGTCCGCTTCAGTGTTACTAACCAACAACTGCCACAATGACATGTCCAGTTTGGCGCAGGCCGTCTGGATGACGCCCCCTTCGGAGGCGCCGTCAGTTGCGTTCACATTGCGCGGAGAATCGCAGCACCAATTATTTTTCATGATGCGACTCCAAGTTTCTGGCAGCGTTCGAAATGCGGGCATTATCGGTCGCCAGTTTATAGGGGAAGAAAGTTCGCGCTGGATCGGTTATTCGATAATATAAGTCACGATCAATTGCGAAAAAAGATAGTTAATTATTTAAATAGGGAGGTGAAATATTCGCTGCATATTCAAACGCGTGGTCGGAACCTGTAGATCCACGCCATAGCCCGACTATACGGCATTGGTGGAGACAGTTTCGGCCAGTTAATCGGAGTCTCTCACTGCACGCCATTCCCCAAGTCGGAAATTCCACAAACAACACCTCTGGCCTCGAGCTAAACACTCAAAGAAATCGGGCGCGATCGTAGCCCGGCGCGATGCCCTCTCTTATGAACTTACGGTTCGCGCGCAGAATCTGGACAAGCCCACCATATGCCTAGGGTTTGTTTGTACAACGCCGTGCAATCGCTCTGAGCGGATCTGGCTTTTCCTCAGGAGCGACTGTGCCATGTTTGAAACAGGATAAAGGTAATGGGGAAACTCTCCAGTCGTACGTTCTTATCCCCGTCCCTGCGCACGTCAATCGACGAAACCCTCCAGTGCGCAAAGATACCTCTCATGCACTGGATATGCAGTTAGAGGTGATTTGCCGGCTTGGCGCGGCGGCAACCGAAAACCCTAAGTGTCCAGATCGTGGGTCAGCATTTGCCTCGACCCACATTTATCCACCCAGACCAAGTAGCTGGGTGCAAGCGTCTTAGATGCCCGCATACCAGGCGTAACCGGCGGCATCCTCCCAATAGCCACCATGGCCATCGTACAGGCCTTGCAAGCTCGAACGCAGTTCGATCCGCATCACATATTTTGCTTGCTTGTAGCCCAATTGACGTTCGACCCGCAGCCTTACCGGCGCCCCGTGAGCTTCGTCGAGCGGATTGCCGTTCATCCGCCAGGCGAGGATCGTTTGCGGGTGGTAGGCATCGATCAGATCGATCGATTCGTAATAGGGAACATCACCGTAATAGTCGGCGCAATGGAACACCGCGAAGCGGGCGGCTGGAAGGGGGTTGGCCAGGCCCAATATCCGGGAAAGCTGTGGCCCCTGCCATTTGCCGATTGCGCTCCACCCTTCGACGCAATCGTGCCGGGTGATCTGTTCGCGCTGGGGCAGGCCCCGGATGGCGTCGAGCGACAGGGCAAGCGGACGCATCACCAGACCTTCCACGATCAACGACCATGTGGCGAATCCATTGTCCAGATGGCGGCGATAGTCCGGCCGGTCGATCGCAAGCGTGCCATTGGCGCGAAAAATGGGCGACATGTCGCTTTCATTGAATTCCTTGGCCAAGCGATCACCCATCGCAAGGCGCTGAGCCCGCATGTTGAGGTGCTCGGCCGAACCAAGCACCTCGCGAAACGCCGGGCTAGCTCCCAGACGGTCGCAGCCCGACAGAATCAGGCCGCCTCCGCCCGCGGCGATCGAGCCCAGCAGCTTCCGGCGACTGACAACCAGCTTTGTCATGGGTTCGTGCTCCTGGCAGCGCGTGCAGGTCTGCCTCCGGTGACCATTCCCCGCAGGAGAGACACCGGATGCGACAGCAAGACCAGCAACACATGGCCAATCAGAAAGGCCGCAAGTGCCGTGGCGACAATGAAGTGGATCGATCGTGCAGAAGGGCGGCCGCCGAACATCGCGGGCAACCAATGGAACGCAGCATCAAGACCCGGTGACAAGGCCATGCCGGTGGCGATGGCAATCGGGATCAGCAGCACGACCACCATCAGATAGGCCAGCTTTTGCAGGGTGTTATATTCGGCGTGTGACCCAAAGCGAAGGCGGGCGTGAGACCTGATCTGGTCCCACAGTTTATTCGGTGCCAGATCCGGTCCGGCAATCCTGTAGGTGCGCCAAAGCCTGCCGCTGGCTACCCCGGCAGTCAGATAGATCGATAGTGAAATAGCCAGAACCCAAGCGAAGAAGAAATGCCATAGACGACCATCGGCCAGGCTGTAGTATGATGGAATTGTCATCCAGCCCGGAAACTCAGGCAGGATCAGCCATGCCCGATCGGGGTTGGCGCCATATTGTCCCCAGTAGAGTCGGGGATGCGCATTGGAAATCGAGGCACCACTCATGATCAGAGTGATCACCGCCAAAGCGTTGATCCAATGCCACAGCCTGACGAGCAGCGAATGCCGCTTGTCCGTTTGACCCGGTTTTGGCTCGGCGATAGCCGACCGCGGCGAAACATCGTTAACCAGATCAAACATGTGGCCCCCTTCCACACCCTTGTCGATCATGCTCAATAGACATGGATCGCCTTGGCAACCAGATAGCCATCAAGCCCTTCGGGTCCGCTTTCGCTACCAAAGCCGGATTGTTTGATCCCGCCAAATGGCATGTCGTGCGCGGAAATACCAAAGCCGTTGACCCCAACCATCCCGCTTTCCAGTGCATCGGCCACCCGGTTGATCCGCCGGCCATTTTCGGTGAAGGCGAAGGCAGCCAGACCGTAGGGCAGCCGATTGGACTGCATCAGCGCCTCTTCTTCTGTGGCGAAAGTGCGGATCAGCGCCAGCGGACCAAATGGTTCCTCGTTCATCGCCAGGGCATCCAGCGGAACGTCGGCCAGCGCGGTCGGCTGGAAGAAATAACCGTGATCGCCGCGTCCACCGCCGGCAACCACCCGCGCCCCCTTGGCGACCGCATCCTCGATCAGGCCTTCCAGCGCAGGCGCGCGCCGAGCATTGGCCAAGGGGCCCATCTGGGTCAGCGGATCGAGCCCATTTCCAACCCGCACCTTCGCGGTGCGTTCGGCAAAGCCGCGCACAAAGGCGTCATAGACCGCTTCCTGGACATAGAAGCGGGTCGGCGAAACGCAGACCTGTCCGGCGTTGCGGAATTTCTGGGCCACGACCTTGTCGAGCGTAGCCTCAAGATCGCAATCGTCGAATACGAGGACGGGCGCGTGCCCACCCAGTTCCATAGTGATGCGCTGCACATTGTCAGCGGCGAGCCGCATCAGATGCTTGCCAACCGCGGTCGAGCCGGTGAAACTGACTTTGCGGATCACCGGGCTGCCCAGCAGGTGCCGGCTGATCTTGTCCGGATCGCCGAACACCAACTGCACCACATCGCCGGGAATTCCGGCATCGGCGATGCAGCGCGTCACCGCGCCGGTAGATCCGGGGGCTTCCTCGGGAGCCTTGGCAATTACTACGCAGCCCGCGGCAATGGCGGGCGCGATCTTCTTGACCATCAGGTTAACCGGGAAATTCCACGGCGAAAATCCGGCAACGGGGCCGACCGGCTGGCGCATCGCCAGGGCCCGCTGCCCACTTGGCCGCTGCGCCACGCGCCCGTCGATCCGCTTGCCCTGTTCGGCGAAGTAATCGAACAGCCCTGCGGCGGACAGTACTTCGCCGCGCGCCTCGGCAATCGGTTTGCCCTGTTCGATGGTCAGCAGGGCGGCGATCTGTTCGGCCCGTTCGCGGATAAGGTCAGCAGCCTTGTGCATCAGTGCCCCGCGCTCATCGGGGGTGCGCGCCCGCCACGCCGGCCAGCCACGCTCGGCTGCGGCAAGCGCCTCATCAAGATCGGCCGCGCTCGCCACCGGCAGCGCGCCGATCGTGTCGGCGGATGCGGGATTGAATACTGGCCGTTCATCACGGCCTTCCCCCGCGCGCCAGGCGCCATCGATGAACAGTTGCAGGTCGGCGGCGTAACTGGCGGTCATTGAAATGTCCCTTGAAACAAGAAGTTGCGGCCTGTTTAGTGTAATGTCGGCCCGGTTCCATCAAGTGCCCGGAAGGCGGCCATAATCTGCGCCCGGACTTGCTTGTCGCTGGTCACTTCCGACATCGCCAGCAGCGAAGCGCGGGCACCATCGGTATCGCCAAGGGCCAGCCGCAAGCGGGCAAGGTGATGCCAGACATCGGCGGTTTCGGGCGTAATCTTGGTGATGCGTTCGTAAACAGTCAGCGCGCGCTCGGCGTCATCGTCCTTCTCGGCCCTTACGGCCTGATTGAACAGCAGCCGCGCCAGAATCTGGCGATTGGACATCTGGACGAAACGGACTTTGCCTTCGGTTTCCGCCTCGTCGGCAAAGGCCTCATAAAGCGCTTCGAAATGCTCCTTGGTGACCTGCCGTCCACCGCTGAACGGATCGATGATCACCGGATTCTTCTCGCCGACCTGAACCAGAACATGCCCGGGGCCGTTGAGGATGTGAGCGGTCCACCCGGCGCGGCGCGCCATCGCAACGTAAAGGATCGACAGACTGATCGGCAGGCCCTGCTTGCGGTCGAGCACACGCATGAAATCGGCATTGATCGGCGCATCATAGGCTTCGGCGTCGCCAATGAACCCCAGTTCATCGTGCAACACCTCGGCCAGCACGATCGCTCGCTCGCTTGACAGGAAGGCACTGCGACCTTCCTGACAGATCCGCTCCTCGATCTCGTCGAGCTGCTTGAGGTAGGCATCGAGATCGCTTTCCTCATGATCGAGCTGGCTTAGCGCCAGCGCCGCGACATCGAGCAGAATATCCTGATCTTCAAGAACGCCGATCACCGAAACGTCCATGATGGATTGTTCTTTTTCCATTCTGTCACCTCGTCCAGTCCGGTTCAGTGCGGCCAAGCGCCTGTTCGAGCGCCGGCCAGCTCTTCCGGATATCTTCGTGGTAAATCTCGTCACTGCTCAAGGCCTGAAGCCGGGAATCGCCCAGCCAGGCCAGTTGCTGCGGACTGAGCAGCGCCCAGGCGTCCTGCCGATAGGGCAATGCCAGATTGATCGCGGTGCGCTGCGCTGCCGACAGCGGCAGATGGCGCAGCGCACTTTTGCGCAGATAATACTGCGGCTCACGGTCAAGCCGGAAGCCTTTGCCCGCGAGCGGTGCAAAGCCCTCGTTTCGCGCAAATGCATCAAGCCCGTCGCGATTGCCCACGCGCGGATCGAAGTGCACCTCAACCACTTCCTCACCACCGATCCAACCGGCATCAGTAGAAATTACCGCGGGATGCTGGGCCAGGCTGGTCTCGCCCGACCAGAAGCACGGCGTGGCATAGGTAACCTGCTGGGTCAGGTTGACCTCGATCGCCAAATCACGTCCAAGCAGCGTGAAATATGCTGGCAGCGCCGTGTCCCGCGCGGCCAGCACCTGACCGATCTTGGCATGCAGCCCGATCGGATCGTATCGGTTGGCCAGCCGGGGAACGATGGCGTTACCGGCAGGCGCAAGGAAATGAATCACCGGGTTGTTCCACGACACCTCGTTGAAACGGCGCAGGATTTCGGCGTCAGCGCCCGGGTGGTTGTTGAAGATCGCCAGCGGGACAAGATGCTGCGCGATGATCTCGACCATCAACGGATGACTGAGCACGTCGCGTCCGAAATTGACGCAGGTCGAACAGCCAGGCACTTCCTGAAACAGCAGGAGCACTGGTTTGTTTTCGCGGCGGGCACGATCAAACGCTTGCTCATAGTCACGCAGCCACGCGACATCGCCGAGCTCGCGGTGCTCGCGACTAGAAATCTGCAATGTTGCCATGTTTGCAGATTTAGGAGGCATTTGCGATTTTTCCAGTGCCGGGGCGAGGAGGCTCGTCGGCCAACAGTCGGGAAACTTCTCCGAGGTGCCAGGCTGACGGCCCCATAATGCGATCAAAACCGTGGGCTCGGGCAAGGTGGGTGATGCCCAGCAGGTTGTCGGGGCCAAGGGCAGTAGCAAGATGCCTGGCTAGGGCCAAGTAAGCCGTGCTTGCGCCCGCCTTGGCCCTGTGCAGGGCAATCCGCATCATGGCGGGATCGCGGGGTCCAGGCTCGACCGCAAACAGCACGGCACGTTGGGAATCGGAAACGGCGGCGATGCGCGGATCCGTCGGTTCGAGCAAGTGCATCGCCAGAGCAAGGTTCGCCGCCGTCGCTGCGCCGCCCAGCGCTTCGGCCGCAAGAGCAAGATACCCTGTCTTGTGGAGCGCTTCGCTTGCGCTGGCATGATCGTCGAGCGAGACAGCCGGTGCATCCGTGAAAACTACTTGGGCAAGTGGCCGGGCCGGATCAGCCAGGTTTTCGCATTCAACCGCAATCCCGTTGGCGGCGGTTTGCACCAGCCAGGTTTCGCGATCGTTGCTGACCACAAGCAAGTCGGCATAGCGACCGTGTGGCACGTTTCTGGCGACGCCGCTCAACCTGCCTGCGCGCACTGACAGATCGGGGCAATAGCAATCCGAGGCGATAATCTCACCGCTCGCGATCCGGGGTAGCCACTCGATCCGCTGAGCTTCGCTTCCCCCGGCCAGGATCGCTGGTCCGGCAACGGCCACGTGCCCGAAAAGCGGCAGCGCCGTGCCGGAAGCCCCAAGCGCATGGAACAGCAAGGCGAGTTCGGCCAGGGTTCCGTCGCAGCCGCCGTATCTGTCCGGCATGAGCAATCCCAAAAGGCCAGCGGACTTGGCAAACCCTTCCCAGTGCCCCCGATCAAAATGCGTGGGGGGCCGGGGTGTTTTGTGTCGGTCGCATTCCGCTACTCCACTGAGTACGGTCTGCACACCTGCTACAGTCGATTGTCGCGCACCACCGCAACGCACCAGTGCGTCGTAAAAGTCTTGTAGGTAGCAGGCGACCGACATGAACCCGACCGAATTGCAGGATGGTCCGTAAGTGATAGCTGGTGCGGCAGTTCCGGGCGATGGCGATACGGACATTTGATCGATACGTT
>CAZOSI010000145.1:7530-8346 GCA_964582485.1 uncultured Novosphingobium sp.
CAATGCATTGCATACCCGCGAGGTAAGTTCGAAGTGTCTACAGCGAATTTGCTCCCGGAGGTCTTCGATGAAATTGCGATTTGCAAGGGCTTTTGTGGCCGGTGTTGGCGCAACTGCATTTCTGATCTCTGGTGCGCTCGAGGCCAAGGCAAGCGAAAGTGCTGCAAAGCAGCCGGTGGGCTTCATTTACACGACCACCAACGACCCCAACGCAAACGAAGTGGTCCGGTTGGAGCGCTACGCCGATGGCACGTTGGGCGGGGAAATGACCTTTGCAACCGGCGGCAAGGGGCTGGCTCACCATGACGCTCCTGCCAACGGAGACTACGATGCGCAGTACCAGTTGCAAATCGTCGGTAACTACCTGATCACCACCAATGGAGGCGATCACACCGTCTCGTTGTTCTCGATCAATCGGCCTGACGGCAAGCTCAAACTGCTCGAAACGGTGGACAGCCATGGCGAATTTCCCGTTTCGGTCGCGATCACGCCGATCGTCGGCGTCAAGGGCAGTTATTGGGTGGCGATCGGCAATCAATGGAACAATCCAACCGCCATTTATGACGGCGACAAGCTGCAATTGCTGCCTTCGCCCAACTGGTGGCGGATCGATCTGACCAAGCCCGATGCAACAGACGCCCATCGCAATGTTACGCTCTTCCGGCTTAATGGTGCCAAGGGCCACATCGAATACGTTTCTGAAATCGACCACTATAATCGCCAGAACGGCGGGCCATCGAATGTGGTGTTCAGTCCTGACGGCAAAAAGATCGCAGTAACGACCTGGGGTCTCGATCATTTCCTCACGGCCGATCC
>CAZOSI010000146.1:0-8321 GCA_964582485.1 uncultured Novosphingobium sp.
GCCTGCATTGACCTGATCACCGGGCGGCACGAGGCGCGCTATTCCGGATCGGGCCGGGTCTGGGGCGTTTATGCGCTGGACGAGGCAACCGGCACGGTCGAAGCGCACACCGCCCGCGCGACGATCCTGGCGACCGGCGGCGCAGGCCGGGTCTATCAGTTCAGCACTGCCCCGCGCGGCGCCACGGGGGACGGGATCGCGATGGCCTGGCGCGCGGGCGCGCGGGTCGGCAACATGGAAATGATGCAGTTCCACCCGACCTGCCTCTACAACCTCGACGTCAAGAACTTCCTGATCACCGAGGCGGTACGCGGCGAAGGCGGGCGGCTCTACAACCCCAAGACCGGGCACCGCTACATGCCCGATTACGACGAGCGCGCCGAGCTGGCCCCGCGCGATGTGGTGGCCCGCGCCAACGACGCCGAAATCAAGCGCGACGGGCTCGATTTCGTGCATCTCGATATTAGCCACCAGCCACCCGAATTCGTCCGCGAACACTTCCCCAACATCTACGAAAAGCTGATCGGGCTGGGGATCGACATGACCACGGGGCCGATCCCGGTGGTCCCGGCGCAGCATTACACCTGCGGCGGGATCGTGATCGACCTGGCCGGCCGCACCGACCTGCCCGGGCTCTATGCCGCGGGCGAATGCACCGAAAGCGGGCTGCACGGCGCCAACCGGCTCGCCTCCAATTCGCTGCTCGAATGCTTTGTCTTCGGCGAGGCCGCGGCCAGCGACATCCTTGCACGCTGGGAAGAATTCGACGCCCCGCCCCCGGTCCGCGCCTGGGACGAAAGCCGCGTCACCGACAGCGACGAGGAAGTGGTGATCAAGCAGAGCTGGACCGAGATCCGCCGGTTCATGTGGAACTATGTCGGCATCGTGCGCACCACCAAGCGGCTCGAACGCGCCAAGCACCGGATCCAGATGCTGACCGACGAGACCGAGGAATACTACGCCCATTTCCGTGTCTCGACCGACCTGATCGAACTCAGAAACCTGCTGCAATGCGCCGAACTTATCGTCCGTTCGGCGCTGGCCCGGCATGAAAGCCGCGGGCTGCACTATACGCTGGACTATCCCGAGACCCTAGCCGAGGCGAAGGATACGGTGTTGGTGCCGTAAGAACGATTGCAGTTGCCATGAAACTGCAACAAAATGGCGCCAGCGAAAGTCCAGGGGACATGAGCGACGATTCTTCATCACCGGGCCAGGACCGCCAGGCCGCCGCGATCGGTGCGAGCATCGCGGGCGAACGCGTGGTCGCAGCCGAGCAGGGCTTGCTGGCGGCCGCCGAGGCGATGGCGGCACGCGGGGCGCACAAGGAACTTGAAGCGCTGATCGCCGGGGCCGCGCCCGACGATGCCGAGCGGCTGCGGCTGCACCTGAGCATGGCCGCTTCGCTGATCCCGGTGCGCAAGACCAGCGACGAGCTTTCCCCCGCCGGAAAGGACGGCGGCTATCCCTACAAGTACAAGATGCTGCGTTCGGACTATGAGCGCGAAAAGTTCCTGCTCCAGGCCGAACTGCTCAAGCTGCAGACCTGGATCAAGGAAACCGGCGCGCGGGTGGTGATCCTGTTCGAAGGGCGCGACGCGGCCGGCAAGGGCGGCACGATCAAGCGCTTCATGGAACATCTCAATCCGCGCGGCGCGCGCGTGGTGGCGCTCGACAAGCCCAATGATGTCGAGCGCGGGCAATGGTATTTCCAGCGCTATGCCGCGCACCTGCCAACCAAGGGCGAAATCGTGCTGTTCGACCGCAGCTGGTACAACCGCGCCGGGGTCGAGCATGTGATGGGCTTTTGCAGCGCGGCCGAGTACGAGGAATTCCTGCGCGAGGCGCCCGAGTTTGAGCGCAATCTGGTTCGCTCGGGCATCCACCTGATCAAGTTCTGGTTTTCGGTCAGCCGCGAGGAGCAGCTGCGCCGCTTCACCGAACGCAAGGTCCACCCGCTCAAGCAATGGAAGCTCAGCCAGGTCGATCTCGCCAGCGCAGGCAAATGGGACGAGTACACCGCGGCCAAGGAAGCGATGTTCGCCGCCACCGACACCGACCTGTGCCCCTGGACCGTGATCAAGAGCGACGACAAGAAGCGCGCCCGGCTGAATGCGATGCGGTTCGTGCTGGGTTCGTTCGACTACGAAGGCCGCAACGATCAAGTGGTCGGGCAGGTCGATCCGCTGCTGGTCGGACGGGCCAGCGCGATTTACGAACGCGGCGAACAGGCGATTTCACCGCCGCCGGGTGACTGACGGGGCTTGCCTGCCCGGCCATTGCCGCTACTCCTCCCTGCAAGACAGAACCGGGAGGAACCATGCCCAGCGTCAAGGCCAACGGCATCACGATCGAGTACGAGACCCACGGCGATCCGGCGGGTCCGCCGCTGCTGCTGGTGATGGGGCTGGGCGCGCAGCTCACGCTCTGGCCGATCGAGCTGGTCGAGGCGCTGGTCCACCGTGGCTATTACGTGATCCGGCATGACAACCGCGACATCGGCCTGTCCGAGAAGTTCGGCCACGCCGGGGTGCCCAATTTCCGCCGGGTCGCGCTGATGCGGCTGTTCGGGCTGCGCGCGCGGCTGCCCTATCGCCTCAGCGACATGGCCGATGATGCCGCCGCGCTGCTGGACGTGCTGGGAATCGAAAAGGCACATGTTGTCGGCGCCTCGATGGGCGGAATGATTGCGCAGCTGATGGCGATCAACCACCCTGACAAGCTGCTGAGCATGACCTCGATCATGTCCACCACTGGCAACCCGCGCCTGCCCCGCCCCAAGCCCGAGGCGATGAAGGCGCTGCTCGATCGGGCCCCGGCCAATGCCGCGCTCGACGATGTGATCCCGATCGGGATTCGCGTCGCCCGGGCGATCGGCAGCCCGCTCTATCCGACCCCGGAGGAGCGCCTGCGGACCCGGATCGCCCGCGATTTCAACCGCAGTTTCTACCCCGAAGGCGCAGCCCGCCAGATCAGCGCGATCATGGACGATGGCGACCGGCGCAAGCGGCTCAAGACCGTGCGCGTCCCCAGCCTGGTGATCCATGGCGTGGACGATCCGCTGGTCCCGGTCGAAGGCGGCCGCGATACCGCCGCGCATATTCCAGGGGCGAAACTGCTGGAGGTCCCCGGCATGGGCCACGACCTGCCGCTCGAACTGGTCGACACGATCGCCGACGCGATCGCGGAGCATGCGCGGTAGGAGGTGTGGCCGAAAAAAGGGCTCCGGGGGGAATACTCGCGCCAGACGCTCTTACTTCGCTGCCGATTTTGATGTGCCTGCAAGTCGAGAGGAATGTCGCGCTTTTTCGGGATAGCGGACATCCACGTAAATGCGAATTGTATCCGAGCAGCTCACCTATACCTGATCGAAGCCCAGGCCACATCTGGCGGCAAATCATTCCAACCAAGGAACGATCCGACTATACCCTTCGCCGTATTTTCATCGAACCAGTCTTTAGGAGTTCGCTTGAAAAAAGCATGAAGCAAACTCCGAATCCTCACCTCTTTTCCTGCCCAGCGGTTCACGCTTTTAACCGCGACCTTACGGACGCCGCTTCCCACGACTAAGGCCTCAATCGTCCAACCCTTTCTTCCCCACTCAGCGATAAGCTCGGTTCCGTTTTCACAGACCAGCCCAATGGTGCTGTCGCGGCGACCCGCCATTTTTCTGAAAGCTTCGCTGACTGAAGCCTCCGATGCGAGCAAGTTCGCATGCCATCCGGAAGCTTGGACCGAAGGGAGTGGAAAATTTGAATTATGTACTTCTGTTGATGGATCCCGGCTAACCTCCAAACGAGATTCAATCCATTCGAAAATAGCCACCATGCCGACGATGAAGCACGCCCACACCGGTACCAGATACCAAAAGCCAAAATTCTTCGATAACTCGACGAGAAATGGAACATAGACGGACGTTACTGAAATGCAGCAAGCGAACGAAACAAATCGAGCGAAGCGATTGCGTAGCATTTGACCAGCTAGCACTTCGAAGCAGATTTACGCAATGTTGTCGCCCGGTCAGTCCGACCTTGCTCTATCGCGTTGACCTTGTATCCGCCCTCAGCCCAGCATCCGCCCAAACCAGATCAGCAGCATCGCCCCGACGATTGAACCGAGGCAGCCGGCGCGGCTGAAGCCTTCGCGCAGGCTTTGCCCGGTGCTCCAGCTGCTGAACAGGCTGGCGACCAGCGCGCCGCCGACGCCGAGCAGGCTGGTCAGCCCCCAGCCCATCTCGACCGCGCCGGGATAGAGGAATCGGGCCAGCGCGCCGACCAGCAATCCGGTGATCAGGGCGCCGATGATATTGAACATGGGCAGGCAAGCTCCTGTGGGTACGTTGGCACTTAGGTAGCGACTGTATCAGCCGCTTCAACCACATAGCCGATTGCGCGGAGTGGCCCGCTTTGCGCAACAAGATTTCCGGTTCCGATTCTATCCTTGTCAACGCGGCGGGAGCCCCTTTGCCCGGGCAAATTTTTTTTCGATTCCGATTTTGACTCTTGCGCGATTCGCCAGTGGCGGATTTCCCGCGCGTCGCTGCACTGTGCCATGACTTGCCTTGCCCGCACTTACCCACAGGATCGGGTTAACGGTCATTTACCCTCTTGCGCGCGATTCAGGATGAGGCACTATAGATAGTGGTCCGACACCCGGGGGGGCCTACTAGACCTAGATTTGTCCAAAAGCGCGCGGTTCCGCGCAGCGGGGGCGGAGTCTGGCTCTGGCAGGCCATTTGGGGAACGGACTGGGGACGAATCCGGGATAACTTTTTCTCGTTTCGTTCTCCCCGTTGGAGTAGGATGGGCGCTTGCCCGCTGATTCGAACGGAACAGGAACAAGGGGCGGGTTGCAAGATCCGCGGGGCAAATCGAATTTACAGGGGCACGTAGGTGGATTTCAGGAACGGAGACGAGCCGAGCATGGCCGAGGTTGAGGCAGCGCTGGCAGAAGGCACCCCCTCGGACGAGGTCCAGGCGACCACGGCGACCGGCACGGCCAAGAAGGAGGCCGGGAGCGCCCCGGCAGTGGCGATGAGCGAAAAGAGCGATAGCGGGTCCGAAGCCCTGGTGGCCAAGCTGGGCGCAGAAGCGCTGGCCGGAGCGGTTGCCGCTGCGGCCAAGCCGGCCGATGACAGCAAGGCAATCCACGACCGCCGGTTCGAGATCGAGGTCGATCACGCCCGCGATGCGCTGCTGACCGATTTTGGCCGCGATACGCTGGACGATCGCTATCTGCTGCCGGGTGAGCGCTATCAGGACCTGTTCGCCCGGGTTGCGGCGGCCTATGCCGATGGCCAGGATCACGCCCAGCGGCTTTACGACTATATCTCGAAGCTGTGGTTCATGCCGGCCACCCCGGTGCTGTCGAACGGCGGCACCAACCGCGGCTTGCCGATCAGCTGCTATCTCAACTCGGTCAGCGACAGCCTGGAAGGGATCGTCGGGACCTGGAACGAGAACGTCTGGCTCGCTTCGCGCGGTGGCGGGATCGGGACCTATTGGGGCAATGTCCGCGGGATCGGTGAGCCGGTCGGCCTTAACGGCAAGACCAGCGGCATCATTCCCTTCGTCCGCGTGATGGACAGCCTGACCCTCGCGATCAGCCAGGGCTCGCTTCGGCGCGGTTCGGCCGCCTGCTATCTCGATGTCTCGCACCCCGAGATCGAGGAGTTCCTTGAGATCCGCAAGCCTTCGGGCGATTTCAACCGCAAGGCGCTCAACCTGCACCACGGCGTGCTCTTGACCGACGAATTCATGGAAGCCGTGCGCGATGGCGCCGAATTCCACCTGCGTTCGCCCAAGGATCAGTCGATCCGCGCCACGGTCGATGCGCGCTCATTGTTCCAGAAGCTGGTCGAAACCCGCCTCGCCACGGGTGAGCCTTACATCGTCTTCTCTGACACGGTGAACCGGATGATGCCCAAGCATCACCGCGATCTGGGGCTCAAGGTTTCGACCTCGAACCTGTGCAGCGAAATCACCTTGCCGACCGGCAAGGACCACCTCGGCAACGATCGCACCGCGGTCTGCTGCCTGTCCTCGCTCAACCTCGAAACCTGGGAAGAGTGGAACAAGGACGAGCGCTTCATTGAGGATGTGCTGCGCTTCCTCGACAACGTGCTGCAGGACTATATCGACCGCGCGCCGGACGAGATGGCCCGCGCCAAGTATTCCGCCGCGCGCGAACGCTCGGTCGGCATGGGGGTGATGGGGTTCCATTCCTACCTGCAGCAAAAGGGCATCGGGTTCGAAAGCGCGATGGCCAAGGCGATCAACCTCAAGATGTTCAAGCACATCGCCGCCAAGGCGGACGAGGCTTCGATGATGCTGGCCGAAGAACGCGGGGCCTGCCCCGATGCGGCGGAAATGGGCGTGATGCAGCGCTTCAGCTGCAAGATGGCGATCGCGCCGACCGCGTCGATTTCGATCATCTGCGGCGGCACCAGCGCCTGTATCGAGCCGATCCCGGCCAACATCTATACCCACAAGACCCTGTCGGGCAGCTTCGTGGTCAAGAACCCCTACCTGCAGAAACTGCTGGCGGAAAAGAGCAAGGATTCCAACAATATATGGAATTCGATCCTGGAAATGGGCGGATCGGTCCAGCACCTCGATTTCCTCAGCCCCGAGGAAAAGGCGGTCTACAAGACCAGCTTCGAGATCGACCAGCGCTGGCTGCTCGAATTCGCGGCTGACCGCACCCCCTATATCGACCAGGCCCAGTCGCTGAACCTCTACATCCCGGCCGATGTCGACAAGTGGGACCTGGCCATGCTGCACTTCCAGGCCTGGGAGAAGGGGATCAAGAGCCTCTACTACCTGCGCTCGAAGTCGGTCCAACGCGCGGGCTTTGCTGGCGGGGTCGAGGCGGACAACACTGCCGAGCCCGCCATCTACGAGCTGCCGACCACCGACTATGATGAGTGCCTGAGCTGCCAGTAATGGTGGCTTGGCACAGCCGTGGCGTCCTCAGGTGACAATCCCATCCGTTACAATTGGCGACCAATCGCGTCTTGAACCGGCGGGTAATTCCTGCTTATTGCGAATCGTTCGCAACGTTTTTCAAAGGAATTCCCTTCATGCGCAAATGGCACCGCTGGATCAGTGTATTTTTTGGAGCGTTCCTGCTGTGGATCGCCATAACCGGGGTGCTCAGCCAGGTCGGCGTGCTGGTCAACAATGGCGGGTTCGAGACCGAGACGAGCGAAGCCGCGGCCAAGGCCAGGGCCTCCACGCTGATCCCGCCGGGCTTCATCTGCCCCGAAACGATGACCTGCCGGCCCAAACCGCCCAAGGTCGAGGGCGCGTGGGACGTCAGCTTTCTGCATCACCTGCATTCTGGCGAGGAATTCGGCCCCGCCGGTGTGGTGATCTCGATCCTCAGCGGGCTGGCGCTGCTGTTCTTCGCCTTCTCCGGCCTGTGGATGTACATCCAGATGTGGCGCAACCGCTCGGCCAAGGGCCTCAAGCCCGGCTGGTTCTGGAACTGAGCCAAGGGGAAAATATTTTCTCTCGCAAAGGCGCAAAGGCGCGAAGGGGAATGGATGCGCCGCAGGCTTTCGCTTCCTGCCTTGCCCCATTCGGCGCGGTAGCAGGATCAGAGCGGCTGCGCCGCCAGAGCCGAGCTCTTGGCGCCTATGCGCCTTTGCGAGAGCAAACCCTTCCTTCTTCTCCCCACCCTATCCCCAGCCAATCGCCCACGCCGCAATCGCGCCGCGCGCCGAACATGGCTATCCAATCCCGCTGTTCTCATACGGAGTCGTAAGATGTCTCTCCTCGAAGCCCGCAAAAGCTACAAGCCGTTCGAATACCCCTGGGCTTACGAGTTCTGGAAGCGCCAGCAGCAGGTCCACTGGATGCCGGAGGAAGTGCCGCTGGGCGAGGATTGCCGTGACTGGGCGCAGAAGCTCAGCGAGCATGAGAAGAACCTGCTCACCCAGATCTTCCGCTTCTTCACCCAGGCCGATATCGAGGTGCAGAACTGCTATCACGAGCAGTACGGCCGGGTGTTCAAGCCGACCGAAGTCAAGATGATGCTGGCCGCCTTCTCCAACATGGAGACGGTCCACATCGCCGCCTACAGCCACCTGCTTGACACCATCGGCATGCCCGAAAGCGAATACAGCGCCTTCCTCGAATACAGCGAAATGGCCGAAAAGTGCAGCTACATGCACACCTTCGGGGTCGATAGCGACGAGGATATTGCCCGCACGCTCGCCATGTTCGGCGGCTTCACCGAAGGCATGCAGCTGTTCGCCAGCTTCGCCATGCTGATGAACTTCCCGCGCTTCAACAAGATGAAGGGCATGGGCCAGATCG
>CAZOSI010000147.1:0-8293 GCA_964582485.1 uncultured Novosphingobium sp.
GAATTTCTGCGGGACCACCATGTCGAGCGTCTTTTCGAGATCGCAATCGTCGAACACCAGTACCGGGGCGTGGCCGCCCAGTTCCATCGTCACCCTCTTCAGACTGTCCGCAGCCAGCCGCATCAGATGCTTGCCGACCGGAATAGAACCGGTGAAGCTGACCTTGCGGATCACCGGACTGGCAATCAGGTGGCGACTGACCATGTCCGGCTGGCCGTGGACCAATTGCGCCACCCCGGCCGGCAGCCCGGCATCGGCCAGGCAGCGCATCAGCGCGCCAGTGCAACCTGGCGTTTCCTCGGGCGGCTTGGCGATCACCGAACAGCCCACCGCCAGCGCCGGCGCTAGCTTCTTGGCCATCAGGTAGATCGGGAAGTTCCACGGGCTGAACGCGGCGACCGGGCCGATCGGCTGCTTGAGTACCATTGAGCGCTGCCCGCTGGGGCGAACCAAAACGCGGCCATATGTGCGGCTGGCCTCTTCGGCGCACCAGTCAAAGATCTGGGCGCTGCCGATCACTTCACTGCGGGCTTCGGCGAGCACCTTGCCCTGTTCGAGCGTCAGCAGCGTAGCGATGGCTTCCATCCGTTCGCGCAGCAGCGCGGCAGTCTTGCGTAATACGGCGGCCCGTTGTTCCACGGGGGTCGCCCGCCACAAGGCAAAGCCGGCCTCTGCGGCCGACAAGGCAGCATCCAGATCCGCGGTACTGGCCAACGGGACTTCGGCGATGGTTTCGCCATTGGCAGGATTGACCACAGGGAACAGATCGCGCCCTTCGCCGATCTTCCAGCTGCCATTGATAAACAGCGCAAGATCGGCATCGTATGTCTGCGTCATGGAAGAATTCCTCACTCTCGTGAGGAAGGCTTTAAGCCTCGTGCAGCGCGTTGACCAGCGTGGTTCGCAGCGAAATCAGCCGTGCACGCAAGGCAAAGTTCGCGCTCATCGCCGAAAGCGGCGGCGTTGCAACGGCCGGCTGAGAGATCGCAGCGCTGACCGGCTCCGCTGTTGTCCTTCCACCCGATTGCAACGCCTGCTTGGCGCCTTTCAGGGTATAGCCCTCACGGTGAACCAACCGGTCGATCGTTTCGACCAGCTGGACATCCTCGGTCCGGTAATAGCGCCGCCCGCCGCTGCGCTTAAGCGGTTTAAGCATCGGGAATTGCTCTTCCCAATAGCGCAGGACGTGCTGACGGATGCCAAGCGCCTTGGCGACCTCGCCAATAGTACGCAGAGCTTCGGGATCCTTGCCGTCGGTATAGCCCGCAGGCTGGACCGTCTGGTCAAAGAGACCCGTTTCGCTCATCCCTTGGCGATCCGTTCTTTAAGCATCTGGCTGGCCCGGAAGGTCAGCACGCGGCGCGGAGTGATCGGCACTTCAACCCCGGTCTTGGGGTTGCGACCGATCCGCTGCGCTTTGTCGCGCAGCAGGAACGTGCCAAATCCGGAGATCTTGACGCTCTCTCCGCCTTCGAGCGCACCGCTCATGTGATCGAGAATCGATTCCACCATCGACAACGATTCGGACCGCGAGAGTCCGAGCTTGCGATTGAGGGCCTCAGCCAGATCGGCTCGAGTCAGAGTAGTCATAGAGCGCACCAGCACCTTTCCATAGCCAGAGACGCGACCTCTAGATTCGGAGAGCATACAAATTCGTCGCCGAAATGCAACGCAATCGCGCAATTACGGCAGGTTATCCGCCGTTGCTCAGACTCGCAGCAAGCTGGCACCCCAGGTAAAGCCGCCGCCCATTGCCTCAAGCACGATCAAATCGCCCTGTTTGATCCGGCCATCGCGCACCGCAGTATCGAGCGCCAATGGTACCGACGCAGCCGAAGTGTTGGCATGTTGATCGACCGTGACAACCACTTTTTCAGACGGCAATCCGAGCTTCCTGGCCGTTGCATCGAGGATCCGCCGATTGGCCTGGTGCGGCACTACCCAATCGAGATCGGCAGGTGTTTGGTCACATTCGGCCAAGATGTTGGTCAGCACGTCAGCCAAGTTTACCACGGCGTGGCGGAATACTTCGCGCCCCTTCATTCTGAGGTGGCCGACGCTCTGCGTGGTCGAAGGGCCACCATCGACATAAAGCAGCTCGTTGTGTGCGCCATCGGCGTGGAGATGTGTCGCCAGCACGCCAGGGCCATCTTCGTCGACCTCGCGGGCTTCCAGCACAATCGCTCCTGCTCCATCGCCAAACAAGACGCAGGTCGCGCGGTCTTCCCAGTCGAGCAGGCGGGTCATGGTTTCAGCGCCGATCACCAGTGCGCGACTGGCCATGCCTGTACGAAGCATCGAATCGGCTACGCCCAGGCCATAGAGAAAGCCCGAGCAGACCGCCGCGACATCAAATGCGATCCCGCCATTCGCGCCCAGCGCATCCTGAACAATCGTGGCGGTAGCAGGAAATGTCTGGTCCGGGGTGGCCGTGGCCAGGACGATCAGTCCGATGTCCTTGCCTTCCAATCCCGCAGCCTCCAGCGCCAACCGCGCCGCCGCTATCGCAAGTGTGGAGGTGGTCTCCCCTTCTCCTGCGACATAACGCTGACGGATGCCGCTGCGTTCAACGATCCATTCGTCGCTGGTGTCGACAGTTTGCGCCAGCTCCAGGTTGGTTACGACTCGTTTCGGCAAGGCAGAACCCGTGCCGACAAGAACAGAACGAAGAATCATTCGGCAGCCTTGGGAACAGCGCGGAGGTTTCCTGTACCTAGCCGGGCAAGGTCTGCCGCAATCCGTTCGGTCAGGTTTTCCTCAAGCAGCCGTGCGGTCACGGCAACAGCATTGGCCACGCCCAGGGCACTGGCCGAGCCATGGCTTTTAACCACCACGCCATTGAGACCAAGGAACACAGCACCATTGTGATTGTTGGGATCAAGGTGATGCTTGAGCAGCTCAGTCGCCGGGCGTGAAACCAGGAAGCCGAACTTCGAGCGGATCGAACTGGCAAAGGCACGACGCAACAGATCGGCGACAAACCGCGCGGTGCCTTCAACCGCCTTCAGCGCGATGTTGCCCGAAAATCCATCGGTTACCACCACGTCGACATCACCGCGGCCCAGCTTGTCAGCTTCGACAAAGCCGTCGAACACCATCGAGAGTTCTTCTGCCGCGGCCTTGAGCTGAGCGGCTGCGGCCTGGAGGTTCCCAGTGCCTTTGGTCTCTTCGCTGCCGATGTTGAGCAGCCGTACCCGCGGTGCGTCCAGCCCGGTCACGATCCGCGAATAGGCAGCGCCCATGATCGCGAACTGAACCAGATTGCGCGCGTCGCAATCGGTATTTGCTCCCAGATCGAGCATGACCAGATCGTTGTCGCCCAGAGTCGGCAGCAAGGCAGAGAGCGCCGGACGGTCAATTCCCGGCATGGTTCGCAGTGCCAGCTTGGCCATGGCCATCAGAGCACCAGTGTTGCCTGCACTGACAGCAGCACCTGCAGCACCGGTCTTCACCGCGTTGATCGCAAGGCCCATCGAAGTGGTCTTGGCCCGGCGCAATGCCTGGGTAGGCCGTTCATCACCGGCCACCACATCGTCGCAATGAAGGATTTCACTGGCTCCGCGCAGGTTCGGGTGGTGTTCAAGCGCATCCTTGATGCGCTGCTCATCTCCGACCAGCAGGAACTTGAAACGATCATGGCGGCGCCTTGCCAGCGCCGCACCTTCGATCATTACGCGCACGCCCTCATCGCCGCCCATCGCGTCAACGGCGATACGCGGCAAGCTCATGCACGAATACTCCGGTTGAAGGGCTTAGAGCCCGACCGCGATAATCTCGCGCCCGTTATAGTGACCGCAGGCCTGGCACAGGTTGTGCGGGCGCTTCAGTTCACCGCAGTTCGGGCATTCGTGGAATGCCTCTACCTTCAGCGCATCATGGCTGCGGCGCATGCCCCGACGGGAGGGCGATGTTTTTCTTTTGGGGACAGCCATTGCGGTACCTGTTTCTGAAAATTGACAAAAGCTCTAGTGTGAACGCGCTCAGAACCCTGGGGCCGCCGGCACGCGAAGGCGCGCCTATAGCGAATTCGCCGCAGGTTGCAAGCACCATGGCTCCGGTTTGGGGCAAAGAACGATGGGGAGAGTACAATGACTTTGATTTTACCAACGACACTGTGTCTTGGCGCGGCGGCATTGCTGATAAACTTCTGGCTCGGCTGGCGCTGCGCCGAGGTTCGCTCGAGCGAGAATATCTCGGTCGGCGACGGCGGCAACGAAAAGATGATCCGGCGGATGCGCGCCCAGGCCAATTTCATCGAGCAAACCCCGCTGATTTTGCTGGTGGTCGGACTGGTCGAAGCGGCCGGAAAAGGCGGAATGTGGCTCGCTCCGCTGGGCGGCTTGTTCTTGCTCGGCCGGGTTGCTCACGCAATCGGGATGGACGGTACCTTCAAACACGGACGCAGTATTGGAATGGTTATCGGCATGATCTTCCAACTGTGTCTTGTTGTCGCCGCCGTCGGCACCGCGTTGGGCATGATCTAGCGCGTCAACTCAGCGCATAGTCGCTGACGAACCCGTTGACCTGTCGTTCCCGGCCAAAGGTGCTTGTCGGCCCATGGCCGGGAATGAAAGTCACATCGTTGCCCAGCGGCCACAGCTTCTGCGTGATCGAATCGATCAGGTCCTGATGGTTGCCGCGCGGAAAATCGGTCCGCCCGATTGATCCGGCGAACAGCACGTCACCGACAATTGCCAGGTGGCCTTCGGGATAGTGGAATACCACATGCCCCGGCGTATGCCCCGGGCAATGGATCACATCGAGTGTGGCCTCGCCAACCGTAACAGTATCGCCATCCTGCAACCACCGATCGGGTTCGAACGTCTCGGCATGCATTCCGTACTTGCCGCCATCTGCCGCGAGTTGCTCGATCCAAAACCGGTCATCCTCGTGCGGGCCTTCGATCGGCACACCCAGTTCCTTCGCCAGCATTCCGGCTTGCCCGCAATGGTCAAGGTGACCGTGGGTTAGGAGCAGCTTTTCAATCGTCACGCCAACCTTGGCCACCGCCGCCTTGAGCTTGTCGAGATCGCCGCCCGGATCGACCAGCGCGGCCTTCATCGTCTTGGTGCACCAGATCAGCGAGCAGTTTTGCTCAAGCGGAGTAACGGGTATGATCCCGACGCGGACGGGCGGTTCGGTGGTTTCGTTCATGCCAGCAGATGTGGCGAGGCTTGGCGCGAAGGGCAAGGCAGGAAATGAATTTCCCCTTACCCCGGCAGCCCTCCAACTTGCCGCAATGCCTCGCCCAGCGCCAAAGCGGTGCTAGTTGCGAGGTTCATGGAGCGGACCTCGGGCCGCATCGGCAGGCGCAGGCGTTCGTTTGCTGCCGCCGCCACATCGGCGGATACCCCTGCACTCTCCTTGCCGAACAGCAGGATATCGTCGGGCCGAAAGGCGAAATCATAAGGTGATTGGCTGGCCCTGGTGGTGAACAGCACCAGCCGGCTGGCGCCGATCGTCGCGAGGAACGCCTCGAAGCCGACATGCCGTACCACTTCGACATGATCGATATAGTCCATCGCTGTCCGGCGCACCCGGCGATCATCCCAGGCAAAGCCCATCGGCTCGATCAGATCGACCGCCGCGCCCAGGCAAGCGCCAAGCCGCAGCACTGCGCCGACATTGCCGGCGATTTCCGGCTCAAACAGAGCGATCCGCACCATCACAGCCGCCCGCTTTTCCATACCACCCGGCCGATCACCTGAACTTCTTCTGGCGGCAGTTCGATCGCCCGGTAGGCCGGGTTATCGCTGACCAAAGCAATCCTACCGGGGCGTGCGGTGTCAAGCCGCTTGACCAGCAGTGTTTCACCTACGCGAACAACGTGGATCCCGTCACGCAGCGGGCGCGGGGAATGGTCGACCAGAATCTCGTCACCATCGCGCAGCAGCGGCTCCATCGAATCTCCCTCGACCCGGATCGCCGACAGGCGTTCGGCTGGCAGCCCCTGTTCGCGAAGCCAGCGCGCGGAAAAACCGAAAGCCCCAACCGGCGCCTCTTCCGCCGCAATTGTTCCGGGACCTGCCGAAGCCCCAAGCGCCAGACGCGGAACCGCCACCCATTCCGCTTTAGGCTTCCGATTCGGGCCGGTCGGAAAGGAAATATCCTCCGGTGCGCCAAGCTCACCCTCCTCTACTCCGAAGAAGCGCGCCAGCGTGCGCCGGTCGCCTTCTTCCAGCTTGCGCGGGCTGCCCTTGCGGATGAACTGCTGAAGATAGGTCGCATTGCGGCCGATCAGTTCGGACAGGCGGGACAGGCTGATGCCATGCTCGCCGGCGAGTTGCAGCAGCCGGGTGCGCGGATCTTGGTTTATCATCAAAATCACATAGCTGATGTATTTTTCCTAGACAAGTAGGATTTCACCGGGTTGAACAGGATTCTTCCTACAGCCGATTCGCCGCCAACCAGAAAGGCCTTTCCCTCATGCTGATCACCCGGATCGAACGCTTCCTGCGCGAAACCGGAATGCCGTGGACCAAGTTCGGGCGTCTGGCGACGCACGACCCGCGCTTTGTCCGGGATTTGCGCAACGGCCGCACTCCCCGCGATGCAACCGCGAAACGTGTGGAACATTTCATGAACATGTATTGCGAGGATTGCCGTGCACATTGATATTCCGGCCGATCAGGCCATGCTTTCCGCCGCGCGGCGCAGTGCGCGGCGCACCCCCTGGCTGCCGCTGCTCTCGGCGCTGATGGAACTGGCCGGCAGCAAGGCCGAATTGCTGCGCCATGCCGAGCGCGACTGGGCCAGCGTAACCTTCTCTGGCACCCGCCATAGCGTGGTGCTGGCCTTCACCGGAGCCGAGGCAGTGGCCGCCGGAGAGGCCTATATCGAGGCCCTGCCCGACCACGAATTCTCAATTCCCCGCCAGCTGGTGGCCGATGCGGCGGTGGTTGCGGTAGAGCACGTCAACCTACCCGAACCGCGCCTGGAGGTGACAGCCGAACTGCTGCTGCTGGAAGACCTCTGACCTAGTATCCCGCCGCGTAGTCGACCGTAGGCTCCAGCGCCTCCCCCTGCCCAAAACGCGCCAGATTTTCCAGGAATCGCGCGGCGGAGCGCTGAAACATCCGGTCCTGCGCCCGGCCCGACAGGTGCATGGTGATCTGCGCGTTATCAAGCGCCCACAGCGGGTGGTCTTCGGGTAATGGTTCGGGCGTGGTTACATCGAGCAGCGCCCCGCCGATCCGGGATTCGTTCAGCGCCGTGGTCAAGGCAGCCTGATCGATCACCGATCCGCGCGCGACGTTGACGAGCACCGCATCTGGCTTCATTGCCGACAGCTCGGCCGCGCCGATCATGCCTTCGGTTTCGGCGGTGGCGGGCACCGCGATCACGATCCAGTCGAACTCGCCCAGGTGCCCGCGCCACTCATCAGGGGCGAGGACACCGGGTCCGGGGCTACGGCGGACCTTGGCCAGGTCCATCCCAAACCCGCTCAGCCGCTTTTCCACTTCCTGGCCAATCGCACCATAGCCCAGAATCAGCGCCTTGCTGCCAAACAGCTCACGCTTGCCGGGCGAATCTTTCAGCCACTCGCGCCGATCCTGCGCGCGCACCACTGCACGGTAGTTCTTGGCGTGGCACAGCATCAGCATCACCACATATTCGGCAATTGGCACCGCATTGATCCCGGCCCCGTTGGTCAAAACCACACCGCGCCTGGCCAGCACGTCGAGCGGGAACGCCTCGACCCCGGCATAAACCGAATTGAGCCACTTGAGCCGGGTCGCCAGTTCGAACACCTGCGCCATATCGACCTTTGAATGCATATCGAACCAGCCGATCTCGGCTTCTGGTGCCAAGGCAATGGCCTCTTCCTTGGTTGTGTACCAGCGCACGTCGACCCATTCGGGCAGGCGCGCTTCGACCATGGGCTTCAGCATGGCGTTGAGGACGGCGATTGTCTGCTTCATCCGCACAGTTCAAGCCTCGGCCGCCTTGCTGTCAAGCAAAGCTATGCTAGCCTGCAGTATGCCCGCCGTTCCGCATTGCATTTTCGACGATTTCCTTCCCGCGGACCTGCATCTGGAATTGCGTTCGCATTGCATGTCGCTTGAGGATTTTGGCCGCGGTGAGGTTCTGGTCGACGGCGCATTGAGCTATCATCCCGAGCTGCGCCAAGGCTTCATTTCCCGCGACCGGCTTGGCGATTTGCTCCCGCTCTTTCGGGGGCGGCTGAACGCGGCTTTTCCGCAAATGGCAGCGCAGCTCGGGATCAAGCCGTTCCTGCACACCGACATCGAATTCAAGCTTGCAGCGCACGGTGACGGTGATTTTTTCAAGC
>CAZOSI010000148.1:0-5237 GCA_964582485.1 uncultured Novosphingobium sp.
GGATGACACTTGATCATGATGTGTCCGATACGAAGGGCAATTTGATCGCCAAGGCTGGTCAGCGGGTAAACCCGCTCGATCTGGTGACTGTGCGCCAGGCTATGGTGTTCATTGACGGCGATGTCCCCGAACAGGTCGAATGGGCGCTGGGGAAATACACTGACGCAAACGCCAAGATCATCATGGTCAAGGGTGCGCCGCTCGAGGCGATGACGCGCTATCAGCGGCGGTTTTACTTTGATCAGGGCGGGTTCCTGATCGGTCGGTTCGGAATTCAGGCTGTGCCTGCCGTTGTTGAGCAAAATGGCAGGGTGATGCGGGTGTCCGAGATTCCTGTTGGCATCGGGAGGCGCTAAAACATGACGCGGTTCTTTCCTTGGTGGTCGGCTGCTTCCCGGTCAGCGCGGGCCGTTCAGCTTGCCCTGGCGTTTGTCCTGGTTGGCCTGTTCTTGCTGGTTGGGGCTGGCCGTGTGTCGGCGCAGAGTGTGACGACGACGCAGGCGGTCACGAACACTGCGGGCGGAACTGCGAATTCAAGCTCAACTCCGGGTAAATGCACTGGGCGCTTCGTCAAGCCGGTGACCGACGTTTGCTGGTCATGCCTGTTTCCGCTGTCGGTTGGTGGGATGAAGATCTTTCCGGGGGATCGGCCTGATACCGAAAACCCGTCCTTTCCGGTCTGTGCTTGTGGTTCGCCCATTCCCAGGATCGGGATTGCTGCAGGGTTCTGGGAGCCGGTTCGTCTGGCGGATGTCACGACGAAGCCGTGGTGCTTTACCAGCCTTGGCGGGAAGAAGATTTCGCCCGGATTCAATATCGGGCGGGGCAGGGCTTCGCCGGGCGGCGATGGCAACAATGGCGGCGCCAAGTGGCATGTGCATTGGTACGTCTATCCGCTTCTCTACTGGATGGAAATCCTCACCGACATGGGCTGCATGGAGCAGTCCTCGTTCGATATCGCTTATGTGACCGAGATCGATCCGCTGTGGCAGGATGATACGCTTACAGCCTTGATCAATCCGGAAGTCGCGATCTTTGCCAATCCGATCGCGCAGGTTGCGTGTGCGGCGGACTGCGCCGCGGCGACGACGAAGCTGCCGCTTGATCCGTTGTTCTGGTGCGCGGGCTGCCTTGGTCCGATGTACCCGATGAACGGCAATATTGCGGCGCACGTTGGCGAGATCCAGTCGAGCCGTCTGGCCTTGTCGCGGTTTGCTTACAAGCTTCACCGTCAGGCGATTGCGTGGGGGACGATGGGCAGCAAGGGCCTGTGCGGCAAGTATGTGATGCCGATCATGCGCAAGCAGCAATATCGGTTTCAGGCCACGATACCTTCGCCAATGGTCAAGGGTCGTTGGGCGTGCCCGCCGATTGGCGCCAGCGACATGAAGCCGGGTTCGGGCAATGCGATTCCGGGGATCGGCGAGGACTTCGGATATTTGGTTTGGCGCAAACGCAATTGCTGCGTTTTGTAGTGGGGGACGTGCGATGCGTCGGGGATTGATCATTGCGGTTGCCGGTGTTGCTCTTGCCGGTGCGAGTTACGCGCTGGCGCAGAATGTCGAGGGCCTCGACATTCAGGCTGTGCTTGGGCGCGGAGAGAGCGGCGAGAAGGACGCGCAGGCGCTGGCTGATGAGGTTTTGCGTCGTAGCAAGGATATGCAGGACGAGGCGCGTAGCGTGGCCGAGCGGGGCCAGGCTAACATGCAGCGTAATGCAGGTCGGGTAGGCGGCGGTCCTGCCGGGCCGATCGATTTTGATGAACTGGTGCGGACGGCATCAGCCAACCAGACCGAAGGCGGCCGCGCTCCTCAGCTGATCGTGTTCGCCTCGCTGTCGATGCCGCCTGATAGTCTGAAACAGTTGATCCGTGATACGGCAAAGGCGGGCGGGTCCGTGGTGTTCAACGGCTTTCCGGGCAATTCGATGAAGGCCTTCCAGCAAGGCATCCTGAAGGTTGTTGAGAAGAACGAAGACTACGGGAACATCGGCATCGATCCTCGGCTGTTTCGGGCCTTCGAGGTTACGTCTGTTCCGACATTCGTGGTCGTGAGTTCGGATTTTGACGTCTGCGATGGATTTGATTGCAAGACGGTTGTGCCGCCGTTCGATCGCATGAGCGGGAATGTGACGCTCGAGCATGTGTTGGAGACATTTACTCAGGGGCGCGGGCCTGGCTCTCCGATCTCTGCTCAGGCGCTTGGGCGTCTTAAAAGGGGTCCGGCATGATGGGTCGGCTGTCGGGTTGGATCAGGATCGCGGCTGCGGCACTGGCGTTGGCCCATGTGTCGGCGCCCGCATATGGGCAGACGGGGCAAAGCACTACGCCGCAGGCCGCGAGTGCTGATGGCACATCGTTCGGTAAAGATGCGAAGTCGAACGCAGCTTCGATTCCAGAACAGCAGGTCGATGCAAACAATGTGCCGGGGTATCAGCCCGCGCCGCAAGGAATGTCAGACCTGTTTGGCAGTAGCGATGCCGCGTTGAATAGCTCTGGTGGGCTTTATACCAACGGTGATGCTTGGACGACGATGCGTTCGGCAGATGCGAACAGGTCGCGGGTCGATCCGGCGTCGCTGAAGGACATGCTCGATCAGGCTGAACTGATCAATGAGAACGCATCGGGCGCGGCGACGGAGACGGGCGCGGGTGGCGGCCAGGGCCAGTGTCAGGAGGTTACCAAACCTGCGACACAGGTCTTCTATGATGCGACCTGTGACGTTGGTGAGACGATCACTACGGTCGATCCGGTGATGCAGTATTCGTGTCCGGCCGGGTGGAGCCTGTCGGGAACGACGTGTTCTTTCACGCAAACGCAGCCTGCAGATGTGTCCTATAGTTGCCCGAATGGTGGCACGCTGCAGGGGACCAATTGTGTCACGACACAGACCGCGAGTGTTTCCGGTTATACTTGCCCGTCAGGGTTTTCGTTGTCGGGGACCAGCTGCTCGCAGACGCTCACGCAAGCGGCGACGGTATCGGGGTATTCGTGCCCTGCTGACATGACGCTGCAGGGCACTACTTGCGTGCGGACGCTCCAGCAATCGGCAACGCCGGTTTATTCCTGCCCTGCAGGGTATAGCTTGAGTGGCACGACTTGTACGTCGACCAGCACGTTCGCGGCTACGCCGAGCTACTATTGCCCGAGTGGTTATACTTTGAGCGGCACGAGCTGCACGGCTGTCAGTACGTACTCGGCCGCGCCGACATATTCGTGCCCGGGCGGGTTTACCCTGTCGGGCTCTACTTGCAGTCAGACGTTGTCTCAGCCCGCGACGGGAACGCAGATTTGCCCAAGTGGCTACACTCTGGCGAACGGGACGTGCTGGATGCAGACGACCTATGCCGCGACTTCGACTTCAACCTGTCCTGGTGGGTGGATTTTGCAGGCTGGCCAGTGTCAGCAGAGTTTCTCTTATACGGCGAACGTCATTTATACCTGCCCGGTGAATTTTCACCTCGACGCGACGATGTGTCATACCAATGTTTATCAGTGCGGCGTCGCATACACCACGACGCGATGGACGATATACAATGGGCAAGAAGTTTGTGCTCATCGTAAGGCTGAAATTTGGGGTGGGTGTCCTGCTCCGGACGCCAAATGGATTGGCTCGGCTAAGATTTTCGGAGATACGTATTGCTTGTATCGTCCGGCGACACATTATCAGTGCCCCAAATCATATACTGATGCGCCAAACCCGCTTTGTCCGAACTCCTCGGATTATCAAACAAATCCCGCAAAAAATTACAGCTGCCCTTCAGGTGGAACGCTTTCTGGAACGACGTGTTCAGGAATAAATTATATCGGGACGACGACTGAGTATTCGTGCCCCAGCGGAGGCACGCTTTCGGGCACGTCGTGCGTCGTGGATCAGAGCGTTGCCCCGACGACGAGCTATAGCTGCCAGGCGGGTTGGACTCTGTCGGGATCGACTTGCTATCAGACGAATAGTCAGGCTGCGGCTGTGTCGTACAGCTGCCCCTCGGGCGGCACGCTTTCGGGCACTGTCTGTTATGTGAATTCGACGACGACGGCGAATGTCGCCTATAGCTGCCCTGCCGGGGCGACCTTGTCGGGTTCGACTTGCACGTCGACGATCATGCAGAATGCGGATGTGAGCTACAATTGTCCGGCCGGTTGGACGCTGTCGGGCAATCAGTGCAATTCGACGCAAACGCAGACGGCCACACCGATCTACACTTGCCCGGTGGGCTACAGCCTGTCGGGTTCAATGTGCAGCATGACCAATGTGCAGCCGGCGACGGCGCAGTATGCGTGTCCGGCGAATTATAGTCTTTCGGGAACAACCTGCACGCTGACGACGCCAGCACAGGTCAATTACAGCTGTCCGACCGATTATTCTCTTGGCGGGACGACCTGTAGCCAGACCCTAACTCAGGCGGCGAATGGGACGCTTGTTTGTGCCGATGCGGCTGCGACCATGCAGGACGGGAAGTGCTATGGCACTGTGGGCAAGACCGATTGCACTGATCTGGAGGGCAATTCGCAATGCACGTTTGTGCGCGATACCTGTCTTGATGAGGTGCAGAATGGGAGTCCGTGCCGGGTTACCGAAAAAACCTATAGCTGCCCTGTGCCAGGTGAGCAGGGATCGCCGAACAAGGAATATATGTGCGGCGGCGATATGTTCTGCGTCGGCGGGGTGTGCCAGCAGATCGAGCGGGAGCCGTCGAACGAGCTGAAGGATGCTCTGGTTGCGCTCGGTGCGATCGATCAGGCGCACAAGGAATTCGACCCCACGAAGATGGATATGTTCAAGGGGACGCGGGAGACCTGCAAGCAGCCTATTTTCGGCCTGGTCAATTGCTGCGCGGGCAAGGTGTCTGGCCTTCTGACCGGCGGGACGGCGGCTTTGGCCTGGTCGGCCTTGGGCAGCGGCGGTGTGACGGCGATCGCGGCGGTGGCCACGCAATTCCTGACGCAGTTCATGTGCTCGAATGAGGAAAAGCAGCTCGATGTGAAGGACCGGCTCGGCCTGTGTCATTTTGTCGGTAGCTATTGCTCTTCGAGCTTTCTGGGCGTCTGCACGACGAAGAAAAAGGCATATTGCTGCTTTGAATCGAAGCTGACCCGGATTCTTCAGGAGCAGGGTCGGCCGCAGATCAACAAGCCCTGGGCCAAGCCCAAGGATGAGACGTGCCAGGGTTTCACGATCGACGAGTTCTCGCGGCTTGATCTGAGCCAGATGGATTTCACGGAAATCTACAGCGAGTTT
>CAZOSI010000148.1:5247-8134 GCA_964582485.1 uncultured Novosphingobium sp.
AAGCCGCCAAGCTGCCTGATGAAGCGCAGATGGCAACGGACATTCAGGCGAAGATCCGCGCCTATTACCAGCAGAATGGAGCAAATTGATGAGCCTGCCCGGCGGCGAGGATGATGATGAGCATGTCGGCGGCTCGCGTGGGAACGCGGGAGGGCGAGGCTCTGGTTACTTCTCGAACGAGCAGCTGGAGGCGTTGGCAAATCTGCATTCGGGATTGGCGCAGATTACTGTCCAGGAGTGGGCGGTGCTGTTGCGGTGCAAGGCTTTCAGGCCGGTTGAAGCTGATGAACTGGTCAAGAGTTTGATCGATTGGTTTGGGGCGCCGCTGTCGGCCGGTGAGATTTCGGAATTCATCAGCCGGATGGTCACTGAAGGGTTTTTGGCCCGGTTCGATGGCGGTGAATCGTTTCAGACCACGGCGCTGGGACATGAGGTGCTGGAGCAGTCGCAGCGGCCGATAATGAGGGCGGCGCTGTGGATGTTTCAGAACAAGGACGAGGAAGGAGACAGGTATGTCGATCGGTAAGCTGGTCGTTTCGCTGGGTATATCGGTGCTGATTGGCGGGGCTGCGCTTGCGCAGGGTTCTGATGCTCCGGCCGATGCTGTTTCGTCTGCGGGTGTCGGGGTGTCTGAGGCCGGTCGCCCGGCCGCTGGTGATGATGTTACCGGCGACGAGTTCTATTGTCGTGAGCGTAAGCTGGGGACCTGGTTTTACTGCGACCGGGCAAAGCGTCCGCCTGTTGCAGATAAGGCGCGGCCTGCCCCACCGATGATGACGGCGACGGCTCAGTTGGCGGAAGTGACGCAGCGTCTTGACGAGCTGAAGGCGCGTGCGGTGCTCGAACCCTCCGAGGAGAATGTGACCGCCTACATTCGCTATCAGCGCGAGCAGTTGGATCGGGCATCGACATTTTCGGATGTGTGGCAGCGGACGATGTGGCAGAATCCCGATTTGGATTATACGTTGCAGCGTCCGGTTTCGACGCTTGGAAAGCGGGCTTGGCTCGACAACCGGAAGGACGAGCAGGAGCGCGTGTTGCGGCAATTGTCGCAGCGCTACGGGATCTTCTATTTCTACGCGCAAAGCTGCGGCGCTTGCGAGGTCTTTGCGCCGATCCTGAAGTCGCTGTCTGACAAGAGCGGGTTTGATGTGGTGGCTGTCTCGATGGATGGCGGGCCCAATCGTGTGTTCCCGAAGTATGTCGTGGATGCGGGGCACTATGCCCGGATGGGTTTGACGTCGCGGGCGACGCCGGCGCTGGTTCTCTATGACACCGTGACGAAGCGGCCGATTCCGATCGGTACGGGAATCTTGTCGCAGGACGAGATCACCCAGCGAATTTTCACTTTGACCAATACGAAGCCGGGGAGTGATTTCTGATGGGGAGACTCTATCGTAAGGTCGCGCGTGTCGCATTGTCGATCGGGGCGGCTTCGTTTGGTTTGTGCGGGGCGATTGCTCCGGCCGGGGCCGGTGTCGGCTCGGACATGGAGCAGGCGTTCCAGGATATGGGCGCGGCTGCCAATGTGAGCGGTCCGACGGCTTATCAGGGACAGTCGGCCGGATATTATTCGTTGGGTTCGGCCTGGACGCGGTTCCCGCAAAAGACGGTTTATCCGGCGAACCTGCAGTTGCCGAAGGTGACAGCAGGTTGCGGCGGCATTGACGTGTTTACGGGGAGCTTCTCGTTCATCAACGCCGATGAATTTGTCGCTATGCTGAAGGCGGTGGCCAACAACGCTATCGGGTTTGCGTTCAAGCTGGCGATCGAGGCGATCAGTCCGCAGATCGGCAAGACGATGCAGGATCTGCAGGATCTGGCGAACAAGATCAATCAGGCGAACATTTCGAGTTGCGAGACGGCGCAGTCGCTGGTCGGCGGCATGGCTGGCGAAATGGGCATTCAGTCCAGCACGGTTTGTTCGGCCGTTGGCAACTCCCAAGGCATCTTTTCGGATTGGGCTCGCTCGAAACAAAAATGCGGCAACGGTGGCCAGCAGTCGTCAACATTGAGCCAGGCGAACGGCGCGCTCAAGGATCAGGTTCCGGGCCCGAAGAACTATGCGTGGGACATTATCAAGGCGTCGGCGTTGGGGTCCGAGAGCGTGCAGATGCGTGAGATGTTGATGACGTTGACGGGGACAATCATTGTACCGGCGCGCACCAGCGACGGTGCGGAAATCCAGGTTGTGTCGCAGGGACCGAAGGTTGGGCCGATTCTGGATGCGCTGATCGATGGTGTGCAGCAGGTCACGATTTACAAGTGCGATGAATCGACGGCGTGCATGGCTCCTATAGCGAATGGGCAGAACTTCGGGCCTTTGAATACCTCTGCATTGAAGCCGCACATTCGCGCGTTGATTCAGTCGATGGCCGATAAGCTGCGTACCGATCAGGAGTTGACGGTCGAGGAGCGCAACTTGCTCGGTATGGCCAGCATCCCGCTCTACAAGGTTTTGGCAGTGCAGGCCGCGTCGGGTTTCCAGTTGGCGCCGACTGAGATCGATACCCTGGCCGAGTTCGTCGCGATCGACATGCTCAATGCGATGATGACCAATATGCTCGATCAGATTGCTGCTTCTCGAGGCGCGCTCGAGGCGCGCGGTGTGAAGGGGAATATCGATGCGTTCATGGCGCAGCTCCGGGATGTGAGAACCCAGCTGGCCCAGCGCAATACGTCGACATCGGAGCGTGTGAACCGGACTTTCCAGATCGTGGACAACGCGATGCGGATCGAAACGACGCTGCAGACGAAGATGGCGCCGGGAATGGCGGCTTCGCTCAATTTTTCGCGGAGCCTGTCGGCTCAAGGGCTTCGTCCGTAAGGCAAGGATCAGGAACATGGCTGCAGGCACAGTCGAAGTCTTCACGGTTGGAGGCGGGGA
>CAZOSI010000149.1:0-8113 GCA_964582485.1 uncultured Novosphingobium sp.
TCCCGAACAGCACAAAGCCGGGCGGGCGGGTCTTGGCCTGAGTAATGTAGCGCAGCTTGATCCGCTTGCCGCCGGGCGCGGGCGGCGGGTTACGCTCCAGCGCTTCGTCGAACCACTTGTTGAGCAGCGCGGTCGGCACCCGCTTTGACCAGGCTGCGCGGATTTCGAAGCCGACCTTGACCAGCATGTCGAGCCCCTTGCCGGTCCGGGCCGAAACGGTGAGGACAGGCAGTCCCTTAACCTGGCTCAGCCCGTCTTCCAGCGCGGTCTTGATGCCGTTGAACAGCGCTGAGGCATCTTCTTCGGCATCCTTGCCGGCCACGTCCCACTTGTTGATCGCGATGATCAGCGCGCGGCCTTCTTCCAGCACCATGCTGGCGATCTTGAGGTCCTGGTGCTCCAGCCCGCGCGTCGCGTCGAGCAGCAGGACCACCACTTCGGCAAAATCGACCGCGTGGCGAGCATCGGCCACGGCGAGCTTTTCCAGCTTGTCGGTAACCGCCGCCTTCTTGCGCATGCCGGCGGTGTCGATCAGCCGGACCGGGCGCTTCTCGCCGCTGTCGGGATCGGTCCACTCCCAGTCGATCGCGATCGAATCGCGGGTGATCCCGGCCTCGGGCCCGGTCAGCAGCCGGTCTTCCTTGAGAAAAGCATTGATCAGCGTGCTCTTGCCAGCATTGGGCCGCCCGACAATCGCCAGCTTGAGCGGCGCCTTGTTGAGCGCTTCTTCGTCCTCTTCATCGAACGGTTCAAACTCGTCCTGTTCCGGCTGCAGCGGCTCAAGGATCGGCAGCAACGCCTCAAACAGATCGCTCATCCCGGTGCCGTGCTCGGCCGAGAACGGGATCGGCTCGTCAAAGCCGAGCGAAAAGGCCTCATAGACCCCGTGGTCGCCCGATTTGCCTTCGGCCTTGTTAGCGATCAGCACCACCGGTACCGAACTTTCGCGCAGGTAACGGCCGATTTCCTCATCCAACGGAGTCAGCCCGGCGCGCGCATCGATCACGAACAGCGCCACGTCGGCGCCGACCAGCGAAGCCTCGGTCTGCTGACGCATCCTCCCAGGCAGGCTGGAAGGATCTTCATCCTCCCACCCGGCGGTATCAACAATCGTGAAATCGAGCCCGAGCAAATGCGCTTCGCCAAAGCGGCGGTCGCGCGTGACCCCCGGCTGGTCATCAACCAGCGCCAGCTTCTTGCCGACCAGCCGGTTCCACAGCGTGGACTTGCCGACGTTGGGACGACCGATAATGATGACTTGGGGCAGCGCCATAAATGCGCCCCTGCGCCGAGCGGCAATTTTTTGCAAGGTTTGCGGCAAATGCTTGCCGTGGCGTTAACCACACAGCGCAGGCCGCCTCTAACCAAGTAGCGGCAAAAGGGCGCTCATGATCTTGCGTTCGCTCCTGCTTGCCTCTGTCCTTGTCACCCTTTCCGCCCCGCCGGCTGCGGCGCGGATGAGCCTGCCCACGCGCGCCGAGGTGGCCGAGGCGGACGCCGCCGACCGGCCCGAACTGCCTCCCTATCTGCAATGCGTGCCCTATGCCCGGCAGGTTACGGGCATCAATATCTTTGGTGATGCCCATACCTGGTGGGGCCAGGCCGAAGGGCGCTATGCCCGCGGCTATCGCCCAAAGGTGGGCGCAGTGCTGGCGCTGCGGCCCAGCGGAGGATCGACTCTGGGCCATGTCGCTGCAGTCAGCCGGATCGTCGACAGCCGCACGATCCTGATCCGTCATGCCAACTGGAGCCCGATCAACGGCCGCCGCGGCCAGATCGAGGACAATGTCCGGGTGGTCGATGTTTCCGATGCCAATGACTGGAGCCAGGTGCGCGTGTGGTATGCCCCGCTGCAGGCGCTGGGCGGCTCGCACTGGCCGGTCCAGGGATTTATCTACCCGGCCAAGCCTAAGAAGGGCGAAAAATTGCTGCGCGATGCCGGAAAAGCGGCACTCGCAGCGCCAAACCGCGACCCCATCGGGGACATCATCAAACGCAAGATGCGGTGGTGATCTAAAGTCCTCCCCGTTTGTCGCATTCGCCAAAAATGGGGAGGATCGAGCTAATCAGGCTTTCGCCACCGGGGCGTCTTCACCCAGGTCTTCGTACCAGGCTTCAACCGGGCCGTTGAGTTTGATCGTCAGCGGCTGGCCCTTGCGGTCCATGGTCTTGCCGGCCTGAACCCGCACCCAGCCTTCGGAAATGCAGTATTCCTCAACATTGGTACGGACCACGCCCTTGAAGCGGATGCCGACGCCGCGCATCAGCTTGTCTTCGTCGAAATGCGGGCTGCGCGGGCTGATCGCCAGGCGGTCGGGCGGCACGTCAGGGCCGGAAGTGGTTTCTTCGCTCATAGCCCGCGCACTAGCCTGCTTTCTGCCCTTGTCAATTCGGGCAGAGGGCACTAATGGCGCGCCTTCGCCAAACGGCCCCAGGGTCCTTGGCCGGGAATGGGCGCGTAGCTCAGCGGTAGAGCACACCCTTCACACGGGTGGGGTCACAGGTTCAATCCCTGTCGCGCCCACCATTCCCGCCCAGCTTCGGAACTACCGGCCGATCAAACCCAGCGCGTGGCGAATGAAAGCATCGCGGTCGGCGACCCATTCCGCGCCTTGCGGCAGCTTGGGATCGGCATAGGTCCAGCCCTGGTTCGAATAGACCCGCGAGAAATCGCCCGTGGTACCGAACGCCAAGGAGACCATCCGCTGCTGCGGGCGGGTGGTGATCTCGTTACCCTGGACCGTGGTCTTGCCCGGTTCGAAATTGGTCCCGATCGGGCGCAGCGCAAAGACATAGGGTTCGGTCCGGAAGCTTTCGACCGTGGTGTTCATGAACACCGACAGATAGACCTGATCGAGCGCCTGGAGCGGCGCCGCCGGCATCCGCCAGCGCGGATCGGCGAACAGGTTCCACGGATAGACCCACGGCTGGGCGTAAACGATCTCGCTGCGCAGATCGACCATGGTGTCACGCACCGTCTGGGCCGGCTCCAGCCGCTTGAGGTGAAGCCCGTTGGTCCAGGTAAAGCCGAACGAAGAAATATCGGCCAGGGCCATGGCCGATGGGGCGCCGCCATTGGGCGCATTGGTCAGCGTGACATTCTCGTAAACCCTGAGATAGGCCTTGTCCTTAAGCTGATGACCGCTGGCGATGTTGCGCCAGGTCCGCTGCCCGCTCCAGCTGGAATTGCGCATGTGCGAGACAAGGATGCCGTTGAGGTAAGTGACATGTTCCTGATCGACATTGGTGCCGACATTGCCGGTCAGGTCGGTATCCTCGATATAGAGCATGGTCTGCCCGCTTGGCGCGAACAGCGCGTTCTTGCCTCCGAAGATTTTAGAACGGCGGACAACTGCGGTGAGCAGGCCGGGGCGAACCCCGTCGTAGGCATCGATCGCCAGCGCGCCCTTGGGCTGGATCGCGCCGGGGAAATCGAGGCTGATGTCGCTCATCTCGAAATGGATCCGGGCATTGCCGATTTCGAGCAGCCGCAGCGTCAGCGAAGCCCACTGGTCATTGGTGCGGAAGGTCACCCGCTCTCCGGGAATTGACGAACGGACGATATATTGCGTGCCGTGCAGCGAGCCCACGATCTGCGGGAACCACGGGGCGAAGGGATAGACGCACGGCCGACCAGCGGCATCGCGCGCCTCGTAAACGATCTCGAACCCGCCCTCGGCCCGTCCGCCCAGATAGGAAGCATCGCGCCCGCCCCAGACCTCGCGCCCGGCCCGCTGCGAGGCATCGCATTTGACCGTCAGCCGGTGGGCCGGACGGCGCAGCCCCTGCATCGGCATGTATGAGGGATAGGAGTTGGTCGTGGCCGGCGGTGGGGCGATTGGCTGCAAGGCCGGCCGCGCACCTTTCACGGTGATGTCAGGGGTTTGCGTCGCGGCCAGCGCAGCGGCAGCGGCGCAGCCGGTGGCGACCAGGGCCAGGAGAGCGAATTTCCGTTTCATTGCCTGCTGGCTATGCACCAGCGCGGGTTACCGGCAAGTGAAGTTTGGGCACCGTCCCGCTCCTGCACGTTCCTGCCCTTGCACCGTTAATGCCGAAGCGGCATAGCGCCCGCACTATGCACGACATCAAGTTCATCCGCGAAAATCCCGAAGTGTTCGATGCCGGCCTGGCCCGGCGCGGTCTGGAAGCACTTTCCGGCCCGGTCCTGGCGCTTGATGCCGAACGACGCGCTGTGGCGACCCGAATGCAGGAAGCGCAGAACCGCCGCAACGAAGCTTCAAAGCTGATCGGTGCGGCGATGGGCAAGGGTGACAAGGACGAGGCCGAACGGCTGAAGGGCGAAGTAGCCAGCCTTAAGGACACCCTGCCAGCACTGGAAGCCGAAGAGCGTGAGCTTACCCGGCGGCTAAGCGACGTTCTGGCGATCATACCTAATCTGCCGCTGGCCGATGTGCCCGATGGCGCGGATGAGCATGCCAATGTCGAAGTTCTGCGTTGGGGCACACCGCGCGCATTCAATTTCCCACCCAAGGAACATGCCGATCTTGGCCCGGCGCTGGGGCTCGATTTTGAGACCGGCGCGCTGCTTTCGGGCGCACGATTCACGTTCCTGCGCGGCCAGATTGCGCGGCTGGAGCGGGCCCTGGGCCAGTTCATGCTGGACACCCAAACGGCCCAAGCCGGTTACACCGAATGCAATCCGCCCGTGCTGGTCCGCGACGATGCGATGTACGGGACTGACAAGCTGCCCAAGTTCGCGGAAGACTCCTTCCAGACCACGGACGGACGTTGGCTGATCCCGACCGCCGAAGTCAGCCTGACAGCATCTGTGATGGGCCAGATTATCGACGATGCCGTCCTGCCGCTGCGGATGACCGCGCTGACCCTATGCTTCCGCAGCGAAGCCGGGGCGGCTGGCAAGGACACCCGCGGCTTCATCCGCCAGCACCAATTCGAGAAATGCGAACTGGTCAGCGTGGTTCGCCCAGAAGACAGCGCCGCCGAGCACGAACGGATGACCGCAGCGGCGGAAGCAATCCTTCAGGCGCTTGAACTGCCCTATCGCAAGGTGCTGCTCTGCACGGGCGACATGGGCTTTGGCGCGCGCAAGACCTATGACCTTGAAGTCTGGCTGCCCGGGCAGGATACTTACCGTGAGATCTCGTCGTGCTCCAACTGCGGCGATTTCCAGGCACGGCGGATGAACACCCGCTATCGGCCCGAGGGGCAGAAGGGAACTGAGTTCGTCCACACCCTTAACGGTTCGGGTCTCGCCGTGGGCCGCACTCTGGTGGCGGTGCTGGAGAATTACCAGCAGGAAGACGGTTCGGTCGAAGTGCCAGCTGCGCTTCGGCCCTATATGGGCGGCATCGACCGGCTGGTGCCGCTCTGATGCGGATCCTGCTGACCAACGATGACGGTATCCACGCCCCGGGCCTTGAAGTGCTGGAGCGGATTGCGCGGCACTTTTCCGACGATATCTGGATCGTTGCCCCGGCCGAGGAACAGTCCGGCGCCGGCCATTCGCTGACGCTGAGCCGCCCGGTGCGGCTGCGCCAGTTTGACGAACGCCGATTTGCCGTATCCGGCACGCCGACCGACGCGGTGATGATGGCGCTGCGAACGGTTATGCCAGCTAAGCCCGATCTGGTTCTCTCGGGGGTAAACCGGGGCGCCAATCTGGGCGACGATGTGACCTATTCGGGTACGGTCTCTGCCGCGATCGAAGGGGCACTGGCCGGAATCCGCTCGATCGCGCTGAGCCAGGTCTATGAAAAGGAAGGCATGGGCGACAGTGTGCCCTTTGCCGCGGCCGAGATATGGGGGGTCAGGGCGATCGCCCCGCTGCTCGATGCGCCGTTCGCGCCGCGCAGCCTGGTCAACATCAACTTCCCCGCCATCCCCGCTGCCGAGGTGCGCGGAATTCGCGTTGTGCGGCAAGGGTTTCACGACTATGCTCGCGGCTCGGTGGTTGAGGGGACCGATCCTCGAGGCTACCGCTACTTCTGGTTTGGCCTGCATGGGATCGAGCACACGCCCGGACATGCAACCGATCTGGAAGCCATACAGGACGGATATGTCGCAGTGACGCCCTTGCAGTTGGACCTGACTCACGATGCCTCGCTGGCCGACCTGACCGGGCGGTACGGCGGGTGAAGCGGCTGGTCCGCCTTGGCCTGACGCTGGCGGCGCTGTCCGCCGCACCGCTGCTGGCCGAGGAAAAGGCGGCAAGCGATCCCAAGTCCGAGACCGAACACGTGGTGAAGGCGGGCGAGACGCTGGGCGGGATCGCGAACCGCGCCGAAGTGCCGCGGGTGCTGATTATCGAGGCTAATGGCCTGAAAGAGCCCTATGCGCTGAGGGCTGGCCAGAAGCTTGTCATCCCGCGCCGCCGGACCCATCTGGTCAAGGATGGAGAGACCGGCTTTTCGATCGCGCTCGATTACGGCGTGCCGTGGTCGGCGATCGCCGCAGCCAATGGGCTCAAGACCGATGCTGTGGTCAAACCCGGGCAAAAGCTCGCGATCCCGACCGTCACATCCAAGGCCGCCGCTCCCACGCCTGCGCCCAGTCCCTCGCCCAGCGCCAGCGCAGCGGCTCTGGCCGATACGCCCGCGCCGAAATTCGCCTGGCCGCTGACCGGCAAGATCCGCCGCCCGTTCCTCCTTGCCGGAGCCAAGGATGGCCCGCACGAAGGGATTGACCTGCTTTCTCCCGAAGGCACCGCCGCCCGCGCCAGCGCGGCGGGCAAGGTGATCTTCGCCGGGCAGGGGCCCGAGGAATACGGCCTGACCGTGATCCTGTTCCACGGCGGGCGCTGGACCACGACCTATTCGTTCCTGTCCAGGATCACCGTCAAGGAAGGCGATCCGGTCAAGGCCGGTGAGCGGGTCGGGCTGGTCGGCGAAACCGGCATGGCGACCGAGCCGCAGCTGCACTTCGAAGTGCGCAAGAACCGCGTCCCGCTCGATCCGGCGAAGATGCTGCCGAAAGCGCAGCCCAAGCCGGAAGCCAAGCCCAAGGCCAAGCCTCAGCCCAAGGCGTAGAACACCGCGCCCATCGCCAGATAGGCCAGCACAAAGGCCGCGCTGTCGCGCAGCGCCTCGCCCCGTGCGCCACTATTCCGCAGCGCCAGCAACCACACGGCCGGCAGGACGAAGGCCAGCGCCAACCCGCCGGACTGCATGAAATAGAGCTGCGGCTTCATCGCCAGCTTCTCCGCCCCGATCCGCGCCAGCGCATGGCCCAGCATTGCCGCCGGGATCAGCGTCAGCCCATAGGCCCAGACCGGCACCCGCCCGCGCCAGAACGCCCACAGCACCCCTGCTGCCGCCAATGCTGCGAGCAATACCGCCACCCAGTTCACCGGACCCATCGTTTCACTCCTTCGCACCGCCCTAGCACTTTGCCCCGCCCCGGTGTAAGGGGCCGCCGCAATGGCAACCACTATCCCCCAGCAAAAACGCGTCGGCATGGTCAGCCTGGGCTGCCCCAAGGCCCTGGTCGACAGCGAACGGATCCTCACCAAGCTCAGGGCCGATGGCTATGCCATGAGCCCGGATTATGAAGGCGCTGACGTGGTGCTGGTCAACACCTGCGGTTTCCTTGACAGCGCCAAGGAGGAGAGCCTTGCCGCGATTGGCGAGGCGATTGCCGAGAACGGCCGGGTGATCGTCACCGGCTGCATGGGCAACGAGGCCGAGCTGATCCGCGCCCGGTTCCCCGCGGTCCTCGCTGTCACCGGCGCGCACCAGTACGAGGCGGTGGTTGAGGCGGTGCATGAAGCCGCACCCCCCACCCAGGGTCCGTTCATCGATCTGGTCCCGCAGATCGATGTCAAGCTCACCCCGCGCCACTACAGCTACCTCAAGATCAGCGAGGGCTGCAACCACGCCTGCGCCTTCTGCATCATCCCCTCCCTGCGCGGCAAACTCGCCAGCCGCCGGATCGACGCGGTGCTGCGCGAGGCGGAGAAGCTGGTCGCCGCCGGCACCCGCGAACTCCTCGTCATCAGCCAGGATACCTCGGCCTACGGCGTCGATGTCCGGCACGAGGAACGCGAGTGGCACGGCCGCCCCGTCCGCACTCACATGACCGACCTCGCCCGCGAGCTCGGCACCCTGCGCTGCGCAGACGGCACCCCGCCCTGGGT
>CAZOSI010000150.1:0-8075 GCA_964582485.1 uncultured Novosphingobium sp.
ATTTCATCGATGCCGCGCGCGCCTATGAACTGGGCTTCGTCAACCGGATCGTCGATGGACCGGCGATCGAAGGCGCGATGGCGCTGGCCCAGGCGATTGCCGCCAACGGCCCGCTGGCGCTGATTGCCTCGAAAGCGATCATCCGCGATTCGCACAGCTGGAGCGACGAGGAAATGTGGCAGAAGCAGGCCGCCTACATTGCCCCGGTCTTTGTCAGCGAAGACGCCCGCGAAGGCTCGCTCGCCTTTGCCGAAAAGCGCAAGCCGAACTGGCAGGGCAAGTAAAGAAAGCGCGCCGCGAAGCGGGCGTTCCTGGAGTTCCCCACCCGCTTGCAGGAGGGGAGTTCAAAGCAAAAGGGCGGCCAATGGCCGCCCTTTGTGTCTGGAATGGTGGGCGTAGCAAGGATTGAACTTGCGACCCCTACGATGTCAACATAGTGCTCTACCACTGAGCTATACGCCCGCACCATTCAGGGTCTGCCCGAGGCCGTCGCCCCGGGCAGGGGAGCGCCATTAGCGAGGCTCCCCAGCCTTGGCAAGCCGTTAGATCGAGGCTTGGGCCTGCTGTCCGAAAATTCGTTCGACTTCGAGGACCAGATCCTTGAGGTGGAACGGTTTTGACAGAACCTTTGCTTGCGGTGCTTCGCGGCTGGCCTTGAGTGTGACCGCGGCAAATCCGGTGATGAACATGACCTTCGTCTTGGGACTCACCTCGGCGCAGCGCTGAGCCAGTTCGATCCCGTCCATTTCCGGCATCACGATGTCGGACAGTAGCAGGTCGAACTCTTCCTGCTCAAGCAGCGGCAGCGCCGCCGTGCCTCGATCCACAGCCACCACGTCGTAACCCGCGTTTTGCAGCGCACGCGCCAGGTAGGTGCGCATGGCTTCTTCATCTTCGGCGAGGAGAATGCGGATCATCGCTTGGCCTTATTCGTTGCAGTTAGTCAGTTGGCGCGGCATTTGGCCGCTTCCGTTTGAATGGTGATACACCAAGCCGGTTAATAATCCCCGTCGAATTCTGGGCTGCCCGACTTTGACACAGCCAGCCAAGCAGGCCAGCGTTACCATATGGACCCCGATCAGGCCCGAACAACCGATTCGCACTGCATATTCGGCGGTACGATTCCCGGCAGCGAGGGCAACGCAGCCTTTTCGTTATCCTTGCCCGAACCATCGGCGGTGCCACTGCTGATCGCGGTGCCGCATGCTGGCAGGACCTATCCCGGTAGTCTGCTGGAACGAATGCGCAATCCCGGTTTCGCGGCGCTCAAGCTGGAGGATCGCTATGTTGATCGGTTGGCGATTGAAGTGGCGCGGCAAACCGGGGCGGCCTTGCTGGTTGCCCACGCACCGCGGGCGATGATCGATCTCAACCGCGATACGCAGGACGTTGATTGGGACATGTTTGCCCGCGGGCGGCCCGATCCGGTGGGCAGCTATACTCCAGGGATGCGGGCAAGAAGCGGGCTTGGCCTGATTCCGCGCAGAATTCCCGGACTGGGCGAATTGTGGAAGCGACGCCACGAAGCCGAGGAACTTTCGGCCCGGATCGCGGCGATCCATTTACCCTATCATGAGTGCCTGGGTTCGGCGTTGGGGCAGTTGCGTGAACGTTGGGGGGCAGCGCTGCTGCTCGATCTCCATTCAATGCCTCCGCTCGGCTATCGGGGCGGGCCGGCGGCTCCGGAATTTGTTCTGGGCGACCGGTTCGGAACCACTTGCCACGGGGTGCTGGTCGCGAGCTGTTTCGGATACTTCGCGGAAATGCGCCGGGCGGCGGCGCATAACCGGCCTTATGCCGGCGGCTATGTGCTGGAACGCCACGCCGCGCCGGGGGACGGGATCCACGCGCTGCAACTTGAAATCGACCGGTCGAGCTATCTCGATTCGCGGCTGGCTGAACCGGGCACAGGTTTTGCGGAAATGGTCGATTTGCTAAGCGCGTTGGTCCGGCGGCTTGCAGCGGAAGTCGCCGATCTGGGACGGGCCACGAACTGGGCCAACGCTGCTGAATAACGACTCAATAAAAAACCACCTCGTGCAAGCTGCACGAGGTGGCCAAGGTTCAGGGAGGAGGTGCACTCGCGTGCACCAAGCCTTACCGAGCCATGAGGGAAGCTCGACAAGACGGTTGTTAAGATAGACTTGTCCGCCCCCTGATGCAAGGGGCGGACAAATGCATACGAATAATGCGGCCCAGGTCGGCGAATTAACGCGCGACTATGCCCGCGATCAGGCGGCGGGAACCGGAACCGGGCCTTTGCCTTGCTGGACCTGGCGGCCGAATACTTCGCTCATCAGTTCAAGGCTGAACATGTGTGCGAAGATCAGGCCAAGCATACCGCTCTGGTTCATCGATCGCAGTACGTCGCCGCGCAGGTCGCGCAGCTTTTCCTGGTCGACCATTTTGAAACCGCGATAGATGAACGGCTGTTCATTGCCCTGCTGCTGGATCGAAACTTCGCCGTCCATCAGCAGGTCGTGCTTGGTCAATTCTTCGACAAACGACTGGGTGCGGAACCCGGCTTCTTCGAAATTGCGGCAGAAATCGAGGGTAGCCTTGCAGGCTTCGCTCGGCTGGTCACCATCGAACAGAGCATTCCCATCGGCGAAGTCGCCAATCAGGTCGGTGGTCGGATCGAAGCACAGCGAAAGCTCTTCGGTATCCGGGGTCAGTTTGGCCAGCATGAAGGGATAGCGACGGGCGTAGGCTGGCAGGTAAGCCGGGGTGGTCAGCTTGCCTTCATCGTCGAAGAAGGTGTTGACTCCTTCATTGAGACCCATCAGCGCCAGCGGAACCGGGCTTTCAGCATTCGAGAAAACGATCGGGTAGTGCCGCGAGGCATGCACGAACTCTTCTGCGGTCAGCGGGATGGCGTGCTGGCCGACCATCCAGGTGGCGGATTCAGTGCTACGGCTGCGCCAGTTGGCATGGTCGCGGCTGTTGAGCGGCATCAGGTCCTTGTAGAACAGCGGAAGGGTGGCTTGCGGCGCGCTGGCCATGATAGTCTCTCCAGAAGGTATTGCTTGCACCCGGCCTGGGTGACCCCAAGTCCGGCACGAACGCGCGCCTTTAGGCGCTTGAAGGCTTCGGTGCAAGCAGCTTGCCGGGGTTGAGCAGGCTTTGGGGATCAAGCGCCAGTTTTACCCGGCGCAGCAGGTCCAATGCGACCGGATTGCCCAATCGTACCATTTCATCGACCTTGAGCTGGCCGATCCCGTGCTCGGCGGAAATCGTGCCGTTCCAGGTGGCCACCAGATCGTGCACGGCGCGGCTGATCGCCTTGCCGTCGCCTTGTTCCCAGATCTCCCGATCGACGTTTTTTGGGGCCTGGACATGAAAATGGACATTGCCATCGCCAAGGTGGCCGAAGCCGAAAGCACGCGTGCCAGGCCAGCGCGCCTCGATCGACGGAACTGCCTGATCAAGGAAATCGGCCATCAGGTCCACCGGCACGGCAATATCGTGCTGCATCGCGGGGCCTTTGGCCCGTTCGGCTGGCGAGATCGAATCGCGCAGGGACCACAGGGCTTCGGCCTGGCTTTCTGAACTGGCGACCACTGCGTCGTCCAGCAGCCCAGCCTCCAGCGCACTTGCCAGTACCGCTTCTCCCAGGCTGTCTGCTTCGCTGCCAACCAGTTCTACCAGCACATGCCAATCATGGCGACCGACCAGCGGGGCGCGGGCATCGGGTAGATAGGCCAGCACCGCGTCCAGGCAGGACTGCGGCATGACTTCGAAGCCCTCGAGGGTTGCACCAGCCAGCGCTTCGAAATGTAGCAACAATTGCCGCGCCTGCTGCGCGCTTTGCAATCCGGCCCAAATCACCGCGCGATCCGGTACTGCAGGGATCAGCCGCAGTGTTGCCGCAGTGACGATACCCAGCGTCCCCTCGCTGCCGATAAACAATTGCTTCAGATCGAACCCGCGGTTGTCCTTCTTTAGTGGGTTTAGCGCAGAATAAACCGATCCGTCGGCCAGTACTGCTTCGATCCCCAGCACCTGGGCGCGCATTGATCCGTGGCGGAGTACTTGCGTGCCGCCGGCATTGGTCGCGATCAACCCACCGATTGTGGCCGATCCCTTGCCGCCAAGAGTCAGGGGAAAACGCAGACCCTGTGCATCGGCTGCATCTTGGAGGCTCTGCAGGATTACCCCGGCTTCGCACAGTGCAGTTCCGGCAGTTGGATCCAGCTTGCGGATTGCATTCATTCGCCGCAGCGAGACCAGAAGCGCCCCGCCGCTGGTATCGGGAGTCGCGCCGCCGGACATGCCAGTGTTCCCGCCTTGAGCCACGATCGGCACGCCATGGAGCGCGCATAGCCGGACCAGTGCGGTCAGTTCTTCGGTGCTTGCAGGAGAAGCCATGGCCCGCGCCGCGCCGGTGTAGCGCCCGCGCCAGTCGGTCAGCCACGGCGCCATCTGCTCTGGATCGCGGGTCAGCCCGCGCGAGCCTAGCAGCGCAGAGGCCTCGGCCAGAAAGGGGTCTTCGACTTGCTCCATTGCCATTGGCCTATGGCACAGCGCATAGGCACCTTGCGAGTCCCCCCGGCTTGGGGTTAAGCGGTGGTTCAATCTTGGGCGCTATTCAGCAGGGGCAATGCAATCGATCGCGCAACTTCTGGCACCGCTGGTGCTGCTTCTGCCGGCGCTTGGCGCGGTTGAGGCACCGCGTGACAGGTCGGTGGAAACGCAACCGTTCCAGCCGATGGCGGCCGAGCAAGTTTCAATCCAGCAGCGCGTAACCATTCGGGTCAGCCCGCGTTCGGCACCAATGCCGATGGACGCGGCGATGTTCGATAATGGCATGGATAGCGGCCGCGGCCCGCGCTTTGCCGAACGCAAATGGGGCAATTGTCTGGGAATTGATTCGATTGCCGGAGTCCAGCCGATCGACAATTCGCGCCTGCTCCTGATCCTTCGGGACCGCCGTATGGTTACGGCCAAACTGGAGAAAGGCTGCCAGGGCCGCGAATTTTATTCGGGCTTCATTGTTGCCCGCAATTCGGACGCCCAGATTTGTGTCGGGCGCGATCGCCTGCAATCGCGCAGCGGTATGGGCTGCCAGGTCTCGGGCTTCCGCCAGCTGGTTGAGGTCGATTGACTCCGCACGGCGGTGGATAGTCCGCCGCGCATTTCCTTGACTTTTGCGGTCCTTTGGCCCTAGGGCGCCGGCCTAGCTGAGCGCTGCGTGAGGCCTGCTTCACTCGGATCAGCCTGCTTCCTCCTATTAACAGTTGTATCTGCCCATGAAATTTGCCGATCTCGGCCTGTCAGACGAATTGCTTTCGGCGGTCACCGCCAAGGGCTATGACACGCCCACCCCGATCCAGGCTCAGGCCATCCCTAGCGTGCTGATGATGAAGGACCTGATTGCGATCGCCCAGACCGGGACGGGCAAAACCGCCAGCTTCGTGCTGCCAATGATCGACATCCTGGCCCATGGCCGTCGCCGCGCGATGATGCCGCGCAGCCTGATCCTTGAGCCGACCCGTGAACTGGCCGCCCAGGTCGCCGATGAATTCGCGCTCTACGGCGTCAACCACGACCTCAAGATGGCGCTGCTGATCGGCGGCGTGCAGATGGGCGATCAGGTCAAGGCGCTGAACGAGGGTGTCGACGTGCTGATCGCCACGCCCGGCCGGCTGATGGACCTGTTCGAACGCGGCAAGATCCTGCTGACCGGCTGCGACCTGCTGGTGATCGACGAGGCCGACCGGATGCTCGACATGGGCTTCATCCCCGATATCGAGACGATTTGTTCCAAGCTCCCGGCCAATCGCCAGACCTTGCTGTTCAGCGCGACAATGCCGCCGCCGATCAAGAAGCTTGCGGACAAGTTTCTGAGCAATCCCAAATACATAGAAGTGGCCCGTCCGGCCTCGACCAACACCCAGATCGCCCAGTTCAAGGTTCCGCTCGCCTCAGCCCGCGGCAAGCGCGACGTGCTGCGTGAGCTCTTGCGCACTGACGACGTCAAGACTGCGATGATCTTTTGTAACCGCAAGACCACGGTGCGTGAACTTGCCAAAAGCCTCAAGGCTTCGGGTTTCGCGGCAGGTGAGATTCATGGCGATATGGACCAGTCGGCCCGCATTGCCGAGCTTGACCGGTTCAAGGACGGCTCGATCAACATCCTGTGCTGCTCCGACGTTGCCGCGCGCGGGCTCGACGTGAAGGGCGTCAGCCACGTCTTCAACTTCGACACGCCCTGGCATCCGGATGACTACGTCCACCGCGTCGGTCGGACCGGCCGTGCTGGGGCTACCGGCCGTGCCTTCACCCTGATCGCGCCGGAAGATGCCGAGGCGATCGCGAATGTTGAAAAGTTGACCGGCGGTAAGTTGCCGGTGTTCGAAGTGGGTAAGGGAGCCAAGGAACCCCGCGAGGACAAGGCGCCCCGCGAAGCGAAGCCTGCCCGCGAAGAACGCGAACCCCGCGCAGCCCGCACCCCGCGTCCGCCTCGCGAAGAGCGTGAGCCGCGCGAAGCCCGCGAAGAACGCGCCCCGCGCGCCGAACGCCCCAAGCGCGATGGCACCAAGCCCCCCAAGGTCGCTTCGAATCGCGATGCGGACGATGCCGATGAGGCTGGCGCCTGGAACGGCCCGGTCCCCGGATTCCTGGGCGTTTCGGCGCTTTGATCCTCCCCGGAACGGGGAGGACCTTACTCAGCCACCTTCACGAAGCTGTCGATCACCCGCTTCGGCCCAGAGGTCTCAAACTCGATCTCCAGTTTGTTGCCTTCCTGCGCCGTCACCGTACCGTAGCCGAACTTTTCGTGAAATACTCGCACCCCCAGGCCAACATCGCTGCGCGGTTTGGCGGCGAAACTGGCGGCGCTGCGGGTGGCTTCTTGCAAGCGCTTGGGGGCGGGATCGAAATCGCGGGTGGCGGCGCGTTGCCAGCCGGGGCCGCGGCCGGTTCCGCGAGTAATGTGGGCGAAGGGATCGCTCGCCTCGCTCCACTGCGCCCGCCACAGCGAGGCGCCGCCTGACAGAGTGCTTTCCTGCTCGATATGCGCTTCGGGTAGTTCGGAAATGAACCGGCTGGGGATCGAGCTGGTCCACTGGCCATAGATCCGCCGGTTGGCTGCATAAAGTATCGTGCAGCGCCGCCGAGCGCGGGTGATTGCGACATAGGCGAGGCGGCGTTCCTCCTCGAGGCTGGCCAGCCCGCCTTCGTCCATCGCCCGCTGGCTGGGGAAAACGCCTTCTTCCCAGCCGACCAGGAAGACATAATCAAATTCCAGCCCCTTGGCGGCGTGGATCGTCATGATCGTCAGCTTTTCGGCCGCATCGTTGGCGTCGTTGTCCATCACCAGACTGACATGCTCGAGGAAATCACCGAGCGTCTCGTATTCCTCCATCGCCCGCGCAAGTTCGGTCAGGTTTTCGAGCCGCCCGGCGCTTTCGGCGCTCTTTTCAGCCTGAAGGGCCGCAGTATAACCGCTCTCGTCGAGCACGGTTCGGGCGAGCTCGGCCGGGGAAAGCGACTTTGCAGAATCACGCCAGCGTGCGACATCGCGCATGAAGGCAAGCAGCGTGCCTCGCGCCCGGGCTGGCAATTCGTCGGTATCGCAAATCTCGACCGCAGCGAGGCTCAGCGGGATTGCCCGGGCCCGGGCATGGCGATGAAGTTTTTCCAGCGTCTTTTCGCCCAGCCCGCGCTTTGGGGCGTTGTAGATCCGCTCAAACGCCAGGTCGTCGCTCGGCTGGCCGATAAGGCGCAGGTAGGCGAGCGCATCGCGGATTTCAGCGCGTTCGTAGAAACGGAACCCGCCGACAATCTTGTAGGGCAGGCCGATCGCGATGAACCGGTCTTCAAACTCGCGGGTCTGAAACTGGGCCCGAACCAGAATCGCGACTTCGGCCAGTGATGCCCCCTCGCGCTCCAGACGCTCGGCTTCTTCGCCGACCCGCCGGGCCTCCTCCGGACCGTCCCAGATGCCGACCACCCGCACCTTGTCACCGCCGTTCTGCTCGGTCCACAGCGTCTTGCCGAGCCGCTGGCTGTTCGCGTCGATCAGCCCCGATGCGGCGGCGAGAATGTCCGGTGTGGAGCGATAGTTCTGCCCC
>CAZOSI010000151.1:0-7982 GCA_964582485.1 uncultured Novosphingobium sp.
GCCAGGCGTTCACGCCAAATCGATCAAGGGGCCGGAGAAATCCGGCCCCTTTTTCTTGTGCTTGCGGGGCCGCAGCAGTGCGTTAGAACTGACGTTGATGGCCCGCTTCTCTTCGCCCGGAAAACGCAACGCATCCCGCTCGCTTTTGGCTCGAATTGGCTGGTGGATCGCCAAATGCACCGGCTGGTTCGTGGTCGGCAGCGTTGGACTGACCGTGGTCTATAAATGGGTGCCGGTTCCGGTTACCCTGACCATGATCCTGGATCCTAACGGCTTCGACAAAAGCTGGGTTCCACTCAGCCGAATCGATCGCAACATGGTTTCGGCCGTGATCGCCGGTGAAGATGCCAAATTCTGCACGCACAAGGGATTCGACGCAGAGGCGATCGAAAAGGCAATTGAGCGCAACGCCCGCTCCAAGCGATTGCGCGGCGGTTCGACGATCAGCCAGCAGACCGCCAAGAACGTGTTTCTGTGGCAAGGCACTGGCTGGACCCGCTATGCCCGCAAGGGCCTGGAAGTGTGGTTCACCTTCCTGATCGAGAACATCTGGGGCAAGCGGCGAATCATGGAGGTCTACCTCAACGTCGCCGAAACCGGGATCGGCACCTATGGCGTAGAGGCTGGCGCACAGCGCTATTTCGGGCATTCCGCAGCGCAGCTCAGCCCGGTTGAAGCGGCTCGGATCGCGGCCGCGCTACCTGCACCCAAGCGGCGTGAAGTAGCCAACCCCGGCGGTTTCACCCGCCGCCATGGTAATGCCATCGCAGCACGCAGCGGAGTGGTCCGCAACGAAGCACTCGACGCCTGCGTCTACCGTTGATCCATTCGCCCAAAAAGAAGGGGCGCCGAAGCGCCCCTTCCCGTTTCAAGCGATTTTGTTCGATCAGAACTTCAGCACCAGCGTTCCGCTGACCGTACGCGGTGCGCCGATCTGGACGAAGCCCGGGTTGCCGTAAGTGGCAATACCCGTGGTCCGGCTGAAGGGGCTGGACTGATTGAGCCCGCCGCCAAACCCACCGACATAGAACTGGTCGAACAGGTTGTAGACGTTGAACTGCAAGTAGCTGCCTTCCGGCATTCCAGTCCAGTTAAGGTCAAGCCGCGCGTCAAGATGCACCAGCCAGTAGGCCGGGGTCTGCGCCGGATAGATCTGGCGGGTCAGCTCCAGCTGGTTGTTCGTCAAGACCGGACCGGCCCCGGCCGAGGTCCGGGCTCCGGCCGGAACGAAGAACCCGGTGTAGGTCGGCAAGTTGGTGTCAAACACATAACGCGGACCGGTGCGCTTGGCGGTGAAGCCGAGGGTCACCGGGCCGAGATAGCCGCGCGCACCCACGTTGATCGTGTACTTCGGGACGCCCGATTCCATCTTTCCGCCGGTCGGAGCGAAGATCGAGGTGCCGTCCTGATTCTTGGCAAATTCGATATCGTTCTGGATTTCCGAATCGAGCCAGCTGGCACCGACGAAGACGCTGAACTGGTCAATCGGCTGATAGGAAATCAGGCCATCAACGCCGTACTTCCGGACGTTGCCGAGGTTGCGGTAGACGTTCTGGTCCAGCTCTGGGTCATAAGCGGTCGCCAGGCGGTTCTGGAAGCGGTTGTAGAACACCGAGACCGAAGCCTGGACCTTGTTCGAACGCATCCGGATGCCGGCGTCGAAGTTGTCGGTGGTTTCCGGAGCCGGAGTAGCCTGCGCCGTGCCGAGCGGGAAGTAGAAGGCGTTATAGAGGCTGTCCGTGCCCGGGACCGACAGGCCCTTCGAGTAGCTGGCGAACAGCGAAACGTTGTCCCCAAAACGATAGACCAGGCCAAGGTTCGGAAGGACCTTGTTGTAGTTGAAGACCCGGTTCTGCGGGGTCGCGAACCCGGTTACCACGTTGGTTGTCGCGTTGAAGCTGTACGGGTTGGCGGCGGTGTAGTTGGCGTTCAGCGTAGCATTCTGGCTGAAGCAATCGACAAAACCGCTGGCCGAAGTGGTAAAGCAGTTGTTCGTCAGGTTGCGCCGGAAGAACGGTGCGCGAACGCCGAGGTTGACCGTGAGGCCACCAAACTTGCCGGTGTATTCCGCCGCGACCTGCTGCAGGATCGCGTAGGACAGACGATCACGCTTTTGCATCGCAAAGCTGTTCGAGGTCGTCAGCGGGCTGTTGACCGGGAAGACGTCGAGCGGTTCGCCGGTCAGCTGATCGACCTTGCCGACTTCGCCGGTCTGGCGGTGGCGGGCGCGGTCATAGGTGTAGGCGATGCGGACGGTATTGTTGTCGTCCAGTTCCCACTTGAGGCTGGCGATCACGCCAATGCGGTGGGTTTGCGTCTGGCTGGGCGCGATCAACGTTACCTGGTCGAGCGTATCGCCATCGCCATTAAGATCATTGCCGAAATAATAGGCACCGCCAATGAAGCCGGTGTAGGTGTTGGCGCCGATCACGCGGGTCTGTTCGCGCCCGGTTACCGTGCCGCCACCATTGGCTTTCACATATTGGTATGACGGGTCAATCGTCAGCACGATCCCGTCGGACAGGGTGAACTTCGAATTGACGCGAATGTTGCCGGTGTCCGACGGATTATAGCGACGGTCAAACTCGGTGCCGCAGCTGTTGGTGGTATCGGCGACAGCGGCCTGCGGAACGTCGGTCTGGCAGGGGACGTTTATCGAATAGAAACGTTCAGGATTGGTGATCGGAAAGCGGTTGCCGTTGCCCGAACCAGCGTTACGCGGCGCGGGGTTCGGAGCGAGCGTGGTCGGCGGAACCTGCGTGGTATCAACCCGCAGCGGCAGCGAACCGAAGAAGTTGTTGCGGTTCTGGTTGTAGTGGCCAGATACCGCGACGAAATCGTTGGCTCCGAACGGCTGGTAGACCTTGAAGTTCAGCTGGTACTTATCGATCTTGCCATAGCCGTTGTAAGGCACGCGGTTCTTGGTGGTCGAGGCGGAGAACCATGCGCGGGTGCCGACGCTCGTCAGTTCGCCGGTTTCGATCATCGCAAACACGCGCCAGAAATCATACTGACCCAGCGACATCGAGGCGAGCAGGCCAAAATCCTTGCTGGGGGTCTTGGTCCGCAGGTTGACGGTGCCGCCAACGGCCGAGGCAGTCGGGCTGTCGACGTCGGTCGTGCCGAGGTTGACGTTGACCTGCTCGATCAGTTCGGGATCGATCTGCTGGTTGGAGTAGATCGCATAGTTGCCCGAATCGTTCAGCGGGATACCGTCAAAGGTCAGGCTGATGCGATCAGCCGAGAAGCCGCGGATGCTGAGCGTGCCGCCCGACGAGCCGTAAGCATCGTTGTTCTGGAAGCTGACACCCGGAACCTGGTTGATCGTGTCAAGCACGGTCTGGCCGGGCGCGGCGCGCTGAATCGCTTCGCTGGTCAGGACGGCCTTTGCCTTCGGAGTGTCCGGGGTGGAGACGCCAGCGACTTGCTGAACGCCCGCGCGGGTCCCGGTGACAACGATTTCCTTTTCGAAATCCTGCGAACCGGTTGACTGGGCGAAGGCCGGGGTGGTGATGACAGCGACGCCGATTGCCAGGGTGCTGGCTGCGGCGTTCAGGGCGAAGTTGTGGCGCATGGCTTGAAAATCCCTGTTATTCTAACAACTTGCGAAAAATCTCAACGAAGCTTCCCGGCACATGCGAATCGCGCAGGTGAAGCGATGGATTCGCTCATAGAGGAGCGCGGGCAGAGTAAAAACATGCCCAAGTGACAGAGCTGTGACGAACGATCGCACCCCATTCACATGCGAGCAGCATGACGAAATATAACTTCGCGTGGATCATCCACTTTGAAATTTCCATACCGAAATCGGTCAAATGCAGGCGATCTGACCGACATATCCCCATGCAACGACTGACGATTCTTGCTGCACTGCGGCATTTGTGCAACGCATGGCATCAGGAGGGGCCATGAGCGGAAAGCACGACCATTCGCACGCCGGGCATGGCCATGCGCATCACGGCCATGGACACCACCATGGACATGGGCATCATCATGGCCACCATCACCATGTCCCCGCCACTCACGGCAAGGCCTTTGCGCTGGCGGTAACGCTCAACCTGATCTTCGTTGTCGGTGAGGTCGCAGCCAGCTTCATCAGCGGGTCGACCGCGCTGTTGGCCGATGCCGGGCACAACCTGGGCGACGTGCTTTCGCTCCTGTTGGCCTGGGGTGCCAGCGTACTTGCAGCGCGCCCGCCCGGTCCGGGCTTCACCTATGGCCTCAAGAGCTCGTCAATCCTTGCCGCGATCGCCAATGCCGCGCTGTTGTGGGTCGCACTGGGGGCGGTTCTGCTCGAGACTGTGCAGCGATTGTGGGAGCCGGCCGAGGTTGATGGCCCGATGGTAATGCTGGTTGCGGGGATCGGGATCGTGGTCAATCTCGCCTCGGCACTGCTGTTTGCAAAGGGCAGCAAAGACGATCTCAATCTGCGCGCCGCCTTCATGCACCTGATGGCTGATGCGGTGGTATCGGCCAGCGTGGTCTTTGCCGGGCTGGTCATCACCCTGACGCGCCAGAACTGGATCGACCCGTTGACCAGCGTGATCATTACGATCGGCCTGGCCTGGGGCAGCTGGGACTTGCTCAAGGACGCGGTCAAGATGGGGCTGCTGGCGGTGCCCCGGCACATCGACGAGGACAAGGTCCGGACATTTCTGGCCGGACAGGCGGGAGTCATGGCGGTCCACGATCTCCATATCTGGGGGATGAGCACCACCGAAAGCGCGCTGACTGCGCATCTGGTGATGCCGCAAGGCGCCCCGGGCGACGCCTTCCTGCGCGACATTGCCGGGCAGCTGGAGCAACACTTTGGCATCCACCATACGACAATCCAGGTCGAACAGGCAGCTGACGATTGCCGACTGCACGGTTGAGCGGCATGATTGCCGGTAATGCCCGCTGCCGATTCTTCCGAAACCCTTGAAGCCGCCCTGGCCCGCCTGGCCGGAGGCGATGCCAATGGGCTGGAACATGTCTATCGACTGTCCGCCCCGCGCGTGCTGGCAGTTAGCCTGCGCATCCTGGGTGATCGCAGTGAGGCGGAAGACGTTGTCCACGATACCTATCTGCGGCTGGCCGCCAATGCCGGGCGATATTCCGATGGACGGGGATCGGCGATTGGCTGGCTGGTGACGATTGCGCGCAACCTGTCGATTGATCGCTTGCGCAGTCGTACCGCACGGGGGCAAAGTGTCCCGGTTTCCGCCGCGGAGGAGTTGCCCGATCCAGCCCCCTTGGCCGATCAGGTCATGCTGACCGGGGAAACGAGCAGCCGGATCGACAGCTGCCTCGGCACGCTCGACGCGGTTCAGGAGGGGGCGATCCGATCCGCCTTTTTCACCGGACGGACCTATGCGCAACTTGCCGATGAGCGTGGCGTGCCACTGGGAACGATGAAGAGCTGGGTGCGGCGCGGCCTGGCCCGGCTAAAGGAGTGTCTCGATCAATGACCGAGCGCGATCTTCTCGCCGCCGAAATGGCGCTTCGCCTGCTCTCTGACGAGGAGCAGGTCTTACTGGCGCGCGATCCCGAACTGGCAGCGATGGTTGCCGCCTGGGAAGCGCGACTGGCGCCGATGGCCGAGGAGCTTCCGCCGGTCGATCCCTCGCCGCAAACCTGGCAGCGGATCGCCGCAGCGCAGCGTGGGGCCGGGAACGACAACGATGGCGGTCAGATTGTCCAGCTGCGGACGCGCTTGCGGCGCTGGCAGCTGGGCAGTGTGGCTGCTGCGGCAGCGGCGCTGGTGCTTGGCCTGCTCGGCGCGCCCTTGCTGGAGCGAAATCCGGCGACGGTTGAAGCCGCTCCGGTGCTGGTCGCAAGTCTGCCGGTCGGAAGCGACGCCGGACCTCGTCTTGGCCTGACCTATCTGCCGCAAAGCGGGGACCTGGTGGTCGAGGCCGCCGGGGTTGCAGGTGACGGGGTCCATGATCACGAGTTGTGGCTGGTGGTGCCCGATGCCAAGCCGGTATCGATGGGCGTAGTCCAGCCCGGCCGGCAAAGCCGCGTCCACCTCACGCCCGAACTGGCCGGTCGGATCGATGCCGGGCTCGGCGTGGTCCTGACCCGCGAGCCGCTGGGCGGTGCACCGCAGGGCGGTTCGGCGGGTCCGGTGGTCGCGACAGGAATATTTTCGACAATCTGACGCCACACTGCATCCGTAGCCGGGGCTGCTCCGTATGGAGAGTACAGGACATGATGCCTGTACCATCCAACAGGAGCTTTATCGATGACCAACAGCCTGATCCGCCGCCCGCTGACCCTCGCGCTCGCCGCGCTGGCTGCCGGCGCTTCGATCGCCGCCTTCGCCCCGGCCGCTGTGGCCGGCCATCACATGGGCGGCCACGCCGCGATGACATCGACCGTGGTCGACATCGCGGTCGGTTCGCCCGATCACAAGACGCTGGTTGCCGCCGTCAAGGCCGCCGGCCTGGTTGAAACCCTGCAGGGCAACGGTCCCTTCACCGTCTTCGCCCCGACCGACGCCGCCTTTGCCAAACTGCCGGCCGGCACGGTCGAAAGCCTGGTCAAGCCTGAGAACAAGCCGACCCTGACCAAGGTGCTGACCTATCACGTGGTCGCCGGCAAAGTCAGCGCCGCCGATCTCACCGCGCTGATCCGCAAGGGCAAGGGCAAGGCGGTGATTACCACCCTGGCCGGGCAGAAGCTGACCGCACGGCTTCATGGCAAGTCGATCATGATCACCGACAGCCAGGGCCGCAAGGCGATGGTCACGGCGGCCAACCTCAAGGCTGGCAATGGCGTCGTCCATGTCGTCAACGGGGTATTCCTCCCGGCCTGATGGCTTAGCGCCGCCGCCCTTTTCTAAGGTGGCGGCGTGGCCCCGTCCGGACCTTATACCCCTACCCGCCGGACGGGGCCGAGCTGCCTATCCGTGATCTCTCGGTCGCTCAGCGGAAAATTCCGCGCATTGATCGATTGGTTCATCCAGGGTTCCGTGCTGCCGGTCTATCTGGCACACCACAGGCAGACCCGCGCTGGGGATGCAGGGAGACAAATCAATGAGCTATTCGACAATGCGCCACTGGCTGGCCGGCGGGGCGATGGTGGTGGCAGTGGCTGGTGTGGCCCACGCCCAGGAAGATCCCAAACTAGCCTTCGAGGCACGGTATACCGAAATGACCGGGGCCATGATGTCCAAGGACGCGGCCAAGCTGGGGGCGATGCTGGCACCGGACTTCGAAACGACAGATATTCGCGGTGAGACCCATAACCGCGCCCAAATGATCGAGAACCTGGCAAAGCTGCCGCCGGAAATGGCCCAAATGAAGCCCACCTCAAAAGTTATCTCGGTCAAACAGACCGGCGATACTGCTGCGGTCGAAAGCCAGATGACCATGCAGATCAAGCGTCCGGACGAAAGTGGCAACGAAATCACGCTCGATATTGCAATGACGGCCGACGACACCTGGGTTCAGCGCGGCGGCGCATGGCTGCTGCAAAAGAGCGTCCAGAAGGAAATGACCGTTTCCAAGGACGGCGAAGTGGTGTTCAAGCAAGCCAATTAGGCTGGCCTCCAGCCCGATCAAAAGGCGGCTCCGACCAGTGTCGGGGCCGCCTTTTTTGTTTGCCCGGTCAGGGGCCGAAAGCAGCTCTTAGGCTGCTTCCTCCTTGCCTTTCAGCACACGCACCGGATCCTTGCGGCCTTCGACCACGTCCTTGTCGACCACCACTTCGGCGATCTCGGTTTCGGTCGGCACGTCAAACATGGTGTCAAGCAACAGGCCCTCAACGATCGAGCGAAGCCCGCGTGCGCCAGTCTTGCGTTCGATGGCCTTCTTGGCGATCGCTTCGAGCGCATCTTCGGTGAAGGTCAGTGCAACGTCTTCCAGTTCGAACAGCTTGGCATACTGTTTGATCAGCGCGTTCTTGGGTTCCTTCAGGATCTTGACCAGCGCCTCGATATCGAGGTCTTCCAGCGTCGCGATTACCGGCAGTCGGCCGACGAATTCGGGAATTAGCCC
>CAZOSI010000152.1:0-7936 GCA_964582485.1 uncultured Novosphingobium sp.
ATTGAGGTGGCCGGTCGTGCGCGATTCCTGAAAGTTCACGTCGCCGGCCTGAGGAAGGGCACGAAACAGGTCGTCACCAGAAACGCTTCCGACGGCCGCAATCTGGGTCGCGTCGACAATCGATACGGGCAAGGCCTCTTGCGTCTTGGAGCCCGCGATGCGTGAGCCGGTCACAACGATCTCTTGCGCAGGCGTCCTTTCATCCGCGTTTTCCTGAGCAGACGCAGTCTGCGCATTGGCTGTGCCGATGAACCCCGACAGGACTGTAGAGGTCAGAAGCATGATAGTGGCGGTGCGAAGTTTGGTCATATCCCCTGTCCATCCCTGTTTTTTCAAATTGGCTGGAAAGCTAGTTCGGCCTGCCCCCCTTGTCTGCTTCCAATCTTTATCGTGGGTATAGCGTGTGTCTATAGGTCGAGGCCGTTTCCGGCAGCGGCGTCTCGAAGCGCCTTGACGCACGATGTGAGAAGATCCTGTTTCGGATTTCCCTTGAGGAAATAGCCCTTGATGCTCATTCCAACCGGCTCGGTGAACCGGAATCGCTCGAGATTGTTGAAGCCCTTGGCGCTTGCCGTCAGGCTATCAACGACAGCAACGCCCAAGCCCAGATCAACGAATGACATAGCGATGTGATAGGTCTGCGCCGAGATGATCTCGTTTGGAGCAAGGCCCTCGTTATCGAGAAGCTCGCCCAGCAACTTCGCAGCTGGTCCGCTGTCCCTGATTCCGATGAACGGCAAATTCTCAATTGCGCGCAAAGGAACAGTGCCGTCAGGCGAATCGATTGTTCCCGCCTGGGTTACCAACAAGAATTCGCATTGCGCGATCGCGGCAGACTCGATCCGGTCTCCGGCGTCTAGCTCGAACCCGACGCAAATGTCGCAGCGCTTCTCAAGAAGTGAAGCGATGATTTCGTCTGTGTGAAGGGTTGAAACGCTGAAGGTAAGCTCGGGGCTTTGGGCGTGCAATTGCGCAATGGCGGTAGGGACAAGCGCGAGACCTAGTGATGGCAATGTGCCAAGGCGGATGTGCCCGCCGCGCCGATTCCGAATGTTAACTGAAGTGCGCCGCAACTGGCTGATCAGGTCGTAAATCCGGCTGACCTCATCAAAGAGCTCGCTAGCAGCTTCGGTCGCCACAAGCCTGCCGCGTTCACGGCGAAAAAGATCAAATCCCAATACGTCTTCCAGATGCCGCAGGACCTTGCTGACCGAAGGCTGGGCCACAGCCAATTCCTGCGCCGCGCGACTGATCGAACCATGTTTGTAGACATGATAGAACACCTCGATTTGCCGCAAACGCATGCCCGTCCCCCCCGTGCCATCATCGCCGAATTGTTGTTGCGAGCAACAGAAAGTTGGTAGTGGGGCAAATGTGGGGGCAGCAGACTACGAATATCGAATTTCGATTTTTGATCAAATAGTAGCGCAAAACCGATTGCACCCACCCTGTCCGCCATTTGTCATGATTTGAAAGAATGCGTGCTATCAAATCAGCAGTGCTCCCTTGCCCGCCCTCGGGCAAACCATGCGCCTGGTGCTTCAGGTAGGGTGGGGTCGCCGGGATGGATGCCAGATTATCAAGGCACTGCGACCGCTCTGCCAGATGATCGGAATCGGATGCAATTGCGGCCAATTCGGCAAAGCATTTGTTGGTCTATAGTCTATCCAAATCCACGCGAGACCAAGCTTCCGGGAAGCTTAATGTGGCGGGCTCAGCGACGATCAGGCAAAAAAAGGGCGGCCAATTGGCCGCCCCAGGTTTTCGCTCATATTGGGGAGAGCAAGGTCAATCGTCGATATTGCGCTTGAAGGTTTCCGGCAGGAACAATACGCCGGCAACCAGAGTCAGCCCGGCGACCACGATCGGATACCACAGGCCATAATAGATGTCCCCGGTCGCTGCCACCATCGCGAAGGCGGTGGTCGGCAGGAACCCGCCAAACCAGCCATTGCCGATATGGTAGGGCAACGACATCGAGGTATAGCGGATCCTGCTCGGGAAAAGCTCGACCAACAGCGCCGCGATCGGGCCGTAGACCATCGTAACCAGCAGTACCAGGTAAGTCAGGATTGCGACGGTCAGCGGCTTGTTGATCTGGGCCGGGTCGGCAAAAAGGATCTTCTTGGCAGCCTTGGGATCCTTGGCCGCCGCCGGATTGTCTTTCACCGGGTAACCTGCCGCTTCAAGGCTGGCGATGACCTCACCGCCGAATGCCTTAATCGCGGCACCCTTTTCGTCACCGGTTACCTTCGCCGGATCGGGAGCTGTGATAACCTTTTCGCCGATCTTTACCGAAGCAACCGAACCAGCAGGCGCTTCGACCACCGAATAGCTGATCGCGTTCTTTGCCAGGAACGATTTGGCAATGTCGCAGCTCTTGCTGTCGAACTTGTTTTTGCCGATCGGGTCGAATTGCACCGAACAATCGCTGTCATTGACGGTGACCGACACTGGCGACCGCTCACTGGCCTGGGTCATCGCCGGATTGGCTGCGCTCGACAGGGCGTGGAAGACCGGGAAATAGGTCAGCACGGCCAGCGCGCAACCTGACAAGATGATCCACTTGCGCCCAATCTTGTCCGACAGCCAGCCGAAGAAGACGAAGAACGGTGTGCCGATCGCCAATGCAATTGCAATCATGATATTCGTCGTTGCACCGTCAACCAGCAGGATCTTCTCAAGGAAGAACAGCGCATAGAACTGGCCAGTATACCAGACGACTGCCTGGCCGGCGACCGCACCGAGCAGCGCGATGACCACCCATTTGGCATTCTTCCATTGGCCGAATGCTTCGGTCAACGGCGCCTTTGAAGTGGTGCCCTCGTCCTTCATTTTTTGGAAGACCGGGCTTTCGGCCAGCTGCATGCGGATCCACATCGAAACCGCCAGCAGCACGATCGAAACCAGGAACGGAATTCTCCAGCCCCAGTCCTTGAAGGCCGCTTCGCCCAGGTAAGTGCGCGTCCCGATCACCACCAGCAGCGCCGCGAACAGGCCAAGAGTGGCAGTGGTCTGGATGAAGCTGGTGTAGAGCCCGCGTTTATGGTTGGGAGCATGCTCGGCCACATAGGTCGCCGCGCCGCCGTATTCCCCGCCCAGCGCGAGGCCCTGGATCAGGCGCATCACGATCAACAGGATCGGGGCCGTAACCCCGATCGAAGCATAGGACGGCAAGAGACCGACCACGAAGGTCGACAGGCCCATCAGCCCCATCGTCACCAGGAAGGTATTCTTGCGCCCGACAAGGTCGCCGATCCGGCCAAACACCAGCGCCCCAAACGGGCGTACCGCGAAGCCCGCGGCAAAGGCGGCCAGCGCAAAGATGAACCCGGTCGTCTCGTTCACGCCCGAGAAGAACTGGGCCGAAATGATGGTGGCCAGCAGGCCATAGAGGTAGAAATCATACCATTCGAAGACCGTACCAAGCGACGAGGCGGTGATGACCAGCTTTTCGCTCTGGGTCGCCTCGTGGTGCTTGGGGAAGGCGTCATAGTTCGTAGCCATTGCACTCTCTCCCTTATCGTCTCTTAGAAGCTGTATTTGGCGACCACTTCGATGCGGTCGGTCGATCCATCAGCGCCATTGACCAATTCACGCTCCCCATGGCGATACTCGACGCCCAGGTCGATGTTCTTGACCGGTGAATAGAACAGGTTTGCGGCAGTGCTCCAAGCGTGCTGGTTGAAGGTGCCGACATTGGCCAGCGTCAGGACGTCAGCGTAGTCGACGTTCTGATAGCTGCCCATCAGGTTGACACGCACGCCCGGGGCCACCGGCACACGGACCGCGCCATTTTCAGCGAAGACGTTTGCCGATTCAAGCTGGTTGGTGGCCGGGACATAAACGCCGTCAGGCGCGAAATTCAGCCCCACATAGCGCCCGATGTTGCGGCCATAGGTAACCAACATCCGGGCATCGCCTGTCTTCGCATCGTTGAAGAAGAGTTTCCCGCCAAGCGACACACCGTATCCTCCAGTGGTGGCAGAGACACCCAGGTTTTCAACCCGGACCTGGCGCGCCAGACCGCCCAGCGAAAGCTCTCCGCCCTTCCCCGTCCAGGTCAGCCGCGCCGCGAAATCGGGCAGGCGATCGTCGCCATTCTCAATCAGCGTGGGCGAGCCGATATTGGCAGTGCCGCTTTCCGGATTCTCGATCCCTATGTGCAATGCGGTGCCTTTGCACAGCGGTGCACTGTAGCGGATCAGCGGCTGACGGACGAAGACTGTCCCTTCAGCCCCACCGACGAAATCAGTGCTTTCCGGCAACGCCCCTGTATACTGGAAAGTGGTCCAGTCCTGACCAAAGGTCCAGCGATCGATCTGCATGTATGCGCGGCGCAGTGACGGGTTGTAGCCGTTGGTGGTACGCTGCGATCCTTGAGTGCCGGGGGCTGTCTGGAAATCGAATTCCAGATAGCCCTTGACCACATGGCCTGAAATACTGGTGTCCAGATTGAGCCAGAACCGCGACTGCTTGGCGCTGAAATCGGTATCATGCGCTGCTGGCTGCCCTCCGGTGGGGATCGTCTGGGGCAGATAGAAGTCACGCCCCAACGAATTGGTCGCGACTTCACCGTCGCTATAGTGGGTGCTCGATGCAATCAGTTTGATAAATCCGCCCAATTTGATTGTGGTGCTGCCCGATTTAAACCCGTCTACCGGCGCTGGTGCCGGTGCGGGTTTGGCCTGGGCGAGCGCTGCTTCGCTTGCCTTCGCTTCGGCCCGGGTTGTCGCTTCGCGCAGCTTCGCGTTCTCGGCCCTTGTTGCCTCAAGTTCGCTTTTCATGGTTCCAAATGAGCTCTCGAGCGCCTCAATCCGCGCCTCGAGTTCCTTTTCCTTGGCGGTATCTGCCAAAGCAGTACCAGGCAGGCACACTGTCAGCGCAGCGCTTGCCACAAGCACGTTTCGAAATGAATTCTTCCTCACATCACCCTCTCAACGCCGGCTTGACCGGTCCCATGTTTGGACGGTTGCATGGTCCGCCAATCACGCGGCGAGGGATAGTTAGACCTTGGTCGAATAGGCCTCCGACTTTGGTCTAGGGTGCGCCGCGACCGCATCCGCGCTATTTTTTTGGTAAGGCAGGTACTGCCTGCAGAACCAAGGAAAGGCGCTATGTCGGAACTCTATCCGGTCCCCGCAGAGTGGGCCGCCAAAGGCTTTATCAACGCTGAAGGCTATGCAGATGCCTATGCGAAGTCACTGAGCGATCCCGATACATTCTGGCGCGGCGAGGCCAGTCGGATCGACTGGATCAAGCCCTTCACCAAGGTGCAGAACACCAGTTTCGATGAATCCGACTTCGGCATCAAATGGTTTGAGGACGGCGAACTCAACGTCTCTGCGAACTGCCTTGACCGGCACCTTCCGGCCCGCTCCGACGATATCGCGCTGATCTGGGAAGGCGACGATCCGTCCCAGCAGCGCCGCATCAGCTATGGCGAACTTCGAGCAGAGGTGTGCCGCTTTGCCAATGTGCTGAATGGACTGGGCGCCAAGAAGGGTGACCGGATCACCATCTATATGCCGATGATCCCCGAAGCGGCGATGGCGATGCTAGCCTGTACCCGGATCGGCGCGATCCATTCGATCGTGTTCGGCGGCTTCAGTCCCGACGCGCTGGCCGGGCGTATCCAGGATTGCGATTCGACCATCGTGATCACTGCCGATGCCGGGATGCGTGGAGGCAAGCTGGGGAATGGTATTACCGCGGGGTTGGCGAAGAACGCTGTCCGATTGTCGATACCTGGTGGCAGACCGAAACCGGGGCCTGCATGATGACCCCCCTGCCCGGCGCCCATGCCCTAAAACCTGGAGCGGCCAGCTTCCCCATGTTTGGCGTCAAACCCCAGATCGTCGATGGCGAAGGCAAACCGCTGGAAGGCGCCCGCGAAGGCAACCTTTGCATTACCGACAGCTGGCCGGGCCAGATGCGCACAGTCTGGGGTGATCACGAACGCTTCTTCCAGACCTATTTCACAACCTATCCCGGCAAGTACTTCACCGGAGATGGCTGCAAGCGCGATGCCGACGGCTATTACTGGATCACCGGCCGGGTCGATGACGTCATCAACGTCTCGGGCCACCGGATGGGCACCGCCGAGGTTGAAAGCGCTGCAAAAGATCGTGGCTGGCTGCAGCCAGAAAGCGGGTCTTTTCCGCATCGGCATCGGCCAGGGCCAGATTGGCAGCGTGCAACTCGCCGGTGCGTTCCTCGACCCGCGTTTCCAGCGTGGCACGTGCCTTTTCGACCTCGAACAGCGCCTTGGCTTCAGCCGTCACATCGGTGAAGCACATCACATAGCCGCCGCTGGGCATGGGTCCGCCCACGGTTTTGAAAATCCGTCCATCGGGGCGGACGCGCTGGAAACTGTGCGGCTGGCCCCGGCGCATGTGCTCCAGGCGTTTTTCGACATGCTCTTCGACTTCGCCTGGGCCGCATTCCCCGCGCTCGGCATTGTAGCGGATCAGTTCGGCAACTGGCGCGCTGACCCGCACCATGTCGTCGGGATAGTCGAACATCTCAAGGTAGCGGCTGTTCCACGCGACAATATTGAGTTCACGGTCGACCACGCTGACACCCGGATCGATGTTCTCCAATGTCGCTGCAAGCAAACCCTTTAAAAAACGCAGGCTCTGGCCGGTGTCCTCAAGCAGCCTTGCAACCTCGTGGTGCTTCAGATTCGATCCGTACAATGCCGACCCAGAAAAGCCCGGGCCGATGGCAGACTCACGATGCTGGCAATCAGGCGTTCGGCATTACGCGTTGCCGACCGGGTAATCTTTTGGTCGGGACTGAGCGCCCCGAACTGGCCATCGGCAACCTCATTGCCGACAAACCAGGCGACGACGGCCCTTAGTTCCCCAAGGGTCGCGATCGAACCTGCGGCCGGCGTTGCGTCGCGCAGCAAGGCGGGGATCGCGGCGGTTTGCACCCGCCGCATGGTGACCAGCGCCAGCGCGGCGAGATTGGCGCCCAGGCTCCACAATGCACCGTGACTGATCGGGCTCAAGCCATCGATCCCAAACAAGGCAGTCGGGTCGAAGAGGGTTCCCCTAAGCCCGTTGATAACAGATGACGGCAGGACCTGGAGCAGAGCGAGTGTATAGGCCCAAAGCACCAACCCGACGCTCATACCGGCCTTGGCTGCCGTCGCGTCGCGGTTCCCGCCATAGGCGGCCAGGATCAGAACCGGCGCAAATTGAGCCATGGCCGCAAAGGCGACGAGGCCGATCGAGGCCAGTTGCTGGTTGACCGGAATAGCCAGCGCCCAGACGAGTGCCGCCATCATGATCGCGCAAATCGTCGCTCGCCGTGCGTTAAGCAGCACGCCGCTCAGGTCATCCTTCACCGCGAGCTTGGCATTTCGCAGCAGCACCGGTGCGATCAGGTCATTCGAAACCATTGTCGCCAGGGCAATTGTTTCAACAACCACCATCGCAGTGGCAGCCGAGAACCCCCCAAGGAAAACGGCAATCGCGATCAGTTCCTGCCCCTGTGACATGGGTAGTTGCGGCACGAACAGATCGGGCCGACTTTGGTCGGGCAGCAAAGCCAGTCCAGCTGCCGAAATCGGCAAGACAACCAGCAAGGTCAGCAGCATATAAGCCATGAAGGGCCAGCGCGCGCGCACGACATCGTCGCTCGAATCCGCTTCGATTACGGTGACATAGAACTGCCGAGGAAGGCAGAATATCGCGGTCATCGACAGCAAGGTGATGATGAAAAAGTCCGCACTGATGGCTGAGGGGGCGAAATTGGAGGCCAGCTTGGATATGCCTGCCGCAGCAACTTGCCGATCAAGGCTCAGCAGCAGGACAATTGCGAGCACCCCTGAGATCAGCAGTGCCCCCAGTTTCAGGAACGACTCAATTCCCACCGCAAACAGGACTGCATCGTTGCGACTTGCAGGATCATAACGCCGCGTTCCATA